>NZ_PEGF01000002.1:1641857-1970229 GCF_002742635.1 Caulobacter sp. X | reverse complement strand
TTCGCCAGGAATCTTGGCGGTGAACTTCAGCGCCCAGGTTCCGTCGGTCGGCAGGTCCGCGCGGAAGGTGTAGACCCCGTAGTCCAGGCTGGGGGCGAAGAAGGCGGGCAAGGCCCCATCCGCCTGCCCCTCCGGCGAGCGATCGACTTGCAGATTGCTGAATTGGACCTGCGGAACCAGGCGATTGTCCAGCCGCCAGACCCGAACCTGCAGCTGTACGGCCACGCCGCGCGCCACCACAGACGCGATCGGCTCGAAGCGATAGTCCGTCGGCGCGGCATGGCCTGTCGCCGGCCACAGCGCCAGCCCGGCCAAGCCCGCCAGGCGCCCGATGCGCAGTCCTTGCGACCTCATGTCCAATGTCCCGCTTGTCGCCGCCGCGGCGCGATCCACGCCAAGCAGTACGCAGGACCGCCGCTCAGCCCTCACCCTGGCGACGCCTTGGTCGATCCGCTCGCGGCCGCCCCGAAGACGTCCTTGCCCATCTGAGGGCTGGCCCCGCCCCGGCGCGTATACCGGCCAAGGATCGAGCGGGGTCAGATGCGTCAGGACAGGTCAGGAACAGCACCCGAGGCGGCCAGGGGGGCCTTTCCCGACGCCCTGCCGGCGCTGACTTCGGTACGCTTCCTCCTGGCCCTGGGCGTGGTGCTCTTCCACTATCAGCTGCAGTGGTCGTGGAACGCCTCGGCCTGGACCGGCCTGTTCAACCGCGCCCAGTACGGCGTCGACATCTTCTTCATCCTGTCGGGCTTCGTCCTGACCCATGCCTATCGCCAGCCCCTAGCCGAGGGGACGCTGGACTATCGACGGTTCCTGGTCGCCCGCATCGCGCGGATCTATCCGACCCATCTGCTGGTGCTGGCCTTCGTGCTGGTGATGGTCGGCCTGGCGATCCTGGTCGGCGCAGAGTTTGACCGCGGCCTCTATAATCCCCTGGGCCTGGCCGCCACCGTGCTGCTGGTCCAGGCCTGGCTTCCTCAGACCTTCGTAGCGGATTGGAACGGTCCGTCCTGGTCGTTGTCGGCGGAATGGTTCGCTTACCTGGCCTTCCCGGCCTTCGCCTGGATCGGCGTCGCGCTCGCCCAGCGTCCCTGGCGGCTGCTGAGCCTGTCGGCGCTCGTCTTCGTGGGCGCGGAGCTGAGCTATCAGGCGATGTTCGGTCAGACCGTGGTCCACGCCCAAGCCAATCTCGGGGTCCTGCGGATAGCACCGGAATTCATCTACGGCATCGCCCTTTATCGGCTGGGCCAAGGCTTGCGACCGACGCGGGTCCAGGCGCTCGCGGCAGGCTGGCTGTCGGCGACGACGCTATTGCTGTTGATGCACTTCAAGGCCGACGACCGCCTGGTGGTCCTCGCCGCCGGTCCGGTGATCCTGGCGCTGGCCGTGCTGTCGACGGCGCGCGCCGATCGCCTTCTGTCGCACCCCTGGATGCTGGTCGCCGGCGAAGCATCCTACGCGCTCTATCTGCTGCACATGCCCGTGCTGATCGGCTGGAAGGGCGTGGTCTCGATCCTGACGGGCCGTTCCAGCACCTATCTGCTCGGCGCCTGGGAGGTGGCGTGCCTGCTGGTCCTCAGCACGGCCGCCGCGCTCATCATCCACCACCGCTTCGAAGCGCCCGTGCGCGGCAAGCTGCGACGAGAGACCGACCGGCTCTGGCCCGCCTCGGTCGCCCGCCACGCCAAGGCCACCTCTCCTGATTCCCACTGAAATGAGTCCAGACATGGCTAAGTTCGCTTCCCCGCCTGACCGCCGGGCCCTGCTCGCCGCCGGCGCGGCGCTCCTCCTCGCCGGCTGCGCCCAGGCCGCGCCGCCCGGACGGTTCGTTCTCTACAAGACGCCGATCTGCGCCTGCTGCACCGCCTGGCTGACCCAGATGGAGAAGGCCGGCTTCAAGGCCACGGTGATGGAGATGGACGATCTCTATCCGATCCAGGCGCGCTATGGGATCACGCCCCAACTGGCCTCGTGCCACACCGGTGTCATCGACGGTTTCGTCTTCGAGGGCCATGTGCCGCCGACCGACGTCGCGCGCTTCCTGAAGGAAAGACCCAAGGGCCTGGGCCTGACCGTCCCGGGCATGCCGCTGGGCTCGCCCGGCATGGAAATGCCGGGCGGCCAGCGCGATCCGTTCGACACCCTGCTGGTGCTGGACCGCACCGGCAAGACGGCGGTCTTCGCCCGGCACCGGACCTAGCGTGGTCGGGGGGATGTCGCGATGAAGATCTGCTACGTGATCAACTCGCTGGACGGCGGCGGCGGCGCGCTGCCGCTGCCACGGATCCTGGCGGTCCTGCGGGCCGCGGGCCATGAGGTCTTCGTAGTCTCGCTGATGGAGCGCGATGGCTTGGCCCGCCCAGTGCTGGAGGCGACGGGGACGCCCTATGCGGTCATCGGCGGCGCCAAGCGCCGCTTCGTACGCACCGCGCTGCGGCTCAACCGCATCGTCAAGACCATGGCGCCGGACCTGATCTGGACTTCGCTGAGCCATGCGACCGTCACCGGCCAGCTGGTCGGCCGGCTGCAAGGAATCCCTGTGGTCAGCTGGCTGCATAACGCCTGGCTGAAGCCGGTCAACGCGATGATCATGCGCGCGACCGTATCGCTGACCCGTCACTGGATCGCCGACTCCGACACCGTCGCGGCGTTCGGCAAGCGCGTGCTGAACATCGACCAGGACCAGATCAGCATCTGGCCGATCTTCCAAGCCGATCCCGAGGCCCCCGTGGCCAAGGCGGCCGACAGCGGCAAGTTCACGATCGGCAGCCTAGGGCGACTGCATCCCAACAAGGGTTATGACGTGCTGATCGAGGCCTTGGCCCGCCTGCGCGATACCTCGCCGGCCCGGGCCAGAACGCTCCAAGTGCTGATCGCCGGGGATGGCCCCGCGCGGGCGGACCTGCAGCGCCGTGTCGCCGAGCTGAAGCTGACCAATGTCTGGTTCGTCGGCTTCGTCGCGCCTGGCCCGTTCCTGGCCCTGCTCAATGGCTATGTGCAGCCCTCCCACCATGAAGGCTTCGGCATCGCCGCCCACGAGGCGATGTGCGCGGGCCTGCCCGTGATCGCCAGCCCGGTCGGCGAAATGGCAAACAGCATCAGGGCCTCGGGCGGCGGCGTGTTGGTCGACTATGGCGACGTCGAAGCGTTGGCCGGGGCGTTGGAGAACCTTGCCAAAGCGCCGCAATGGGCCTTTGAGTGCGGCCAGGAGGGGCGCGCCTGGGTGATGGCCCGCTATTCGCGGTCAGCCTTCGCGACCAATGGCCTGGCCGCGATCCGGGCCGCCGGTGTCGGCGTGGCCGGCCTTGGTGCGCCCCGCGCCAGCACCGCCGCCCGTTAGCCGCCGCATCCGCGCCAGCAACCCTCGTTCAAAGCCAGTCGCCCAGGTCAGTCCATGGATTTCGCCACTCTCGCCCTTGCGGTTCCGTTGTTCGCCGTCACCAATGTCGACGATATTTTCGTTCTGGTCGGCTTCTTCTCCGACCGGCGATTTCGACCGCGCCAAGTGGTGGTGGGCCAATACCTGGGCATGGCGGTTCTCGTTGGCGCCAGCGTTCTGGCGGCGCTGGTCTCGCTCGTCCTGGCGCCGCCCTATGTGGGCTTGCTAGGCCTGATCCCCCTCGCCCTGGGCCTCAAGAAGCTGTTCGACCTGCGCAAGCCTATCGATGCGGCCCAAGACGAGATTCCCGATCGGACCGGCGCGTCGGGGCTGGGCAAGATCATCGCCGTCGCGGCGGTGACCATCGCCAATGGCGGCGACAATCTGGGTGTCTAAGCGCCGTTTTTCGCCACCCGCACCGCCGGCCAGATCGTCATCACTGCCGCTGCTTTCCTGGCCATGACCGCGATCTGGTGCCTGCTGGCCTTCTGGCTGGTCAATCACCGCACGATCGGCGCTCCGATCCGCAAATTCGGACACATCGTCCTGCCCTTCGTGCTGATCGCGATCGGCGCGCTCATCCTCCATGAGGCTGGGAGCTTCAGGCTCATGGCCGGAGCCTTGCTCTAGGCGCGCGACAGGGTCAGGGACACCGCCAGACCCGGCCTGGCGTCCTCCAAGCGCAAAGTCGAGACGTGGGCGCGCGCCACCGCGCCAGCCAGCGTCAGGCCCAGGCCGTGACCTGGCTTGTGACGGCTCTGCTCCAGCCGCGAGAACCGCCGCAGCACGACCTCATGCTTGTCGGCCGTGATGCCTGGACCATTGTCGCGAACGCAAAGGACCGCATCGGAGGCCGTCGCGGCCAGTGACACGACGATGAGCGTGCCCAGGGGCGTGTGGCGAGCGGCGTTTTCGATCAGGTTGACGAGCAGTTGGGACAGGAGGTGCTTGTCGCCTTCGACCGCCAGGCCGGGGTCGATGCGCGCGCGCAGGACATAGCCCGCGGCCTCGACATCCGGACGCAGAGCGTCGAGGCAGCGCTCCACCAGGCCCGACAGATCGACATGTTGGAATCCAGCCCGAACCTCCAGGCTTTCGATCTCGGCGATCCTCAGAAGCGCGGCGAAGAGGTCGAGGATCTCCTCGGCGTGGGCTGAAGCGCGCATCAGGGCTAGCCGGGCGCCCTGGTCGCCGTCACCGGCGGGCTGGCCTAGCGCCGTCTCCAGAACCCCATGAAGGCGGGTCAGCGGCGTGCGCAGGTCATGGGCAATGTCGCTGGAGACCTGCTGCAGGGTTTCCATCAGCACCTGCATGCGGTCGAGCATGTGGTTGAGAGTGGCGGCCAGCGCGTCGAACTCCTGGGACGCCGGGTCGCGCGGCATGCGGCGGGTCAGATCGCCGTCGACGATCGCCTGGGCCGCGGCGCTGATCTGGGCCAGGCGTCGCTGAATGATCGCCCCGAGAAATCCGGCCCCGCCCACGCCCAGCAGCAGCGTGATCGAAAGCGCCGCAGCGAAGACCTTGAGCAGTGCCAGATCCGCGGCGTCGACCGGCGCGCGGTCGGCGGCGACCACCAGCCGGCCGCCTCCCGGCAAGGCCGTGGTCAGGGCCTGGGCGACGCCGCGCGCGCCGCCACCGTCCTCGAAGTCGAGATGTTCCAGCCACCCCGGCTCCGGCGGCGAAGCACGCAGGGCGCCGGCTAGGCGCTCGCCCCGCGCGCCCACCAAGATGTAGCCCATCCCCTCGCCTCGCCCCTCTGCTTCGCGCAATCCGATCGCCGCGACCAGCGCGGAGGGGCCGCCGCCTCGCCGCGCCGCCAGCAGCCCTTGGGTCTGCACCAGGACGCGGTGGCGGAGCTGACGTTCGAGCGCCTCGTGCGAGACGCGATAGACGATCAGGCCCAGGATCAGGGTGGCCAGCGACAGCAACCCGGCGATCAGAAGGACAAGGCCCCTGGTCGATCGAGGAAAGAGCCGGATCATTCGCTGCGGATCATGTAGCCCGACCCGCGCTGAGTGATGATCGCGTCGGTGGCGAAGCCGGCGTTCAGCTTGGCGCGCAGGCGGCTGATGTGGGTCTCGACGATGTTGGTGCGTGGATTGAAGCCAAGCTCCCAGACCGCTTCGAGGAGCATGGCGCGGGTCATGAAACGATGGGGGTTGCGCATCAGCACCTCCAGCATCGTGATCTCGCGCGGCTGCAGGTCCAAGCGCTTGCCGCCGCGCCGCACGACGCGTCTTTGCAGGTCCAGTTCCAGGTCCAGCACCACCAGCGCCTTTTCGGGCCGGGCCACGCTGGCCCGGCGCGCGATCAGGTTCAAGCGCGCGTGCAGTTCGGAGAAAGCGTAGGGCTTGATCAGATAGTCGTCGGCCCCGTTCTCCAGCGCCTCGACACGATCGGCGATCCGACTCATGGCCGTCAGCATCAGGGCGGGGGTGCTCACCCCGCCCGCCCGCAGCATCTTCACGACCTGCAGGCCATCCATGCCCGGCAGCATCCGGTCCAGGATCAGGACGTCGAAGACCTCGTTCATGGCCATCAGCAAGGCTTGCACGCCGTTGTCGGTGCGTGAGACGCCATGGCCCACGGCGCGCAAGGCCTGCGCCAGATGGTCGGCGGTCTCGTCGTCATCCTCGGCGATGAGGATTCTCATGGTCTTGGTATCCTTCAGGCGCGCGCCCCGATGCGCGCCCGGCCTCAAGCTGACGCCGACCAGAGCGCGGGGCTCTGGTCGGCGTCGAACCGGTCGGTCTTGTCCGTCGCCCCGCGGGGTCAGAAGCTGGCGGACAGGCCCACCTTCACCGCCGTCGGGGAGCCGGGGGTGAGGTTGGAGTTGCTCTGGGCGAACGGGTAGTAGCGCGCCCCAAAAAGGTTCTCGGCATTGACCTGCGCCTTCAGCTTGTCGTTGATCTTGAAGTAGGCGGCTGCGTCGACCCGCGTGTAGCTGGGCATGACCACGAGGTTGTCGCTCGAGGCGAAACGCCGACCCTGGTAGACGACGCCCGCGGCCAGACCGAGCCGATCGGTGGCCTCGAAGCGACTCCACAGCGAGGCGCTGGTCTTGGGCATGTTGGCCAGCTGGTTGCCGGCCTTGACCGTGCCCGACACGTTGTCGCGGAAGGTCCCGTCCGAATAGGTATAGGCGCCCACCAGACTCACCCGGTCGCTGATCTGGCCGGTCGCGCTCAGCTCCACGCCCTTGGTGCGCTGGCGGCCGATCGGCACCGTCGGCGAGGCGGCGTTGTTGGGGTCGCTGAGGGCCAGGACGTTGCTGCGATCGAGCTGGAACACCGCCGCGGCCAGGTTGAGTCCCGGCAGGACGTCCCACTTGGCCCCCAGCTCGTAGTTCTTGAACTGCTCGGGATCCAGGTTCTGGTTGCTGATCGACAGGCTGGTCAGTTGCTCGCCGCCGCGCGGCAGATAGGTCTTGGAGAAGCTGGCATAGAGCGAGGCGTTGGCCGCGGGCTTGTAGATCACCCCCACGCGCGGCGACCACAGGGTGTCGGTGACGTCGAAATCGCGCTGCTGGCCCACCGGGAAGCCGACCGTGCGGCGGTCGGTGACCTTGGTGTTGAAGCGTTCGTAGCGCAGGCCCAGGACCAGCTCGACCTTTTCGCCCAGCGCGATCTGATCCTGGGCATAGACGGCCGCCAGCTTGGTGACCCCGGCGTTGTCGCCGCTGCTGGCGATCGCGACCCAACTGATCGGTTGGTTGATGGTCGGCGCGGTGACCGGGACGGTGACGGTGGTCGCCCCACCCGCGAACCGGCCTTCCAGGCGCAGGTTGCTGGTCTCCTGGCGTCCGAACTCGGCCCCGACCAGGAGCTTGTGCGTCACGCCACCGAGCATCAGATCGGCATTCAGGTCGGTCTGGTTGATCAGGTTCTTGCGCTGGGTGCGGTTGTTGTAGGCCGAGATCGGAACCGCGGTTTCGGCGGCGTTGACCGCGCCGGTGAAGACGTTCTGGTAGAACTTGTCATAGTCGGCGTAGCGGGTCCGGTTGCGGATCGACACCCGCTCGCTGATCTGGTGGGCGACGAACAGGGTCAGGGCGTCGGTATTGGTCCAAGTCGGGCTGGCGGCCGGATCGCCGAAGAAGACGTCGCGCGGCGTGCGCAGCGGCGTCACCGGGCGGGTCGCGCCGGCCGGCAGATAGCGGGCCGGCACGCCGCGATCGGCGATGCGGTCATCCTCGAAGTGCTCGTAGCCGAGCTGGACGAGGGTGTCGGGCGTCAGCCGCAGGGCCGCCGTCGGATTGAAGCCCCAGCGCTCCAGGGACACGCCGTCGCGATAGCTGTCGCTGTTCTGGTAGACACCGGCCAGGCGCAGGGCGAGCTTGTCGTCGACGCCGTCGCCCAGGTTGAACTGAACGCGCTTGTGATTGAAGCTGCCGGCTTCCAGCTGCACCTCGCGCACGCGCTGCCAGTCGGCCATCTTGGTCACGCGGTTGACCACCCCACCGACGCCGCCACGACCAAAGATCATGGCGTTGGGGCCGCGGAAGATCTCCAGGCGCTCGATGTTGTAGAGATCACGGTAGGTCTGAATGTCGTCGCGGACGCCATCGACGAAGAAGTCGCCGGTGGAGGCGTTACCGCGGAACACCAAGGTCTCGCGGTTGCCCTCGCCCTGAGCGGAGAACACGCCGGGCAGGTAGCGGATGGCGTCGCCGATCCCGCCGGCCGCCTGATCCTGGATTTGCTTGAGCGAGACGATGCTGACCGACTGGGGCGTGTCGATCAGGGCGGTGTCGGTCTTCATCGCCGACAGGGTCTTGCTGACCTTGTAGCCCTGGCGGCTTTCGGTCTGGCCGGTGATCGTCACACCGCTCAGTTCGGTGGCCTCCTGGGCGCGCGTGGCCGGGCTGGAGGATTGAGCCCACGCCGCCGAAGCGATGAGCGCGGTCCCGCTGACGGTGAGCAGCAGAGCAAGACGAGGAAGGTTCTGGATGCGCATGACGGACAAGCCCCACACTTTGCAGTTGCGACTGCGAATTAATTGTAGGTGGCGTTTGTCGTCAGCCGACGGAGAAGTCCAGTCGCGGCGAAACAAGCTTCGCAACTTGTATAGTTCGCGCAATCGGGCGGAGAGTCTGGGCGTTTCATCGCACATCCTGTGCGCCTGGATCGGCGCTAGGGCGCTCGGCCGCGAGCGCCTGGGCGACGCATGTCAGCAGCTGGTCAACCGAGAAGGGCTTGGGTAGAGCCACGTCGGCCCCCAGGATGGCGGCCATGCGCAGCAGCACCATGGGGTCGAAGGCGCCGATGCCGCCGCTGATGGCGGCGATGCGCACGCCGGGCCAGGTCTGCTTGGCCTTGAGAATGATCTCGATGCCGTCCAGGTCGGGCATGAAGAGGTCGGTCAGCAGGAGGTCCGGCCGCAGGTCTATCAAGGCCAGCGCGCTGCGTCCGCACTCGGCCTCGACGCAGGCATAGCCCGCGTCGGTCAAGATCTCGGCCATCAGACCCCGGCAGGCGGGATCATCGTCGGCGACCACAATAAGCTTTTGCCCCACGGACTTGCCCCACACGCCTTGCGGCTTTCTAGGGGATACGCAGGCTTGGCCCTTTGCCCTCGCCGACGACGGCGTCCTGGCCGCTACTTCTTGGCGGGCGGCGCTTTGGACGAGATGTGCAGCTGGACGATCCGCCAGGCCCCGTCGGTCTTGACCAGGACCGCGGTGGTCGCGCCCAGGCGCGAGAGCGGCATGGGCTTGCCCTTCAGCCGAACCTCATAGCCATAGGTCTCATAGGCCCAGGCCACATCGCCGGCTTGGCGGACGCTGACCTTGCGGTCCTTCACGGTAAAGCTGTCGAACTCGGCCAGCTCGGGACCAAGGTGATGGTGGAGATAGGTCTCGAATGAGCCTTCCAGCCGCCCGCCCTCGATGACGATGCTGTCCTTGGAAAACAGCGGCCCCATGCGCGCGGCGTCCTTCTGCGACAGCGCCTGAGTGAACTGATCGACCACGGCGCGAACCTCGGCGGACGGATCGCGGGTTTGCGCGCCGGCGCTCGTGGGCAGGGCGAAGGCGGCGGCCAGGCTGGCCGCCAGGAACATGGATTTCATGACTATTCCCCGAAATTGAACATGGAAAACCTGCGACCGACGTCCTCGCGGGCTGGTGGGAGGACGCGGCGCAGGCCGCCGCCATCAGAAGCGTCGCAGCATCTGCACGCCGTACTGACGCGGCTCCCCAAAGACGGAGAGCGGCAGTGCCGGGTTGGAAACCCCGGTCGCATCCGTGCCGACCGTCTTGTAGGTGGCGTATCGCGCGTCGGTCAGGTTGCGGGCGAAGATCGACATCTCCCAGACGCCGCCTGCCGGCGCGAAGGTGGCGCGTGCATTGACCAGGGTGTTGGGGTCCTCGGAGAACTGCCGCAGATTGTTGGGCTTGAAATAGACCCGATCGCGCCAGCCCACGTCGCCACGCAGGGTCAGGCTGTGGCCGTCGGCGAACTCGAAGCGATAGGCCGCCGCGAAGGTCAGGTTCCACTTGGGCGCATTGGGCAGCGTGTAGCCGGCCAGGCTGACGCCCTGGTCGAAATAGCGGTCGTACTGGGCGTCGAGATAGGCGGCGGTGGCGGTCAGATCCAGGCCCGCGACCGGGCGGGCGACGATCTCCAGCTCCCCGCCCTTGAGCGTGGCCTTGCCGGCGTTGGTGGTGGTCGCCACCCCGTTGATGTACTCGACCACCTGCAGGTCGGTGTAGTCGTAGTAGAAGACGCTGAGATTGGCGCGCACGCGCCGGTCCCACAGCATGGATTTGACGCCGCCTTCGTAGCTCCAGATGTATTCGGGGCGGAACGGACGTCCATCGCCCAGCTGGAAGCCGCCCGACTTGAAGCCCCGCGTCACCGAGGCATAGGCCATCACGTCGTCGCTGACGTCGTACTGCACGCCGAGTTTGGGCGTCCAGGCGCGCCAGGAGGCCTTGGCCGCCTCCCCGCCCGCATCGACGCCGCCGACCTTGGCGCGATAGGCAAAATTCTTGCGCTCATAGCTGTAGCGCAGGCCCGCGGTCAGGCGCGTGCGGTCCATGACCCGATAGGTCGCCTGGCCATAGAGCGCCGCGGCGTCGGTGACATTGTTCTCCGGCAGGGCAAGCTGACGCCCGGGCTCGAGGATCTGCAGCTGGTCGCGGGCCTTTTCACGCAGGTAGAAGGCGCCGGCGATCCATTCCAGGCGTTCGGCGTCGTTGTTGCTGACCTGCAGCTCCTGGGTGAACGAGCGCGAGCGCTCCCACAGGGTGATGTTGCGCAGGAAGAGATTGGTGGCGTCGACGTCGAGAACCTGATCGACCGTGCTGGCCCGCAAGGCGGTGATCGACTTGAAGGTCAACGGCGCGGTGACATAGGTCGCCGTGGCCGAAACCCCGCCGTTCTCGACATTGTTGCGCGGCCGGGTGTCGAGGATCAGCTCGTCGCGGCCGCGCGGGATGGTCGCGCCCGCCAGGGCGAAGGCGGCCGGATAGCTGGCGCGCAGCGAGGGATAGCCGGTCTCGCGGTCGCGGCCGTAGTCGGCGCGCAACACCACGTCCAGCTGGTCGCTGACCAGGAAGGACAGCGTGCCCCGGACCGCGGCGCGATTGATGTTCTGGTAGTCCTCGCCGGTCTTGGGATTGGAATAGATCCCGTCGCGATCGTTCTTCATCACGGTCAGCCGGCCCCGCACTCGCTCGCCGAGCGGCCCCGACACCGTGCCGCTGAAGGTGCGGCGGTCGTAGTTGCCCAGGGTGGCGCTGACGACGCCCTGCAGGGTGGCGGTCGGCGCCTGGGAGGTGATGTTCAGCGTGCCGCCCGCCGAGTTGCGGCCAAACAGGACCCCTTGCGGCCCCCGCAGCAGCTCGATGCGCTCGACGTCGAACATGTCCTGGTAGCTGGTGGTCGGCCGCGGGATGTAGACGCCGTCATAGTGGACGGTCGAGCTGGGATCGGTGGCCACGCCGAAGGCCGAGGTGCCGATGCCCCGGATGTTGATGATGGCCATGGAGTCGTTGGTGATGGTGATCCCGGGCGTGAAGACCTGAAGGTCCTCGATGGTGGCCGCGCCCAGGGCCCGGAGCGTGTCGCCGGTGATGGCGGTCACCGCCACGGGCGTGTCCTGCAGGTTGGTCTCGCGTCGCTCGGCGGTGACGACGATCTCTTCGAGCGCCGCGGGCGCTTGGGTTTGGGCTTGGGCCCAGGCGCTGCCCGGAACAGAGGCGAGCGCTAGGGTCAGGGCGAGCGCCGACGCGCCCCCCAGGCCTTGACGATTGGCTTTCACGAAAATCTCCAAAAAAGCGGTTTCTGTCTGGGGTACGCGCTAGCCGCCCGCGGCCCCTCAAGCCCGCGATCACGGTCGGTGAACGACGTTCTAGTCTGCCGTTTTCGCGAGCGACGGCCGGGTTGCGGCGGCGCGAACGCAATCCTACGCGCCCGATGAGGGAAGTCTTCCCCCGCTGCGTAAGGCAAGGCAGCGGCGCCTTGCGCCGCGGCGGTTTTCCCGGAGCAAGGCAGATGCCCGCGACTTCGGTTCAGGATGGGTTTGTCGATGAAGCGCCTATCGCCCAGTCCGCCCCGCGCGGCCCCGAGCGCCCCCGGTGAGCGGGGCCGAGGTCCTGGACGTGGCGCGCGAGGCGATCTGGCTGACCATCCAGATTTCCGCGCCGGTGCTGATCGTCGGCCTGGTGGTCGGCGTGGTCATCGGGCTCTTCCAGGCGCTGACCCAGATCCAGGAACAAACCCTGGTCTATGCGCCCAAGATCGTCGCGATCTTCGTGGCCCTGCTGATCTTCCTGCCGATGATGGCCGCGCTGATGAAGGCCTTCATGGTCCAGATCGCCAAGCGCATCGCCGGCCTCTAGCGCCCGCCCGCGCTCAGGCGCGCCACCGACAAGAACGCGTCTCACCGAGACCATGTCCCATAGGGAGGGATAGACCATGAAGTTGTTCGGCTGGAACCTCGCGCACCCGCGCACCCATCTTGGCATCGCCCTGGTGCTGGGGGTCGCCGCCCTCCTGGCGGCGCTGATCGCCGGCGTCACCATCGGCCTGGGCGTCTACAACATCGGCGCTGACGCGCCCCACACCCGGCCGGTCTACGCCCTGCTGGAGACCCTGCGAAACCGTTCGATCAGTGTCCGGGCCGCCAGCATCCAGCCGCCCGACAATCTGAGCGATCCCAAGCGTATCGCCAGCGGCGCGGGGCTCTATACGCAGATGTGCAGCGGCTGCCATCTGGGTCCGGGCCTGGAAAAGACCGAGATGAGTTGGGGGCTCTATCCGCAGGCGGCGGAACTTTGGCGCACCACCGGGCGGCCCCCTGGCGAGCAGTTCTGGGTGATCAAGCACGGTATCAAGATGACCGCCATGCCGGCCTGGGGCCGCACCCATAGCGACGCCCTGGTGTGGGACATGGTCGCCTTCGTGCGACAGCTGCCGTCGATGTCGCCCGAGCAGTACCTTGCCGCCACTCAGAACGCGCCGGCCGACCACGACGCGGTGATGAAAGAGGGCGGCGACATGAAGGGCATGCCCGGAATGAAGGACATGAAGGCCGTGCCGGACATGAAGGACATGCCGGGCATGACGACGCCGGCGCCGTCCAAGGTCCCGGTCGGCCGTGAACCCTGATCCGCGCCTAGCCGGCCAGGGCCTCGATCACCCGGCAGTCGGCGGCCGGGCCTTCGCAGCCCGTCGCGACCAGGCGCGCCAACTCGGTCCGCAGCCCTTCCAGGCGCGCGATCTTGGCCTCCACCGCCTGCAACTGCTCGGCGGCCAGGCGATTGGCGTCGCCGCACGATCGGTCCGGATGGTCCGAAAGGTCCAGCAGGGCGCGCACCGCCTCCAGCGGGAACCCCAGCTGGCGAGCGTGGCGCACGAAGGCCAGGCGTTCGACGATCGCGGGCTCGTAGATCCGCCGATCGTTGGCCGCGCGCCGGGGCGCGGGCAACAGCCCGATCTCCTCGTAGAAGCGGATGGTCGGGATCTTCACCTCGGCGGCCTTGGCCACCTGTCCGATCGAAAGGGTCATGGGCGCTCCTGGCCAAGCTCTATCGGCTTGATCCTCTAGTGACTAGAGGATGCACAAGGATCCGATGAGCACCGCGCGCGACACCAGTCCCCTCCCCGCCTCCTGCGGCTGCGGCAGCCCCGCCAAGTTCGACGGGACCTCCCCCGCCTATCGCCGCGCCCTGACCTTGGTCATCGCCATCAACCTGCTGGGCTTCGCCATCGTCCTGGTCGGCGGGATGATCGAGGGCTCGGCGTCCCTGTCGGCCAACGCCCTGGACTTCCTGGCCGATAGCGCCACCTACGCCATAAGCCTGTGGGCGATCGGCAAGTCGGTGAAGGTCCGTACGGGCGCGGCGCGGTTCAAAGGCCTAAGCCTGGGCGCGGTGGCCCTATCGGTCGCCGCCATCGCGATCTGGCGCGCCTGGCGTGGGGCCGCCCCCTCCGGCGAGATCATCTCCGTGCTCGGCCTGGTGGGCGCGCTGGCCAATCTGGTCGCCGCCGCCCTGCTGGTGCGTTTTCGCGACGGCGACGCCAATGTCCGCTCGGTCTGGCTCTGCACCCGCAACGACCTGATCCAGTGCCTGGCGGTGGCTGCCACCGGCGGCCTGGTCTGGCTGACCGGATCGCGCTGGCCCGACCTGATCGCCGGCCTCGTCCTGGCCTGGATCTTCCTCTCCTCCGCCGTTCAGATCGCGCGCCAGGCGCGCGACGAGCAACGCGCCGCCCTCACCGCTCCCTAGACCCATCGCCCGCCCGGCCCGAACAGACTATTGGAATGATAATGATTGGCGCTCTCAAACCCACCCTGACCAGCCTGGTCGTCGCCTTGCTCGGGGCGGTCCTCACCCTGGCTCCGGCCCAAGCCCAGGAAGCCACGCCGGCCCAGACCGTCTGGCGGCTTCTCGACTATGTCGCCGTCGACTATCCCGGGGCTGTGAAGGACGGCAAGGTCGTCAGCGCGTCCGAATATGCCGAGATGAACGAATTCGGGGCCCAGATCCGCGACCGGATCGCCAAGCTCCCCGCGAGCGCCGTGCAGCCGGCCCTGCTGGGCGAGGCCGAGGTCCTGCAAGCTTCGATCGCTGGCAAGAAGGATCCGGCCCTGGTGGCGGGCCAGGCCCACTGCCTGGCCGCCGATCTGCTGGCCGCCTACCCCACGCCCCTGGCCCCTACGCGGGCGCCGGACCTGGCGCGCGGCGCGGCGCTCTATGCCGAGCAGTGCGCGGCCTGCCATGGGGCCGACGGCCGCGCCAATGGTCCCAACGCCGCGGGCCTGGATCCACCGCCGATTGCCTTTGCCGACGCCCAGCGCGCCCGCCAGCGCAGCGCCTTTGGCCTCTACCAGGTCATCCAGCAAGGCCTGGATGGCACGGCCATGGCCAGCTACGCCCACCTGCCCAGCGACGATCGCTGGGACCTGGCTTTCTATGTCGGGCGCTTTGCCTTCACCGACGCCGAGGCCAAGACCGGCGAGACCTTGTGGAACAGCGACCCGGCCGTGCGGGCGCGCTTTGCCAACCTGCAGGCCCTGACCCAGACGACCCCGGCGGCCCTGGCCGCGGCGATCGGCGAACCCAAGGCCCGCGCCTTGACCGCCTATCTGCGCCGCCATCCCGAGGTCGTGGTCCAGGCCACCACCGGCACGCTGGACATCGCCCGGCGCAAGCTCGACCTCAGCCTGGCGGCCTACACCGCGGGCGAACACCGTAAGGCCGCCGACCTGGCGCTGGCGGCCTATCTCGACGGCTTCGAGCCGGTCGAACCGGCCCTGCGGGCGCGGGACGCGGCGCTGATGCAGCGGATCGAAGGGGCCATGGGCGAGGTGCGCGGCGCCATCGGCCGGGGCGCGCCGATCGGCGAGGTGCGCGGCCAGATCGAACGGCTGGACGCCCTGTTCGGCGCGGCCGCCCAAGCGCTCGCCCCGGAAAAGGCCAGCAGCGCCTCCAGCTTCGCCGGCGCCCTGACCATCCTGCTGCGCGAGGGCCTCGAAGCGCTGCTGATCGTGGTGGCCATGCTGGCCTTCCTGCGCAAGGCCGACCGCGCCGACGTCCTGCCCTATGTCCATGGCGGCTGGATCGCGGCCCTGGCGGCCGGCGGCCTGACCTGGGCGGCGGCGACCTATCTGATCTCGATCAGTGGGGCCAGCCGCGAACTGACCGAGGGCTTTGGTTCGCTGATCGCCGCCGTCGTGCTGATCTCGGTCGGCATCTGGATGCACGGCAAGTCCCAGGCCGACGCCTGGCAGGTCTATATCCGTGAGAAGCTGTCCAAGGCGCTGTCCAAGCAATCGGCCTGGTTCCTGTTCGGCCTGGCCTTCCTGGTGGTCTATCGCGAGGTGTTCGAGACCATCCTCTTCATGACGGCGCTGTGGAGCCAGGGCGGCGGCGCGGCGATGCTGGCTGGGGTCGCCACGGCGGTCGTCATCCTGGCGGCGATCGCCTGGCTGATGCTGAACTTCAGCAAGCGCCTGCCGATCGGCCAGTTCTTCGCCTACAGCGCCGGCCTGATGGCCCTGCTGTCGGTGGTCCTGGCCGGCAAGGGCGTGGCGGCCCTGCAGGAGGCGGGCCTGATCGACCTGCACCCGCTGCACACGCCGCGCGTCGAGTTGCTGGGCCTTTATCCCACCGTCGAGGGGCTCTTGGCCCAGGCGCTGACGATCATGGCCCTGGCCGCCGGCTTCTGGTGGGGCCGGCGGGCCAAGCCGTCGACGACCTGAGGCCACGCAAGCGGCGGGCCGCCGCTCAGGCGTGTCCGCCCGCCCCGTCCTGACAGTTGTGGGCCTCGGTCTGGATAGTCACGTGGTGCAGGTCGTAGTCGGCCTCCAGCCGCGTGGCCACGGCCTGGCGCACAGCCTCGCCGTCCGCGCCATCGGCCAGGACGATGTGGACGGTGCAAATGGCCTCGTCCGCCCCAGTGGTCCAGACGTGCAACTCATGGGCGCCGGCGACGCCGGGCGTCTGGGTGATGGCCTTGCGCACGGCCGCCAGGGTCAGCCCCGGCGGCGCGCCTTCCAGCAGGATTCGGGTGGTGTCCTTCAGCAGGATCCAGGTGCGCGGAAGCACCCATAGCCCGATGCCGATGGCCACGATCGGGTCGACGAACCGCCAGCCGGTCAGGCGGATGATGATGGCCCCGGCGATGACGCCGAGCGAGCCGAGCATATCGGCCCAGACCTCCAGATAGGCGCCTTTAACGTTGAGGCTCTTGTCCTTGTGGGAACTGAGCAGACGCATGGCGATCAGGTTGATGATCAGGCCCAGCACCGCCACGATCAGCATGCCGGTCGACTGGACGGGTTCGGGATCGACGATACGCTTGATCCCCTCGACCAGCACATAGAGGGCCACGGCGAACAGCAGGATGGCGTTGAAGGCCGCCGCCAGGATCTCGAAGCGCCGATAGCCGAAAGTGAAACTGTCGGTCGGCTTGCGCCGGCCCACCCGGATGGCCGCCAGGGCGATGGCCAGGGCGGCGGCGTCGGTGAACATGTGCGCGGCGTCCGACAACAGCGCCAGGCTGTTGAAGACCAGACCGGCGACCACCTCGGCCACCAGAAAGGTCGTGGTCAGGCCGAGCGCGATCCCGAGGGTCTTGGCGTTGGCGTTGCTGGCGCCGTGGTCGTGTCCTGCTCCCATGCGACGATCTCCGAAAGAGGGGTTTGGGCGATGGCCAGGCCCCGGGGGGCCAAAGCACCAGCGCCAGGATGGGACCGCCCTAGAGGCGGCTGCGAAGGCGCGCGCCGCCACGCGGCTTGGGCGCGCGGGCCACGCCCAGATGACGCTCCAGCGCCGTGGCGACCTCGCTGTAGGCCTGCCGCACCGAGGCTTCATAGCGGGCGCGCCCACCGTTCAGAGGGGCGGTCCAGTCGGCGACCTCGGCGACCTGGATCAGCCGCGCGCCCTTGGCCGTCGGCTCCAGGCGCAAGCGTTCATGGCTGTAGCCGGTCAGCCAACGCCCGAACCGGAAGCTGAGGCAGACCTCCGGCTCGAGGATGTCGATCAAGGCCGGCGTCTTGCGGCGCAGTGGATGGGCGCTGGCCACCAGGTGCTGGACGCGCGCGCCCGGCTCGGCCTTGCCGAGCACTCGGCGATGGGGATGCCAGTCGGACCAATGGTCGAAATCGACCAGGCTGGCCCAGACCCTGGCCACTGGGGCGCGGATGTCGGTTTCGACGCTGACGATGATGGTCATGGCCACCTCCGGCTCGAGACATGGAGTCCGGGCCGGCGCGTCAGGGAGACCCGACACGCCGGCCCGGCAAGTCAGACGTAGTGGACGCGATGGCCGCCGTAGCGGACCACCTCGACCTTCTCGAGGGTGACCAGACCGATCTCGTCACCCTGTTCGAGCATGGCGATGAAGGGGCGAAGCTTGGGCTCCTCGTCGACGATCTCGACCACGACCGGCAGGTTTCGCGCCAGATCGAAGCCGCGCTCGCCGTGCATGACGCTGGAGGCCCCAAAACCCCTCAGGCCGCGCAACACCGTGGCGCCGGCCAGGCCCGCGCCACGGGCCCGATCGACCAGCGCCTCGTAGTAGCGCCGGTCGCCGAGCATGGCGTTCTCATCGGTGTAGATCCGTAGCAGCAGGGCTTGCCCGACTTGCATGGCCACCTCCTCAAGCTTGGGATTGAACCGGAGCCGCCGCGGCCCCACGCACCGGAGCGCGCAGGACGAAGCGGCAGATGGCCGGCAGGACGAACAGGGTGAGCGCCGTGGCGGTGATCAGGCCGCCGATGACGACCGTGGCCAGCGGCCGCTGGACCTCCGCCCCGGTCCCGGTGGCCAGGGCCATGGGCACGAAGCCGAGCGAGGCGACCAGACCGGTCATCATCACCGGACGCAGCCGCTCCATGGCCCCGTCGATGATCGCCGCCTCCAACGCCAGGCCGGAGGCCAGGCGCTGGCGGATGGCGGTCATCATCACCAGGCCGTTGAGGACCGCCACGCCCGACAAGGCGATGAAGCCGACCGCCGCCGAGACCGAGAACGGAATGCCGCGCAGGGCCAGGGCGAACACCCCGCCGGCCAGGGCCAACGGAATGGCCGAAAACACCGCCGCAGCCGGCGCGACCCCGCCTAGGGCCATGAACAGCAGGCCGAAGATCAGCAGGAAGCAAAGCGGCACGACGAGCGCCAGGCGCGCCTGGGCGGCCTTGAGGTTCTCGAACTGCCCGCCCCAGACCAGCCAGGAGCCGGCCGGCGGCTTGACCTGCGCGCCGACCTTGTCCTGGGCCTGAGTAACGAAGGAGCCAAGATCGGCGCCCCGGACGTTGGCCTGGACAACCACCCGGCGCTTGCCGTTCTCGCGGCTGACCTGGTTGAGGCCTTCCGAATAGGAGAACTTGGCCACATCGCGCAGCGGGACCGCCGCGCGCGCGCCGACGCCGGCCGGCAGCATGACCGGCAGGGCGCCGACGGCATCCAAGTCGTTGCGGCTGGCGTCCGGCAGGCGGACCACCACGTCGAAGCGGCGATCGCCCTGGAAGACCAGGCCCGCTTCGCGACCGCCCATGGCCACGGCCAGGGTGTCGGCGACCTCCTCGACCGTCAGGCCATAGCGGCCGATAGCGTCGCGATCGAGCTGGACATCCAGGGTCGGGAAGCCCGAGGTCTGCTCGACCTTGACGTCCGCCGCCCCCTTCACCGATCGCAGGACCGTGGCGATCTCCTCGGCGGTCTTGGTCATGGCGTCCAGGTCATCGCCATAGACCTTGACGGCGACATCGCCGCGCACCCCGGCGATCAGTTCGTTGAACCGCATCTGGATCGGCTGGCTGAACTCGTAGGCGTTGCCTGTGAGCCCTTCGAGCTTCTTTTCGATGCGTTCGATCAGCTGCGCCTTGGTCTCGTTCTTGTTGGGCCAGTCCTTCTGCGGCTTGAGGATGACGAAGGCGTCGGCCGCGTTGGGCGGCATCGGGTCGCTGGCCACCTCGGCCGTGCCGGTCTTGGAATAGACGAAGGCCACTTCGGGGAAGGTGGCGACCACGCGCTCGATCCGCCGCTGCATGCGCAGCGACTGTTCCAGCGAGGTCGAGGGGATCCGCAGGGCCTGGACGGCGATGTCCTTCTCGTCCAACTGGGGCGTGAACTCCCGGCCCAGGAACGCGAAGGTCACCGCCGCGGCGGCGAAGATGCCGACCGAGGCCAGGATCACCGGCAGCGGCCGGGCCACGACCTTGCTCAGCAGCGGCGCGTAGCGGGCCTTGGTCCAGCGGACCGGCGCGACTTCCTTCTCGGCGACCTTGCCGCGGATGACGAGCGCGATCATGGCCGGGATGAAGGTCAGCGACAGCACGAAGGCCGCGGCCAGGGCCAGCATCACCGTGATGGCCATCGGCGAGAAGGTCTTGCCCTCGACGCCGGTGAAGGTCAGCAGCGGGGCGTAGACCAGGAGGATGATCGCCTGGCCGTAGACGGTGGGGGCGATCATTTCACGGGCCGCCTCGCGGGTCTCCGACAGCCGTTCGGTCAGGGTCAAAAGACGGCCTTCGTGGTGCTGGCGCTCGGCCAGACGCCGCAAGGCGTTCTCGACGATGATCACCGCGCCGTCGACGATCAGGCCAAAGTCCAGCGCGCCGAGACTCATCAGGTTGCCCGAGACGCCCAGCCGGTTCATGCCGATGGCGGTCATCAGCATGGAGAGCGGGATGACCAGGGCGGTGATCAGGGCGGCGCGGAAGTTGCCCAGGAGCAGGAAGAGCACGACGATGACCAGCATCGCGCCTTCGACCAGGTTCTTCTCGACGGTCTTGATGGTCGCCCCGACCAGCTTGGAGCGGTCGTAGACCACCTGGACCTTCACGCCTGGCGGCAGGCTCTTGGCGACCTCGGCCAGCTTTTCGGCCGAGGCGCCAGCGACGGTGCGGCTGTTTTCGCCTGTCAACATCAGCACCGTGCCGATCACCACCTCCTCGCCGTTCTCCGAGGCCGCGCCGGTGCGCAGGGCGCCGCCGACCTTGACCACGGCGACGTCGCGCACGCGCACCGAGACCCCCTCGCGGGCGGCCACGGTGGCGTTGGCGATTGGACGGCGGCCTGATCGTTTCGGAAGCCCGTCACCGGGCGCACGGCGGCCAGACCTCCAACCGCTACGATCTGACGCCGCTGGTCGCCCGTCTCGAAGCGGCGGCCAAGGCGCTGAAGGCCGCGGCCGATCAGGCCGAACGCGATCGTAGCCGGGCCGTGCGTAACAGCGCGCCCAAGAAGGCGACGTCGAAGGAAGCCTGAGCATGACCACGACCCTGACCCGCCGGACCGCCGCGCGCGAAGAAATCGCCCGCTCCATGGCCTCCCGCGCCCACGCCTTCGTGGTTCACTATGCCTGCGAGGGGTTCGAAAAGCCCGACCGTCGCGTCACCGCGATCGCCGCGCGCAACCTGGGCAGTGGGGCCACCCAGAGCTTCGAGATGAGCACCATGCTGCGTCGAGCGGGCGTGGAACCGGCCAAGGCCACCCCGCAGGAACTCGACCAGGCCGAGCGCGAGATGTTCAAGGCCTTCTACGCCTTCGTCAGCAGCCATTTGGCCGCGACGCACTGGCTGCACTGGAACATGCGCGACTCCACCTTTGGCTTCGCCGCGTTGGAAAACCGCTATCGCCAGCTCGGTGGCCGGCCGGTCAAGATCCCCGAGGCGCTTCGCGTCGACCTGGCCGCTCGGATGATCGATCTCTATGGCGACAACTACGCGGCGCGGGACAACCGCCTGCGGAGCCTGGCCGAGCGCAACCGGCTGGTCACCAAGCACCTGGTCGATGGCGCCGAACAGGCCGCGGCGCTGGAGCGCGGCGACTTCGAAGTGGTCGACCGCTCCCTGCACAATCGCGTCGACCTGATGTACGCGGTGGCGACCAAGGCCAACGAAGACACTCTGAAGACCGAGGCCTCGCTGGCCGACCGCATCGGCGCCGCTGGCGGCCTGGTGCAATGGCTGAAGAGCAACCCGGTGGTGCTGGTCTGCACGATCGCCGCGCCCGTCCTGACCGTGGTGACCGGCGGCTGGAAGGTGTGGACGATGCTCCACGGGGGCTAAGGCCCCGCCCGACCTGCGCGCCAATGACCCGACGCGCCGCCGCCCAAAGCGGCGGCGCGCGGCGCCAAGCGCTGCCGTAAGCCCCCTGCCCTAGTCACCCAAGACCGGGGCGGCCAGGCCGCCCCAGCCCCGGCCCCGTCAGTATTCCTCGGCCAGCATCAGGGTCAGGACCCGCTTGGTCACGGCCGGGTCGGCCGGATCGGGCGAGGCCATACAGAGGTCGAGGTCGTAGTAGTCGATCTTCCAGAACAGGCGCGCGCCCCCGACCTCGAAGGCGCCGAAGTCGCGCTCGCCGTGGGGGTCGTTGTCCTCGGAAAAGTCAGCGAAGGCGGTGACCCCGGCCAGGGCCTGGGCCAGCTTGGCCTCGGGCAGGGTTCGCACCCCAGGGGTCAGGGTCCAGCCCGCGCCGGGCTCGGCGCGGCAGGCGTCGTTCAGGGCCGCGATGGCGGCGGCGTGGTCTTCCTCGGTCATGAAAGCCTCCTTGGGCTGACGGGTTCGAGCGCAAAAGGCGCGCTCGAACCCGGCGCCCGTCGGCGAGACCGGGGGCAAACGGAGGGGCGGCTTCGCGGGGACCCGGCTGCAGGGCGCGCCTGTCCGGATGCCCGATCGCCGTCTCACGCCCGAAGCTGGGCGGAAGCCGATCCGAAGTGCGCTAGGGGCAGAGCCCCAGCACGCGGCCGGCCGCCAGGCCGGCGCCCTAGCAAAGATGAAGCCTGCAAGGAGCCCGCGTCCGGCGCGGGCGGGAAGCGGCGTCGAGCGGCCGGCGGCGGCGCCAGCCGCCCGAAGGGGCGCGCCCGAGGGAGCGGCGAAAGCCGCGGGACCGAGCGTGCCCGCCGGTCGCTCTCCGTAGAGGGGGAAGCCCGGCGCGAAAGCGCCGGGCGGAACCCTATCTGGCCCGTTCCCACGCCTGATCGAGCGAACGCCAACTCGGCGAACGGCGTTAACCAAGCTTGACAAGGGGCAAGTTATGTGATAGTATATAGGTACGGTTGGAATTCCTCTACCCGTTTTCAGCGCCCTTCAAACCGACGGCTGAGAAAGAAATCAAATGAACTGAAATCAATAAGGACAAAATAGATTGTATAATCCATTCATTCAACAAATTTTCCGCTCTCGACAAGCTCGCAACGGCGGGCTCGTCCGCCGCAATATCGGCTGGGTCAATTTCCACGCTTCTATGGCGCTGCTGGAGGCCGAGGTCCGTCGCCGAGGCTTCCACATGTTCGTTGTGGGCGACCAAGCGTTGATCCTCTGCAATAGCGGAGGCCTCGCCGTGGTCTGCTAAGGTACTGAAGGGCGTCTTGGGCTTCACTCCAAGACGCCCGTCGCCTAGCCGCCCAGCGCCCTGCCGAGGACAGCGCGCTCACGAGCACCAAGTCGAACCGCCCAGCTAGTCGACCTTCCACATCCGTGGATCCTCGACCCCGAATAAGCGCAGGAACGCAGCCCACAGGGGTTCGAGGCTGTCATTCGCCAGCGTGTCGTCCAGGACCTCGCCCAGATAGGCGATATTCTGGAAGGCGGGTCCGGCGGAGAAGTCGTAGCCACCGATCAACATGAAGTCGCGCACGCCCAACACCGTGGCCATGAGTGTCCAGGGGCCCTCGACCCCATGATTCCGGAGCCGCGTCAGGCCATGGCGCACGGTCCCGAACAGGGCCTCACGAAAGCGCTGAGGCCAGACGCGCCCCTGCCCCTCCCGCGTGGCGCCGATGACCGTCGCCACATCGATGTAGCCGCGACGATGGTTCACAGCCCAGCCGGTGGTCGCCTCCTCAGTGTGCCCGAGGGGAACGAAGGCGATCACCCCATCGAGCCCCACCGCCATGTCGTAACCCCGACCGTGCAGCGGCGGCAGCAGCGCATTTTCCGCCAGATCGCGGGGTTCGCGTAGGATCGACAGGGGCGCCAGGGTCAGGACCAAGGCCGGACCAGCCTCCAGCCGACAAGGCATGTTCTCGCCAGAGATCGCCTGAACCGCCGCTGTGTGCAGGTCGCGCAGCTTGCGGGGCGTCTGGTCCGAGGCCGCAAAGGCCAGACGCAGCTCACCGGTGTCCATCTCGTATTTCCCCCGGCTGTTTCGCGCGAAGAAGCGGCTCGTGCCCTTGAGGGTGACGCGATGCGGCGCCACCAGGCTCGCCCCGACCCGAGCGATCAGCGCCACGCGATCACCTTCCAACGGCGTTACGTGGAAGCGCACCCGTGGCACGCGCGGATCCATGCCATCGCGCACCAGGCTCTCCAGCCGCAGGATCTCGCCATCCAGACCCTCGGTCGGCAGGCCCACCAGTTCCGCGGCGACGCCTTCAACGTCACGCATGCCGTAGATCAGATCGCCGCCATCGGTATTGGCCAGGGCGGTGATGTCGGCCAGGAACTCCTTGGTGTCGGCGTCGCCCCGTCCAGGTAGCGTCAGCTTGTAGTCGAGCCGCCGACCTTCAGGTCGTCCAGCTTCGATCAGACGAGCCAGATCCGCCGCGTCGATGTCGTCCAGGGTCCGTTCGATCATGCCATCCCCCTGTGCTGCGTGACCTGCGCCGCGCCTATCCCCGCCCGGCCAGGACAACACCCTCTTCGCCGGTCCGCCGCCCCCGCCCCCGCCCAGCCTGGCGGTAGACCTCGCCGAACGCGGCGACCAGCATCTCGGCCATCAGGTCCTCGTCCACGCCCTGCAGCCGCACCAGGGTCACGCCGGTGTTGCGCCGCCGGCCTGGCTCGACGGTGACCGCGTCACTGCGACCCAGGACGCGGGCCTGGTCCTTGCGGCTGAGTTTGATCACCGCCCAGCCCGCCGCGGGCCATCCCAACGTCGCGAAAGCCTTGTCGCCGATCCGGAATTGAACCGCGTCGAGGATCGGACGGACCTGAACACCGGAGCCCAGGCGGCAGGCGAGATCGGAGAAGGCTTCAGGCGTCATAACCATCCTCGCACGGAGCGACGCCCTTCATGGCCATGAGTCGCGTCCTGGTCGCAAAGCTGACGGCGCTCTGCGTCAGAAACGGTCGCCAGGGTCGAGCGCCGTCGGCCCTGCGCGCGCGCGACAGCGAGCGCCCATGACAATGGAGACTGCAAGGAGACCGCGCAAAGCGCGGTCGGGAAGCGGCGCCGAGCCGCCGGCGGCCGGCCAAGGCCGGCCCGCAGGGGCGCGCCCGTAGGAGCCGCGAGCGGAGGCGGCGCCCGCCAGGGCGCGCGGCGGGACCGAGCGTGCCCGCCGGTGGCTCACCATCCAGGTCGCTGGTCCCGATTTCGGCAAACGCTGCCGTTGCGGAAACTTGGCCTTAAGCCGGAGCCACCTAGAGCCTCGCCGATGTCCAAGGATCTGGAGACCTTCATCCGGGCGGCCCACGCCGCGGGGGTCGGGCGGCGCCTCGCCGACCTGGCGCAGGAGGTCGACGCGGTCATCGCCAGCTATCCACGCTACGGCGGCGCCCGGTACCTAACTCGGCTGACAGAGCAACGCCGTCGCCTCGCTGAACCGGATCTGCCGCTGATCGCGCACCTGACCGCCGAACTCTGCGGCCAGGACGCGCGGGTCCTGGCCGCCCTGTTGCCGCTGGCCCATCGCCTGGCGCCCGGTCACGCCTGCCTGCGCCGGGTCATCGCCTTGGCCGGCGCCCCGCGACACTAGCCCCTACGCCCAACCTGGCCGGAAAACTGTGCGCGGCCTGTGGACGTCGTCGTCGGCTCGACTTGCGGACGATTGACGCGCCGCCCTGGCGAAACGAGAACATTTAAAGAACACACAACCCCATCGCTTGCCTCGGCGGATCGTCCTTCGCCGGGATCGAGCCCCTGCGTCCGGATCTCGCCATGCTGCAAGCCCAGCCCGCCTCGCCCAAGGCGCCCCGCATCCACCGCCAGGCCATCGAGAAGCTCACGCGCCGGACCTGCCAGGATGTCATCGACGGCAAGCTCGTCCGCCGCACCCTGCATTTCACCTTTCCCGGCGGCCGCAAGAACCGGCGCTCCAGCGTCAGCTTCATCGATCCCGAGCAGGTGCCGCCGTTCGAGGGCGATGAGGCCTGGTTCCTGATCGAGCTGGTGATCGCCAAGCCCTGGTCCTACTGGCGCGCGGTGCGTCAGGTCGAGCCACCCCAGGCTTGACCCCCGCGCCACCGACCACCGCAAGACCGAAGCGGCTCGACCTGGGAAGCTGAATGTAACGGTGGTCGAAACGCACAAGGTCGAGAGCGGGGACGAGGGACAATTCCGGCGCCACGAGACCGGCGTGCGCGATTCAAGAGAAATATCCGGAATCGGACGCAAGTTTTCCGTTTGACGCGCCCCCGGAACAGCCCGACAAAACCTTCGGTCTTTCGTTTCCTTAAATGAAAGGCTGTGTCGATGACCTCCCAACAATCCAAAGACGACAAACCGGCGCACGCCATCACTGTGCGCGCCTGGCCGCTCGAAGTCAGCGGTCAAGGCCTGGGCATTATTGGAGTTCTGGCGGTGATCGCGTTGGTCCTGTGGTTCTTCAAGCCCGATATCACGACGGCGCTTCAACACATCAAGGACAGGCCGGCTGCTGTGGAGACCCGGCCATGACCCTTGGCTCCGACTTACCGATCATGGGCGAACTTGGGGCGGTCGCTGCTCCATTGGCCGTCGCGCAACAGCCTGGCTAGGGTGCGGCCATGGACACCAAAACCATCATCGGCCTGATCCTGGGCTCATCGGTCATCGGCGGCGTCATCAGCGGCCTGATCGCCCAGGGCGCGCCGTGGTTGCGCGAGAAGATGGCCAACGACAAGACGGCGGCGTTCTCGGCGCTGCGCCTGGCGCTGCTGCTGGAGGAGTTCGCGGGCGACTGCGCGAGCGTCTATGGCGATCACGATACCCATCGCTCTTCGCGCGGTGGCGCGGGCGAGCTGGCGACACGGCTGCCGGCGCTCAAGGACTATCCCGACGATATCGCCTGGCAGGCGCTGGGCACGAAGCTGGCCACCAAGGTCCTGCATTTTCGCGTCGCCCGCTCGGACGCCGGCGCCGAGATCACCGCTGACGCCGAATTCGCCGACCAGTGGGACCATTCCCAGCTCATCGCCGAAACCGCCCTGAAGCTGGGCCTTCAGGCGCTAGGCGTCGCCCATACCCTTCGAACAGAACGGAAGTTGGACCCCGCCCACAGCTCGCCGGATCATTCGACGGAAGACTACCTGACCCGCTCACTGGCCGCCGTGGCGGACCGAAAAGCCAAGCTGGCGCTCCAGAGCCACGACGAGATCTAGACGCCGGACCTCAACTCGTCCTTCGTCAGATAGCGGTCCGACGCATAGAACGCCTTCAGCCGCTCCGGATCGTTCTGGCCAGGATCCATCAGCCAGCGCGTGTGCCAGGTCATGAACCAGAGCCAGTCGGCCTGCGGACCAAGAAGCGCCGGATCCGGGATCGGCCCGTTCTCGTGCAGGCAGATCGGGATAGTGTCGCCGACGATAGCCTTCATCGCTCCGAACATCGGCGCCAGCGCGCCGTGGTCGTCAGCGTAGATGTCGGCGCCGGCGATATCGACCTGGCCGCGCCCAGGATGCCAGGCTGGATCGACGTTCTGCCCGGCCCAGCCCGCCACCCAGATCAGGTTGTCGAGACCGCGGCGATGGGTGAACTCGTCGTACATCAGCGCCCAGAGCGCCTTGAACGCGGCCGGGCCGTGCTTGCCCCACCAGAACCAGTCGCCGCTGAACTCATGAAGCGGTCGCCACAGCACAGGCACCTTGTGATCGCGAAGCTCGGTCAGCAGATCACCGATTCGCGCAAGATCACGATGCAGAGCCAGGTTCTGGGCCGTGCCGGGCTGCAGGGCCGCGGTGAGGTCGAAGTCCTTCTTGGAATTCTCGTAGCCCGGACCGATGTCCGGCGCCCCCCAGTGCCAGCAGATCGTGACGATGCCGCCAGAACGGCTCCAGGCCGTGGCGCGATCATTGACCCCGGCGTTCAGGCGCGGCTCGATGTAGTCCAGGCCCAGTATCGCCGGCAACCGACCCGTTGCCTTCTCGATATAGTCCAACTCGACGTCGGGCCTCGCCACGCCCTCTTGCTGACCGGTCAGGGTCTTTCGGCCGTAGAACCGCCAGAGCAGAGTATAAAGCGCCCGAGCTTCGGCCGATGCGTTCGGATTGCTCAGCTGACGCGACGACGGCGTGGACCGCGCCATGCCCGGCGCCATCGCGAACGCCAGACCCGCCGTCATCGCCGCCCTTCGCGTGCTCTGCCCGCTCATCGCCACCCTCTCACACGACGTCGATCGCGACGCCCCGCCGATTTCCGCCGATCGCCAGTCTCTCTACGCCCCGACCGCGCCGCCTCTTGTTCCATGCGCCCAGCTGGCGCGTCCATGCGTCATGTCCCGCCGAAAGCCCAAGCTGAACCGTAGCGCCGTGGGCGACCTCTACGATTATTTGTCTCCGGAACTACCAACCCCTGCCCGTCCGAACGTCTCACCCAAACGCAGGGTGATCCGGCTTCCCTCTGTTTCCGACGATTGGCCCGACGTGGTGCCGATCTCCGAAGCGGAGTTGCGGATCACCGAGGCGTATTTGGAGAAGGTGCTGGCCGAACTGCTCGGACCCCTGCCCTGATCCACAGGGAAAACGATGGCCAAGCGTAAGACACCTCCCCCGCCCACCGCACCGAGCGCGGCGCTTTATCTCCGGGTCTCGACCGGCCGGCAGGCCGAAAGCGACCTTTCCATTCCCGATCAGGGCCGACAACTTCGAGCCTACTGCCAGGCCAAGGGCTGGCCCGTCGCCGAAGAGTTTGTCGAACCGGGCAACTCGGCCACCGACGACCGCCGCCCGGCGTTCCAGCAGATGATCGACACGGCGACCGCCAAGCCGCCGCCGTTCAACGTCATCCTGGTCCACTCGTTCTCGCGCTTCTTCCGTGACCAGTTCCTCTTCGAGTTCTACGCCCGCAAGCTGGCCAAAAACGGGGTCCGCATCGTCTCGATCACCCAGGAGGTTGGCGACGATCCGATGGGGATCATGGTGCGCCAGATGATGAACCTCTTCGACGAGTACCAATCGCGCGAGAACGCCAAGCACACCTTGCGCGCGATGAAGGAAAACGCGCGCCAGGGCTTCTGGAACGGCTCCCACCCGCCGCTCGGCTATCGGGTCATCACGGCCGAACAACGCGGTGAGCGGATCAAGAAGAAGCTCGAGATCGACCCCATCGGCGCCGAGACCGTGCGCCAGATCTTCCGCCTGGCGCTGCACGGTGTCGAAAACAGCGGCCCCATGGGTTTGAAGTCGATCGCCACCTATCTCAACGACAAGGGCATCACCACGCGCGGCGGCGGCCGATGGGGCGTAGGCACCGTCCACCATACCCTGACGCGGACGACTTATATCGGCGAGCACGTCTTCAACAGCCGCAACTGGGCCAGCCAGGAACCCAAGGACGACACCGAGCATGTCGTGATGGCCGTGCCGCCGCTGATCGAGCGCGACACGTTCGAGGCCGTGCAGCGCGCCATGTCGCTGCGCAATCCCAGGGCCATGGCCCCACGCTTCGTGAACAGCTCGATCCTGCTGGGCGGCATCTGCTTTTGCGGGCTCTGCGGCAAGGCGATGACGCTGCGGACCGGCAAGGGCGGCGCCTATCGCTACTACACCTGCTGCACCAACGCGCGTCAGGGTCCGGTCGGTTGCGAAGGCATGGCCGTGCGGATGGATCTGCTGGACGCCTCGGTGATCGACCACCTGGAGAACCGTCTGCTCAATCCCGAACGACTGGCCACGATGATGGACAACATCATCGACCGCCGGTCGGAGTGGATTGAACGCCGGCATCGGCACGTCGCCGACCTGCGCAAGCGCGCCACCGAAGCCGACCAGCGGCTTCAGCGTCTCTACCTTTCGATCGAGCAAGGGATCATCGATCCAGGCGATCCATCGCTCAAGCAACGGGTCACAACCCTGAAGGCCCAGCGCGACAAAGCCGACGGCGACGCCCAGCGCGCGGCTAAGGCCATCGACGGGATCACGCCCGCGCTGACGCCGGACTTGCTGCGCCGGTTCTCTGAAGCGACGCGGGAAATGTTCAGGGACGAAGCCGGCGCCTATCGCCGGGATCTCATCCGGGCCGTTGCCCAGAAGGTGGAATTGCTGTCCCCGCATGAGGCGAGGATCTGTGGCTCAAGGGTGGAATTGCTCCGAACCCTGGCGAGCAACAATGGCGTACAATCGGCGGCGTTAGCGCTGCCGGGTTTTGCACCAGGGTGGCGCGCCCTGCAGGATTCGAACCTGCGACCGCTCGCTTAGAAGGCGAGTGCTCTATCCAGCTGAGCTAAGGGCGCGCGCTGGCCGGCTTATTCCGCGAGCGCCCTAGTGCGTCCAGGGCTGCTTGCGGTTGGCGGCGAAGTTGTCGGCGTAGGCCTTGATGATCCGCTTGGGCGTCTTCGGCTCGAACAGCTGGAACGCGATCTCGTGCCGCTGCGCATAGGCCACGGCCTCGTCCCGGGTGTCGAAGGTCAGGCGGATCTGGCCGTTCATGTCGCTGGACTGGGTCCAGCCCATCAGCGGGTCGGGCTTGCGGGCCGAGGCCGGTTCGAACTCCAGCACCCAGTCCTTGGTCTTGGCCTTGCCGGACTGCATGGCGTTCTTGGCGGGGCGATAGATGCGGGCCAGCATGGACCTCTCCCAAAGTGCCTTACCGATGGTCGGAGCGGCAGGATTTGAACCTGCGACCCTCTGCTCCCAAAACAGATGCGCTACCAGGCTGCGCTACGCTCCGAAACATCGGCAGGCGGCTGCTCTACAGGGGTTCGGCGCGCGGATCAACGGACGCGAGCCTTATCCTTTCGGGAAGATCCTGTGCAAAACCCGGTCGCCCGGCAATATGCCGAGCTGCGCGGCCCGCCCGCCGGCGATTTCGAGCACGCCAAGGACGAGGCCGCCGGACGGCAGAGGCGTCTCGTCGTGGGGACGCGCGTTGCGGACGATCGACAGAATGCGCCCGTCTGGCTGGATGAAGATGATGTCCAGCGGGATCAGCGTGTTCTTCATCCAGTAGGCGGCTGGTTGCGGCCGTTTGTAGGTGAAGAGCATGCCGCGGTCGGGAGCCAGCGCCTTGCGGAACATCAGCCCCCTCGCCTGCTCGGCCTGGGTGGCGGCGATCTCGACCTGAAAGCGTGCGCGGCCACGGCTGGTGACGACCTCGACCGTCTCCAGCCTGGTTCCCGCCGCCCGCGCCTGGTCAAGGCCAAGCGCCCACGCGCCTCCCGCCAAGGCGAGAATCGCGCGCCTATCGATCATACGCTCCGCCACACGTCACCTCGTCCGAAAGCTCGCCAAGAAGACTAGCTTCCGGATCAGGGCGGCGAAAGTCAGGCGTCCCCGGCGGTGATCTCGGCCACCACCAGCCCCTTAGGACCGCGGGCGAACCGAACCAAGACATCGTCGCCGGGCTGGAGATCTTCCAAGCCCCCGCGCCGCAGCGTCTCGATATGGACGAAGATATCGCCCGGCTCGGCGTCGCGCACCACGAAGCCGTAGCCCTTGGTCCTGTTGAACCACTTGACCTTGGCGTGCTCGGCCGGCCCCTCCGGGACCAGCGCGCCACGGCCATGGCCGTCCGGGCGCGGACCGTCACGCCGCGGCGGACCGTCGGCGAAGGTTCGCCTCTGCCGTTCGATCGGCATGGGCGCTGAGCTTTCGTCGAGATTGACGACCTCGCTGACCTGCCAGCCCTTGGGCCTTCGAACCACGTCGCAAACGATGACCGCGCCTTCCATGGCGGTTTCGCGTCCGCAATTGCGTAGCGACGTCACATGCAGAAGCACGTCCTTCAGCCCAGTCTGGCCTGGATCATCGGGTATGATGAACCCATAGCCCTTGCCGGCGTCGAACCACTTCACCTTGCCGCTGATGCGCACGAACTCCTCGTGCGCCGCGGCGTCCTCGAAATCGTAACCAGACATCCCACCCCTCTGGCTCGCTTGATCAGCCCATCGGAGCGAGCACACGAGAACAGTGTTCTCGCGTAAGGAGAACCGTCAATGACGAAATCGCGTCAAACGGCCACGCAAGCGTCATCCGCGACATTTCGCCGCAGACACAATCCAGAAACACTCTGAAATACAACCGAGGAATGGCAGTCCCTAGGGGAGTCGAACCCCTCTCTCCAGATTGAAAATCTGGCGTCCTAACCGATAGACGAAGGGACCACGTAACCGCCCTGGGCGGGAACATCGTCGAGATATGGCCTCGCGGGTGGCAGTCCCTAGGGGAGTCGAACCCCTCTCTCCAGATTGAAAATCTGGCGTCCTAACCGATAGACGAAGGGACCACGGCCCCGCGAGGAAGCGGGTGTATAGCCGCGCCTCTTGGGCCGCGCAACCCGCTGGAAATCATTTTTTCGCTCCGTCCACATCCTCTGGCGCGGCCCAGGGGGGATGGACGCGCGAGGCCGTCGGACATGCGATCAGGCGTAGCGCGCCCGCGGGTCATGAGCGTCTTCGATCTCGAACTGCACGCCGTTACGGCCCATGTAATCGTCCGGCTTGAGTCGACCTGCGACATCCAGCGCGCCGCCGCCGGCGAGCAGCCGCCGCCCCAGCGGCGTTTCGGCGCTGCGCCAGCTGACGGCCTTGATTCGATCGCCGGTGGGTCCGACGAGATCCAGCCTCACATGTCCGCCCTTCAAGGCCGTCACGCGATCGGGCCGCACCTGGGTCATGGCGAACATGGGCTCGGGGTTGCCGGGACCGAAGGGCGCGAGGCGCTGGAAGTCGTCGTGCAACGCCCGACTCGCGGCGCGGGGCTGGAGCAGGACGTCGATCTCGACCGCCTCGGCGCCCGCCGCCTCCATCTCGCCTGCCAGTCGCTCCTCGAGGAAGGCGCGAAACTCGGGAATCATCTCGGGACGAATCGACAGCCCCGCCGCCATCGCGTGCCCGCCACCGGCCATCAAGAGCCCCGCCTCGAAGGCGGCCTGGATCGCGCGCCCCAGATTCACACCCGGCTGCGAGCGGCCAGAGCCTTTGCCGACATTGGCCGCGCGGTCGATCCCGATCACCACCACCGGCTTGCGATAGCGCTCGCGCAGGCGGCCGGCGACGATGCCGATCACGCCAGGATGCCAGTCCTCACCGGCGACAACGATGACCGGCGCGCCGGGGTTGAGATTGCCGCGCTCCAGCATGGCGGCGGCTTCCTCGACCACAGCCGCCTCGACGGCCTTGCGCTCGGTATTGAGGCCGTCCAGCTCTTCCGCCAGGGCCCGAGCCTCGATCGGATCGTCCGTGGACAACAGGCGCGCGCCCAGGTCCGAGCGGCCGATGCGGCCGCCGGCGTTGATCCTGGGGCCCAGGATGAACCCCGCGTGGAACACCGACGGCGGCCCAGAGCCCTTGCCCACCTCGAACAGCGCCTTGAGCCCGGGGTTGGCCCAGGCGCCCATGGTCCGCAGGCCCAGCGCCGTCAGGGCGCGGTTGAAGCCGACCAGCTGGGTCACGTCGCAGACCTCGCCCAGGGCGACGAGGTCCAGCCACTGGCGCGGGTCCGGTTGGGGCCGTTCTTCGGTGAACAAGCCCCGCTTGCGCGCTTCGCGATTGAGAGCGGCCAGCAGCACGAAGGTGACTCCGGCGGCGGCCAAGACGCCCTGGCCGCTCTGGCAGCCCGGACGGTTCGGATTGACGACGGCGGCCGCGGCGGGCGGATCCTCGCGCATCAGGTGGTGGTCGATGACCACGACCTCGAGTCCGATCTCCCCGGCGCTGGCGATGGCGTCATAGGCGGCCGCGCCGCAGTCCAGCGTCACGACCAACTCCGCGCCGCTCTCGCGGATCTTGCGGAAGGCGGCGGGACTGGGTCCGTAGCCCTCGGTCAGGCGGTCGGGGATGTAGATCGGCAGCTCGACGCCCATGTAGCGGAACCACCGGACAAGCTGGGCGGCGCTGGTCGCGCCATCGACGTCATAGTCCGCGAAGACCATGGTCGGCCGCCCCTGTTCCAGGGCGTCGATCAGGATCTCGGCGGCCCGGTCCATGTCGGTGAAGCTGGACGGATCGGGAAACAGCGCCTTCAGGGTCGGGCGCAGATAGTGCTCGGACTGCTCAAGAGAGACGCCGCGCGCCGCCAGGGCGCGCGCCAAGGGCTCGATCAGGCCGTGCCGCTGCTGGATGTCGCGCACCACCAGCGGATCGGCGGCGCGCTCGCGCCAGGCCCGACCGCTGAGGGAGCGTTCAACGCCAAGGAAGGCGCTGGGAACGAGATTCGAGACACCGTCGGCGGCCATGGCGGCAGAGTATCCGGTCATGCGGATTCGCTCCATGCGACACCGCTATGACAGTCGCGGACGCAGCTCAGCCCCGCAGCGTCTCCGCGCGGACCTCTTCGACCTCGTTGGCCGAGCCCAGGACCACCGGCACGCGCTGGTGCAGCTTGGTCGGCTGGATGTCGAGGATGCGCTCGACGCCGTCGGTCGCCTTGCCGCCGGCGCGCTCGACCACGAGCCCCATGGGGTTGGCTTCGTACATCAGGCGCAGCTTGCCGGGCTTGCCGGGCTCGCGGGCGTCCCAGGGGTACATGAAGATCCCGCCGCGCATCATGATGCGGTGGACGTCGGCCACCATCGAGGCGATCCAGCGCATGTTGAAGTTCTTGGCCCGAGGACCTTCCTTGCCCCTCAGGCAGCCGTCGATGTAGCGGCGCACCGGCTCGGCCCAGTGGCGCTGGTTCGACATGTTGATCGCGAACTCGGCGGTGTCGGGCTTGATGCTCAGATCGGGATGGGTCAGCAGCCACTGGCCGTCGGCGCTGAGCGTAAAGGCGTTGACCCCGCTCGACAGCGTCAGGACCAGCATGGTCTGCGGACCATAGACCGCGTAGCCGGCGGCGACCTGGTTGCGGCCGGGCTGCAGGAAATCGGCTTCGGTCGGCGCATGGCCGGTCGGCGCCGGCAGCACCGAGAAGATCGTGCCGACCGAGACATTGACGTCGATATTGCTGGAGCCGTCCAGCGGATCGAAGGTGACGAGATAGCCGCCGACACGGCCGGTCGGCTCGACCTCTTCTAGCTCTTCCGAGGCGAGGCCCGCGACGGGGCCGCAGGCCTTCAGGGCGTCGCTCAGCATGTCGTTGGTGATGACGTCGAGCTTCTTCTGTTCTTCGTCCTGCACGTTGGTGCTGCCCGCGGCGCCCAGGCTGCCGGACAGCGCGCCAGAGGCCACCACGCGGCTGATCTGCGCGCAGGTCGCCGCAACGGTCTGGACGACTTCCTTCAGGGCGGCGTCCGCCGGCTCCGCCGCGAGCCAGGCGGCCAAGTCGACAAAGGTGGTCATGGGCAACCTCTAAACCAGAGCAGGACGGCCGCCTCTAGCGGACGACCGTGACAGGAAGGTTTCAGACCTTCCGCTTCATGCGGACCTCGCGGACCGTGCCCGTCGAGGAGTTCATCACCAGGGTGTGGGTGTGGACGCAGCCGTCACGGAAGACGACGCCGTCGACCAGCCCGCCGCGCGTGACGCCGGTGGCGGCGAAGATCGCCTCGTCGCGGACGATCTCGTGCAGGTCGTACTTCTTGTCGAGATCAGTCACGCCCCAGCGCGCCGCGCGAGCGCGCTCGTCGGCGCTGCGGAACAGCAGACGTCCCTGGAACTGGCCCCCGACGCACTTCAGCGCCGCGCAGGCCAGCACGCCTTCGGGCGCGCCGCCGGAGCCGAGGTAGAGGTCGATGCCGGTGGACGGATCGGTGGTGTTGATCACGCCGGCGATGTCGCCGTCGGTGATCAGGTGGATACGGGCGCCGGCGGCGCGAACCTTGGCGATGATCTCGGCGTGGCGCGGACGGTCCAGCACGCAGACCGTGATTTCGGTCGGGGCGACGCCCTTAGCTTCCGCGAGCGCCTTGACGTTCTCAGCCGGAGAGCGGTCCAGGTCGATCACGCCAGCCGGCAGGCCCGGCCCGCAGGCGATCTTGTCCATGTAGGTGTCGGGCGCGTTCAGCAGCGTGCCCTTGGGCGCCCAGGCCATGACCGTCAGCGCGTTGGGCTGGGCCTTGGCCGCCAGGGTCGTGCCTTCCAGCGGGTCCAGGGCGATGTCGATCTGGGGCCCCTTCCCCGTCCCGACCTTCTCCCCAATGTAGAGCATCGGCGCCTCGTCGCGCTCGCCCTCGCCGATGACGATCTCGCCGTCGATGTTCAGCTCGTTGAGCGCATTGCGCATGGCGTCGACGGCGGCCTGATCGGCGGCCATCTCGTCGCCACGACCCAGCATCGTCCAGGAGGCGATGGCGGCGGCCTCGGTCACGCGAACGGCGTCCAGGACCAGCGAGCGGTCCAGGGTGTTCGAACTCATCCGTTTCTCCTAGCCCCCGCAGCCGGAGGCCTAGTTCCCAATGTCGCCTTCAGCGCCCGGATTTTTCCAGGTCGTTAGATGCGCGCGACGCGCAGAAGGCGGGGACGCTCTAGCACGGTCTGCAGCTTTTCGATGCGGCTAATCGCATCCAGCAGCTTCGATTCCGGGGTCGCATGGGTAACGAGCACGATCGGCACCCCGCCCGCGCCTTCGATGGGCTTTTGCAGGAAGCTGTCGATCGAGACGCCGCATTCGGCCAGGGTTTCCGAGATCGCCGCAATCACGCCGGGCTGGTCCTGGACCATGATCCGCAGATAGGCCTTGCCCACCGCGCGGGCCGGGTCGATGGCGATGAACGGCTTCAGCTGTCCGGCCGGGGCCTGGAAGACGGGGCGCACGGCCTTGGTCATCACGTCGGCGATGTCGGCGGCGACGGCGGCGGCGGTCGGCCCCGCGCCCGCGCCCGGCCCCTGGATGAAGATGCGGCCAATCCGCGTGCCCTCGATGAACAGCGCGTTCAGCGCCCCGCCCGCCTGGGCCAGCGGATGATCCAACGGCACCAGCGACGGATGCACCTTCACCGCCACGCCATCCTCGGCCTTGGCCGCGCCGGCGATCAGCTTGATGCGGTAGCCCAGGTCCTTGGCCAGCTTGATGTCGAGCAGGTCGACGTCGCTGATCCCCTCGATCTCGGCGGCCTCGAAGTTCGGGGCGCAGCCGAAGGCCAGGGCGGCCAGGATGCTGATCTTGTGGCCGGCGTCGAAGCCGCCGACATCCATGGTGGGGTCGGCCTCGGCATAGCCCAGGCCCTGAGCCTCGCGCAGCACGTCGGCGAACGAGCGGCCGGTCTTCTCCATCTCCGAGAGGATGAAGTTGCAGGTGCCGTTGAGGATGCCGGCGACGCTGACGACGTCGTCGCCGACCATGGCCTCGCGCAGCATCTTCACCGCAGGGGTGCCGCCCATGACGGCCGCCTCGAACAACAGCGGCACGCCTTGAGACTCGGCGAGCGCGGCCAGCTCGGCGCCGTGGACGGCGATCAGGGCCTTGTTGGCGGTGACCACCGGCTTGCCGGCCTTCAGCGCGGTCTCGACGGCGGCCTTGGCCGGGCCGTCGGAGCCGCCGATCAGTTCGACGAACAGGTCGATATCCGGCGAGCCGGCCAGGGCCACCGGATCGTCGAACCAGGCGAGGCTCGAGATGTCGACCGTGCGCGGCCGCGACTTCGACCGCGCCGAGACAGCGGTCACAACGGCCTTGTCACCCGCCGGCGCGAAGCCGGGGCGGTCGGCCAGGAACTGCAGGAGGCCGCCGCCCACGGTGCCCAGGCCCGCGACGCCGACGCGCCAGGTCTTGTTCGTCATCTTCGAGTCCTCGTTACGCCGTCGGGAAAGGCCTGCCTCAGGCCTGTTCCATCTTGTTGTGGGCCTTGGCCAGGATGGAGTCGGCGTTGGCGATGAATTTCTTCACATTGCGCGCGGCTTGGCGAATGCGGTGCTCGTTCTCGACCAGACCGATCCGCACATAGCCCTCGCCGTACTCACCAAAGCCGATGCCGGGAGCGACGGCGACGCCGGCCTCCTCGATCAGCAGGCGCGAGAACAGCATCGAGCCCGCCTCGCGATAGGGTTCGGGGATCTTGGCCCAGGCGAACATCGAGGCCGGCGGATTGGGGATGTCCCAGCCCGCGCCCTGCATCGACTTGATCAGGGTGTCGCGGCGGCTCTTGTAGATGGCGCGGATCTCGTCGACGCAGTCCTGCGGACCGTTCAGCGCGGTAGCCGCGGCCACCTGCACCGGCGTGTAGGCGCCGTAGTCCAGATAGGACTTCACGCGGGCCAGAGCCGCGCAGATTCGGGCGTTTCCGACCACCATGCCCACGCGCCAGCCGGCCATGGCGTAGGTCTTCGACAGCGAGTTGACCTCGACCGCGATGTCCTTGGCCCCGTCGACCTGCAGCACCGACGGCGGAGGGTTGTTGTCGAAATAGATCTCGCCATAGGCCACGTCGCTGATGACCAGCAGGTCATGCTTTTTGGCGAGGGCGATCGCATCCTTGTAGAAGTCGAGGTCCACCCACTGGGCGGTCGGGTTCGACGGATAGGACAGGATCAGCACGCTGGGCGGCGGCACCGAGTGCTTCACCGCGCGGCTGATGTTGGAGAGATATTCCTCGGGCGACAGAGCGGGCACGTGGCGGATGATGCCGCCAGCCATGATGAAGCCGAAGGCGTGGATCGGATAGGCCGGGTTCGGGCAGATGATCACGTCGCCCGGCCCGGTCAGGGCCTGGGCGAGGTTGGCGAAGCCTTCCTTGGAGCCCAGGGTCGCGATGACCTCGGTGTCGGGGTTCAGCTTCACGCCGAAACGGCGGCCATAGTAATTGGCCATGGCCTTGCGCAGGCCCGGGATGCCCTTCGACGCCGAGTAGCGGCCGGCCTTCGGGTCCCTGGCGGTCTCGATCAGCTTGTCGACGATGTGCTGCGGCGTCGGCATGTCGGGATTGCCCATGCCGAAGTCGATGATGTCCGTCCCTTCAGCGCGCAAACGCGCCTTGATCTTGTTGACCTCTTCGAAAACGTACGGCGGCAGGCGGCGGATACGGTGAAAATCGGTGCTCATGACGGCTCGTTGCGCCGCGTCGGCGCTTTGGGAGCGAAAAGTCGGGCATGGATAGACCCCGAGCGGGGTCAAGCCAAGCCGGTTCAAGGAAGATTATGCCTCCGTCGCCCTATTGGGGCTGTGACGGAGGCGCGCTAGCTCGGCCGCGGGCTGCGCGGGCGAAGGCTTCGGTGTTGGCGCGGTCGGTGTCCGTCGGCGCTTCGAAGGCCGGCGGCGTGACCTCACGGCGCGCTTTGGCGGCGTAGGACTCGGTGTCCTTGAGCTCCCAGGTCGACGGCGCGGTGGCGCGCGTCACGGCGTCGCCGGCGGCTTGCTGCTGGGCGACGGCGCCGCGAATCTGGTCGGCGCTGGGGATGTCGCTCGGGATCACCGGGATCTCGGAGAGCTTGAGACGCCCGCCCTTGGTCTTGGCGGCGCTGGCGACGGCGGCGGCCACGGGTGAGCTCGGATCCACCGGCGCGGTCTTGAACGGGCTCGCACAGGCGCTCGCGCCGGCCGCCAAGCCGACGATAAGACCGAAACGCAGGATTTTGCGGGTTTCGCCGTTCATTGGTTCTGGTCTTATGCGATGATCGCGGCGAGCGGAAGGCGTTCGACGTCGCTTTTCGCGAACTGGCTTTGGACAAGCGGAGGAAACCTCATGGCCACGGCGAAGGCCGCCCCCAAGCCCAAGAAGAAAGCCGCGCCCAAGACCGACAAGAGTCAGGCCAAGGCCCCGTCAAAGACAGCCCCTTCGCCAGAGACCAAGCCGCCGCCGAAGATCGAGTCGCCAAATCCGGCGGCGGGCGTCCCGCCCCTGCCTCCGTTCGACACGCTGCTGTCGCCCGAGCAGGTGAAGCTGGTCGAGACCCTGTCGGCCAATCTCGCCCGCGCCGCTGTCACCGCCCAGGGCGCGATCGCCGAGGCGGCGCTGCGCCAGGCTGATCGCCCCGCCGCCCTGACGCCCGATCCCTTCCACGTCGCGCCGGCCCTGAACGAGGTGATGACCCGCCTCGCCGCCCAGCCCGAACGCTTGATGCGGGCCCAGGCCGATCTCTTCAGCCGCTATATGGACCTCTGGCAGTCGGCGGCCCGCCGCGCGGCGGGCGAGGAGGTCGCGCCGGTGGTCACGCCGGTCGCCGGCGACAAGCGGTTCAATGATCCTGAGTGGGCGTCGAACCCGATGTTCGACATGATGAAGCAGTCCTATCTGCTGTCGTCGAACTGGCTGAACAGCCTGGTGGCCGAGGTAGATGGCGTCGATCCGGCCACCAAGCGGCGCGTCGAGTTCTTCACCAAGATGCTGACCGACGCCTTCTCGCCGTCGAACTTCCTGATGTCCAACCCGGCGGCCCTGCGCGAGGCCGTGCAGACCCAGGGCGAAAGCATCGTCCGGGGGATGGAGAACTTCGCCGCGGATCTGGAACGCGGCGGCGGTCAGCTGGCGATCAGCCAGACGGACCTGGCCAAGTTCAAGGTCGGCGAGAACGTCGCCACCGCCCCCGGCAAGGTCGTCTATCAGAACGACATCCTGCAGCTGCTGCAGTTCGATCCGACGACCGAGACGGTCTGTGAAATCCCGCTGCTGATCTTCCCGCCCTGGATCAACAAGTTCTACATCCTGGACCTGCGCCCGGAGAACTCGATGATCCGCTGGCTGACCGGCCAGGGCTTCACGGTCTTCGTCGCCTCCTGGGTCAATCCGGATCGGAAGCTCGCCGACAAGACCTTCGAGGACTACATGATCGAGGGCGTCTATGACGCCACCCAGCAGGTCATGACCCAGTGCGGCGTCGATAAGGTCAACACCGTCGGCTACTGCATCGGCGGCACCCTGCTGTCGGTCGCCCTGGCCCACATGGCCGCGCGCGGCGATGCGCGGATCAACTCGGCCACCTTCTTCGCCGCCCAGCAGGATTTCGCCGAGGCCGGCGATCTGCTGCTGTTCACCAACGAGGAGTGGCTAAGCGAGATCGAGCAGCGGATCGACCAGGCCGGCGGCTTCCTGCCCAGCCAGTCGATGGCCGACACGTTCAACGCCCTGCGCGGCAACGACCTGATCTGGTCGTTCTTCGTCAGCAACTATCTGATGGGCAAGGAGCCCCGCCCCTTCGATTTGCTGTTCTGGAACGCCGACCAGACGCGGATGCCCAAGGCGCTGCACCTCTTCTATCTGCGCAATTTCTACAAGGATAACGCCCTGGCCAAGGGCCAGCTGACGATCGGCGGCGAGCGGCTGGACCTGTCGAAGGTCAAGGTCCCGATCTTCGTACAGTCCTCCAAGGAGGACCACATCGCGCCCTATCGCAGCGTGTTCCGCGGCGCGAAGCTGTTCGGCGGCCCGGTGACCTTCATGATGGCGGGCTCCGGCCACATCGCCGGGGTGATCAACCCGCCGGGGGCCAACAAGTACCAGCATTGGATCAACGAGCAGAAATGCGAGTCGGTCGAGGTCTGGCAGGCCGGGGCGAAGGAATTCCCGGGCTCGTGGTGGCCCTATTGGGGCGAATGGCTGAAGGCGCGCTCGGGCGGCCAGGTTCCCGCGCGAGATCCGGCCAAGGGCAAGTTGAAGCCGCTGGAGGACGCGCCCGGCAGCTTCGTGCTGGTGAAGTCGTGAAGCGGTCGCTGGCCCTGCTGGTCGCCCTGGCCGGTCTGGCCGCGACGGCGCCCGCCGACGCCCAGCGCCTGCGCGATCGGCTCGCCGAGCGGGCGGCCGCCCGGGCGGAGGCCAAGCTGACCGCCACCCCGGCGCCGGAAGGCGTGCTGCGCGACCTCAACGTCTCGTATGGACCCGACAAGGCCCAGGTCTTCGATGTCTATCGCCCCAAGGCCGCCCAGGGCGCGCCTATCGTGGTGATGGCCCACGGCGGCGGGTGGCGGATCGGCGACAAGGCCATGGGCAAGGTGGTCGACAACAAGGTCCCGTGGCTGACCGGCCAAGGATTCATCTTCGTCTCGGTGAACTATCGGATGCTGCCGGACGCCGACGTGGCGACCCAAGCGCGCGACGTCGCCCGGGCGATCGCCGCGGTTCAAGCCAAGGCCGCCGCCTGGGGCGGCGATCCGTCGAAGGTGGTCCTGATGGGCCATTCGGCCGGCGCGCATCTGGTCTCCCTTCTGGCCGCCGACCCGACGATCGCCGCGAGGGAAGGCGCCAAGCCCTGGCGCGGCGTCGTGGCCCTGGACAGCGCGGCGATGGACGTGCCGTCGATCATGAGCCAGCGCCACATGAAGCTCTATGACGAGGCCTTCGGGAGCGATCCGGCCGTCTGGAAGGACCTGTCGCCGCTGGCGCGCATGAAGGCCGCGCCCGCGCCGCTGATGATGGTGTGCTCCTCGCGCCGCGCCGAGTCCTGCCCCCAGGCGCAGGCTCTGGCCGACAAGGCCAAGAGCCTCGGCGGCCAGGCGTCGGTGCTGCCGCAAGACCTCAGCCACGGCGAGATCAACGCCAAGCTGGGAGAGCCCGGCGCCTATACCGACGCCGTCGCTCGGTTCCTCGCGTCGGTGGTCCGCTGAGCCCTTAGAGGCCTGCGTTCTCTTTCAGGCCCAGGGCGATGTTCAGGTTCTGCACCGCCGCGCCCGACGCGCCCTTGCCCAGGTTGTCGAGCAGCGCCACCAGCCGCGCCTGGCCGCTGGCGTCCGAGCCGAATACGAACAGCTTCAGGCGGTTGGTGCCGTTCAGGCCTTCCGGATCCAGGGTCGTCAGCGCCTTGGCCTCGTCCAGCGACGCGACCTCGACGAAGGCTTCGCCCTTGTAGTGCTTTTCGAGCACGGCATGGATGTCGGCCAGTGACGCGCCGTTCAGGGTCGAAAGGTGCAGCGGCAGCTCGACGATCATGCCCTGGGCGTAGCGGCCGACGGCGGGCGCGAAGATCGGGCGCGTCAGCAGGCCACCATGCTTTTGCATTTCCGGCACGTGCTTGTGGCTCAGCGACAGGCCGTAGATGAAGTACGGGTCGCGGGTGTAGTTCGGAGAGGTCTCGTCCTCGAACTGGGCGATCATCGCCTTGCCGCCGCCGGTGTAGCCCGAGACGGCGTTGTACGAGACCGGCAGCTCGGCCGGCAGAATGCCCGCGCTGACCAGCGGCCGCGTCAGGGCGATCGCGCCGGTCGGATAGCAGCCGGGATTGGAGATCCGCTTCGACGCCGCGATCTTGGCCCGCTGGTCCTTGTCGAGCTCAGCGAAGCCATAGGTCCAGTCCTCGGCGGTCCGGTAGGCCGTCGAGGCGTCGATGATCACCGTGTCGGGATTGCTGACCAGCGACACGGCCTCCTTAGCCGCGTCGTCGGGCAGGCACAGGATCACCGCGTCGGCGCCGTTCAGCATCTCGGCGCGGGCGTCCGCGTCCTTGCGCTTGTCGGGATCGATCGAGACCAGCTGGAGATCGGCGCGGGCCAGCAGGCGCTCGCGGATCTGCAGGCCGGTGGTGCCGGCTTCGCCGTCGATGAAGACCTTGGGGGCGCTCGCCATGGGCGGACTCCGATCCAGAGAGAACAAGGGAATAGACCAAGAAAAAGGGCGCTTCGGAGACCCGAAGCGCCCTCTTCCAAACGCGTACGAACCGCGCTTAGCGCTTCGAGAACTGGAAGCTGCGGCGGGCCTTGGCCTTGCCATACTTCTTACGCTCGACGACGCGGCTGTCGCGGGTCAGGAAGCCGTGCGGCTTCAGGACCGGGCGCAGGCCGGGCTCGTAGTGGGTCAGAGCCTTCGACAGGCCGTGACGGATCGCGCCGGCTTGGCCCGACAGGCCCGAGCCTTCCACGGTCACGACGACGTCGAATTGACCGAGGCGATCGGTCACTTCCAGCGGCTGGGCGATCATCATGCGCAGCACCGGACGGGCGAAGTAGACTTCCTGGTCACGACCGTTGATCGTGATCGAGCCCTTGCCCGGCTTGATCCAGACGCGAGCGATCGCGTTCTTGCGCTTGCCGGTCGCGTAGGCGCGGCCTTGGGCGTCGATCTTCGGTTCGGCCGGAGCAGCCGCTTCCGGGTTGCTGGACAGGCTGGCCAGCGCGTCAAAGCCTTGAGCGTCAGTCATAGCTTAGAGGCTCCGGATGTTCTTGGCGTTGCGGCCCGCGAAGTCGACGACTTCGGGGTTTTGCGCTTGGTGCGGGTGCTCGCCGTTGTTGTAGATGAGCAGGTGGGTCAGCTGCTTGCGAGCCAGCGGGCTCTCCTTGGGCAGCATGCGCTCGACGGCCTTTTCCAGGACGCGCTCGGGGAACTTGCCGCCCAGCACCTTGCGGGGGGTGGTTTCCTTGATGCCGCCCGGGTGACCGGTGTGACGGTAGTAGACCTTGTCGTCCAGCTTCTTGCCGGTGAACTTCACCTTGTCGGCGTTGATCACGACGACGAAGTCGCCGCAGTCGACGTGCGGGGTGTAGTCAGGACGGTGCTTGCCGCGAAGACGCATGGCGATGAACGAAGCCAGACGGCCGACAACGGCGTCCTGGGCGTCGACCACGATCCACTTCTTCTCGACCTCGGCTGGCTTCAAGGAAGCCGTGATCTTCTGCATGGGATTGATCCGTAATTTCTAGGCGTCCGACCCCGAGAAATCCGGTTTCGTCCGTGTGAGGCGCGGCATGTACGGGAGGGTTCGCGCCCTGTCAACAATCGCAACACAAAAACTTACAAAGCTCAATGAAAACAGCGCGTTAATTGATGCGGTAATATAATACCTCAACCCTGCGCTCAAATTGTCATGAAAGACGTGCATAGCCCTCTACGTTACACTTTAACAGGGGCGCTCCATGACCTTCTCCCGCCGCGGCTTCCTGGGCGCGACCGCCACCAGCCTGGCCTTCGCCGCCTTTTCGGCCCGCGCCCAAGAGGAAGCCGTCGAGGCCGAGACCTATCTGAACGAGGTCGAGGGCTATGGCGCGCTGATCCCCGACCCCAAGGGCATGATCGATCTGCCGCCGGGCTTCCGCTACCAAGTCATCTCCCAGGCCGGCGAGACCATGAGCGACGGCCTCCTGGTGCCCGGCAAGGCCGACGGCATGGGCTGTTTCGCGGTCGACGCGGAACGGGTCCTGCTGGTCCGCAACCACGAGCTTTCGGTCAGCGACATCCACAACGGCGCCTTTGGCCTCTCCGAGCGGCTGATCGACCGGATCGACCGGTCCAAGGTCTGGGACTTCCAGAACGGCCAGCGCCCCCTGCCCGGCGGCACGACCACCCAGCTCTACAATCTGAAGACCGGCCAGACCGAGCGCCAGCACCTGTCGCTGGCCGGCACCCTGATCAACTGCTGCGGCGGCGTCACGCCGTGGGGGTCGTGGCTGACCTGCGAGGAGACCACGCTGGAAGCCGGCCTCGAGGTCGGCAAGGACCACGGCTGGGTCTTCGAGGTGCCCTCGGCCCATGTCGGCCTGGTCGAGCCGGTGGCCCTGAAAGGGCTGGGCCGCTTCAAGCACGAGGCCGCCTGCATCGATCCGCGCACCGGCGTCGTCTATCTGACCGAGGACGTCGCCGACGGTCTGTTCTACCGCTTCCTGCCGAACGACCGGCGCAACCTGGCCGCTGGCGGGCGGCTGCAAGCCCTGGGCCTGGTCGACGCGCCCGAAGGCGGCGACACCCGCAACCAGGAGGAAAAGAGCTTCCCGATCGGCGGCTGGAAAGCCGCGCATTGGGTCGACCTCGACGGCGTCGACAACCCCTACGACGACCTGCGCCGGCGCGGCCACGCCAAGGGCGCGGCGATCTTCTGCCGGGGCGAAGGCGTGTTCTTCGGCCAGGGCGAGCTCTACTTCGCCTGCACCGCCGGCGGCGCGGCCGGCTCGGGCCAGATCTTCCGCTATGTCCCCTCGGCCGTCGAAGGCCAAGCCGGCGAGAAGGACCAACCCGGCAAGCTGCAGCTGTTCGTGGAAAGCCAGAACGACCGGGTGCTGGACTACGCCGACAATCTGGTCGTCGCGCCTTGGGGCCATGTGATCATCTGCGAGGACCGCTATTCCGACACCCTGCGCAACCACCTGCGGGGCGTGACGCCCCAGGGCAAGATCTACACCCTGGCCCGCAACGTCTTCACCGGGAACTCCGAGTTCGCCGGCGCCTGCTTCTCGCCGGACGGCGGCACGCTGTTCGTGAACCTGCAGAACCCGGGCGTGACCTTGGCGATCAGAGGTCCCTGGGCGAGCGTGAAGGCCTAGGCCGGACATGGGTCGTCATCCTCACGCGGCTTGCCGCTGAAGGGATGGAAGGGGACGCGGAGCGCCGGACATCCGTCCGGAGGTTTGAAGTGTGTGTACCGTTTCGACGAAGCCAGACGCTCCGCGTAGCCGTTATCCGGTGAGCCAGCGGGGCGCGGGGTTTTAACCCGCTCCCGACAGTCGGCCCCCGACGGGCGGGCCGAGGCGACGAACCCCGGTCCCGGAACGCCCGGGCGATTTCAGCCCGGACCTGTCGCGCCGCCGAAGTCTCCGCCGCCAGGGCTTCGTCCCGATTTTTCAGGGAGCCTGCCGCTGGATCCGCCGCGAAGACGCCTTCCCAAGCTCGGGAAGACCGGCGAGCGCTTCCCGCTCGACCACCCCCGACAGCCGTCACGATCGCCGGCCGGACGTCCCTTCCGCGCTGTTGGGTGAGATCAGTATGGAGGCGGTTTTTACACGGATCACAGAGCGACGTGTAAAAGTGAGAAGTGTTTGATTTCGTTTGGTTCGATTCCGGATACGCCGAGCACGGAGCGCCGCGAACGCTCGTAAAATCCTCCCCCTAGCAGGGGAGGTGTCCGCGAAGCGGACGGAGGGGAAGTCCTGCTGACCTTGCCTCTTCCCCCTCCGTCGTCGCTACGCGCCGACACCTCCCCCATGGGGGGGGAGGATTTGTGGGCGCGGCGGCGCCTCACTCTGTCGGAAGCCACGCACCCAGCCCTCAGCGCTTCTTGGCCGCCTTGTCATCAAACCCAAACGCATAGCGCATGACCTGGAAGATGTAGCTCTCCTCCACGACGCCGCGCAGCAGATAGGCCTGGGGACCGTCGGCGAAGACGCCGACATCCTCGCCCGCGTGGGCGGCGCTGGGCAGGTTCACGACGGCCTGCTGGTGGTAGTCGACGTCGTCCAGGTCTTCCTTGGCCGGATCGGCGCGGGTGTCATTGCCCAGCGGGCCGCCGGGGCCGGTGGCGAACATCAGGGTGGTGTAGGTCTTGCCGTCGGCGGCGATGGCCGGCTCGCCCTCGTTGCCCGAGACGCCCAGGATCGGCGAGTTGCGCGGCGCGTAGCCCGAGATGACCAGACCGTGGCTGTGGTCGGCCGTCACCACGACCAAGGTGTCCTTCAGGTCGACCTTGGCCAGGACCGCGTCGATGGCCTTGGAGAACTCGACCGTCTCGCTGAGGGTGCGCTTGGCGTTGCCCAGGTGGCTGCCCATGTCGATCTTGCCGCCCTCGACCATCAGGAAATAGCCGTTCGGGTTCTTGGACAGCACGTCGACGGCCGCCGTCGCCATCTCGGCCAGGGTCGGGACGCCCTGCCCCAACACCGGCCGCTCGACTTCGTAAGGCAGGTGCTCGGCGGCGAACAGGCCCAGCACGTGCTTGGTGTCGGCGGGCAGCGCCTTCAGTTGATCGACCGTGGTGACGTAGGCCGAGCCCTGCCCTTCGGCCTTCAGCCACTCGGCGGTGAGGTCGCGGCCGTCGGCGCGCTTGCCATCCTTGGCCTCGGGCAGGAAGCGCGAGCGGCCCCCGCCCATGACGACGTCCAGGCGCAGGGCGTCGGGCGCCTCGACCAGCTGGCGGGCGATGTCCTTGCAGCCGCCTTGGATGGCCTCGACCGGCATGTCGCTGTCGCCTTCCCAGTCGCGATAGGCGGTGTGGGCGTAGGCGCCGGCCGGGGTGGCGTGGGTGACGCGGGTCGTGGTGACCGCGCCGGCCGCCTTGCCGTTGGCCTTGGCCAGCTCGGCCAGGGTCTGGACCGCATTGCCCTTCTCGGTCTCGCACTTCTCGCCGATCGCCGCGCCCGTCAGGCCGATGATCTTGTTGCGGGTCTTCACGCCGGTCATGATCGCCGTGATGCCGGCGGCGCTGTCGGTGACCTGGGTGTCGTGGCTGTAGGTCTTGGAGAGCGCCGAATAGGACAGCTTCTCGAAGGACAGGGAATTGGACTCGCCGTCGACGCCCTTCTGCTGACCGTCATAGATGCGGCCGGCCGTCACCGTCGAAATGCCCATGCCGTCGCCCAGGAACAGGATGACGTTCTTGGCGCGCCCCGTGTTCGGAACCACCGTCAGCTGTCGCGCCAGAGCCGCTTCACCGGCCTTGTAATAGGGATCAGCGGCGCTGACCGCCGCCATCGGGCCGGCGGCCTGGGCGCAGGCGAAGGTCGAGATCGAAGCGGACGCCACGAGGGCGAGAACAAACGGGCGGATCAAGGCCAAGCTCCATGAGGAATCGGCCCGATTTGCTCCCAGCGTGTGACAGTTTTTCCGTCGCCCGCGACGGATCGCGCTTTAGGCGCGTCGCACGCGCCAGGCGAAGGCGGTCGCCACGGCCAGCAGCACCGCGGCCCCCGCCTGGTGCAGAACGCCCAGGGTGATCGGGACGGCCGCCATCAGGGTCCAGACGCCCAGCGAGGCCTGCAGGACGACAATCACCGCCAAGGCTGTCGCGATCGCCTTGCTGCCAGCCGCCAGGGGCCTGTCGCGCCGGGCGATCACCGCGATGGCGATCCCGGCGACGAACAGAGCGTAGGCCATCAGACGGTGGTGCAGCTGCACCGCGCCGTGGCTATGGGCGATCGTGCCCCACAGGCCGGCGCCGAAATAGTCGGCCGGGAAGAGGCGCCCGTTCATCAGCGGCCAGTCGTTATAGACCAGGCCCGCGTCGTTGCCGGCCACCAGCGCGCCCAGCAGGCTCTGGAAGAACACCGCGCCCAGGAAAGCCAGCGCCCAGCCGCGCCAGGGCGAACGCTCCTCGACGCGCGGCGCGCCGTTCCAGGCGTCCAACGCGGTCCAGATCAGGACCACGAACAGCGCCAGGGCCAGGCCCAGGTGCGTCATCAGGCGTTCGGGCGCGACCGAGACCCGCTCGGACAGGCCGCTGGAGACCATCCACCAGCCGACCAGGCCCTGCAGGCCGCCCAGGCCCAGCATGACGGCGCAGCGCCAGATCAGGCGGCGCGGGATGTCGCGGCGGATCAGGAAAACGATGAACGGGATCGCGAAGGCGACGCCGACGGTCCGCCCCAGCAGACGGTGCGCCCACTCCCACCAGAAGATGCCCTTGTAGCCCTCCAGCGTCATGTCCGGATTGACCAGGTGGTACTGCGGGATCTGCTTGTAGAGCTCGAAGCTCTCGCGCCAGGCCTGGTCCGACATCGGCGGCAAGGCGCCCATGATCGGCTGCCACTGGGTGATCGAAAGCCCCGAGTCGGTCAGGCGGGTCGCGCCGCCGACGACGACCATGGAGAACACCATGGCGGCCACGATGAAGAGCCAGATGGCGACGGGACGCGAGCGGTCGGAACGCAGGAAAGACGTCATGGAGTCGGAAAAGCGTCACTTCTGGGCCGAAATGCGGCCGCGCCATCCCTACGCCCGCCGGACGCGCGCATCAATGTCTGTATGCCTACGCATGACGACGCGCGCGACGCGTGGCACAAAGCCCCGCGCAGGAGGACTTTGATGAGCGGTACGGGCGTCTTCGCGGCGGCGATCGTCGGCATTATCGCCGGCTGGATCGCCGATTTCGGGCTCGACCGCCGCCACTCCCTGTTCATCAAGCTCTTGATCGGCGTGATCGGCGCGTTCATCGGAGCGTTCGTGGCGACTCGCATCGATCTTCACGTCAGCGGATTCGTTGGCGAGCTGATCGTCTCCAGCGTGGGCGCCGTCGTGTTCCTGGCCGTGCTCGGCCTCTTCCGGAGACCCGCGTGAGCGCTCCCCTTATCCCGGCCCGCCTCCGCAAGCTGATCGGCTCGATCGCCGTGATGGCCGTCCTGTTCGCCTGGATCTGGATCTTCACCAGCCTCTACGACCACCTGCCCCAGAACCGCTTCGTGCACCTCGTCTATTTCGTGGCGCTGGGCATGGGCTGGATCCTGCCGGTGATTCCGCTGATCTCGTGGATGGGCAAGGCCGACAAGCCAGTCGTGAAGTAGGTTTCGGACATGAAAAAGGGCCGCCTTTCGGCGACCCTTTCGGCTTCCGCTGTTCCCGAAGGAAATGGTCGGAGCGACAGGATTCGAACCTGCGACCCCTTGACCCCCAGTCAAGTGCGCTACCAGGCTGCGCCACGCTCCGACGCGGAAGAGGCGCTCTTATAGGCGCCGGTCCGGGGTTGGGCAACTGCCATTTCGGACGAAATCGCCGCTCTCGGAACAGCCCTAGCGGGACAGCAGTCCATCGAGGCGCGATTTGACCTCCGTGAGGTCGCGCAACATGAAGGCCAGGCGCTCGCGGGCCTCGCCCTCCAGCCGTCGCGCGCCCTGGTCGAGGGCGCCATAGTCGATATCGGCCGCCAGCTTGGCCGAGCCGTTGGAGCCCAGCCCCGCGGCGATCACCTGCGCCAGGCCATGGTCGCGATGCAGCTTCTGCACGCCCTTGATGGTCAGGCCTTCGCTGTGGAGCAAGGTGCGGACGCCGTTCAGCACGGCCACGTCCTGCGGACGATAGAAGCGCCGTCCGCCGGCGCGTTTCATGGGGCGAATGAAGGAGAACTTGGTCTCCCAGAATCGCAGGACGTGCTGCGGCACGCCCAGCTCCTCGGCGGCTTCGGAAATCGTGCGGAAGGCGTTCGGCCCCTTCGCCACCGCACGAATCCTAGTCGCCCAGGGCGCGGTCGATTCGCGCCTTCATGACCTGGGAAGCGCGGAACCCGATCACGCGCCGGGGCTCGATCTCGGCGGGCTCGCCCGTCTTGGGATTGCGCCCCATCCGAGCCCGCTTGGCGCGAACCTGGAAGACGCCGAAACCGGAAAGCTTGACCGTCTCGCCCTTCTCCAGGGCCTCGGCCACCAGATCCAGGGTGCGTTCGACGAGGCCGGCGCAGTCCTGACGGGTCAGACCGACCTCCTCGTGGACCGCCTCGCATAGGTCGGCCCGGGTCAAAGTAGAGCCCTTCATGCAACCCCCTCCACGCGTATCCTGGCGGCCAGCAGACCACCTCCGATAGAGCACTCGCGGCGAACAAGAGCCTGATGCGGCCGCCCTCAACCAGCCGCGCCCTCACCCACCGATGACCTCATGCCGTGATTATCGCGTGAAGTCAAAGGCTCAAGGTCAACAGTTCATGCCGCTCGCGAAGCTTGCGCCATGATGCGCGTCAAAGACGCAGAACGCAGGCGCCCCAGGTCAGACCGCCGCCCATCGCTTCCAGCAGCAAGAGGTCGCCCTTCTTGATCCGCCCGTCCTTGACCCCGTGGGCGAAGGCCAGCGGGATCGAGGCGGCCGACGTGTTGGCGTGAATGGCGACCGTCGAGATCACTTTGTCCTCGTCTATGCCGCAGCGATGGGCCACGCCCTGGAGGATTCGCTGGTTGGCCTGGTGCGGGATGAACCAGTCGACGTCGGCGACCGCGACCCCCGCCTTGGCGGCGGCGGCGTGGATCGCTTCGGAGATGTTGACCACGGCGTGCTTGAAGACCTGGTTGCCCAGCATCCGCAGCTTGCCGACCGTGCCCGTCGTCGATGGGCCGCCGTCGACATAGAGCAGGTCCTGCTTGGTCCCGTCGGCGCGCAGAGCAAAGCCCAGCATGCCGCGATCGTCCGTGGTCCCCTCGCCTTCACCGGCTTCGAGCACGACCGCGCCGGCGCCGTCGCCGAACAGCACGCAGGTGCCGCGATCGCTCCAGTCCATCAGGCGGGTCATGGCTTCGGCGCCGATCACCAGGGCGCACTTGGCGTTGCCGCGCGCCACGAAGCCGTCGGCGACGCTCAGCGCGTAGACGAAGCCCGAGCACACCGCCTGGACGTCGAAGGCGATGCCGACCGGCGCGCCCAGCTTGCGCTGGACGATCGTGGCGACCGCCGGGAAGGTAAGATCGGCCGTCGTGGTGGCGACGATGATCAGGTCGACGTCGGCGGCGGTCTTGCCGGCCGCGGCCAGCGCTTCCTTGGCGGCCTCGACCGCGAGGTCCGAGACCGGCTGGTCGTCGGCGGCCTGGTGACGCTGGCGGATGCCAGTGCGCTCGACGATCCATTCGTCGCTGGTGTCGACGAACTTGGCCAGATCGTCATTGGTCACGACCTTGGGCGGCAGATAGGCGCCGACGCCGGTCACTACGCTACGAACTACGCTCACTCGGCCGCTCCCTGGGGATCCACGCCGGGATCGGGCGCCTCGCCGGAGGCCCCGTCCTTGGCCGCGGCGGCGGTCAGGCGTTTCAGATTTCTGTCGATCTCGGCGCGGAAATCGCTGCGCGCGAGGTTGGTGGCGACCCGGATCGCCGAGGCGAAGCCGCCCGCGTCCGCGCCGCCGTGGCTCTTGACCACGATCCCGTTGAGGCCCAGCAGCGGCCCGCCGTTCACCCGGCCCGGATCCAGGCGCTGGCGCATCTTCTTCAGCGCGCCCGAGGCGATGGCCGCGCCCAGCATGGCCAGCGGCGTCGAGGTCAGGGTGCTCTTGATCTCGTTCGAGAAGAACCGCGCCAGCCCCTCGGCGGTCTTCAGGGCGACATTGCCGGTGAAGCCGTCGGTGACGACCACGTCGACCGTGCCGTAGGCGATGTCGTTGCCCTCGACGAAGCCGTGATAGTCGAAGTCCAGCTTGGTCTCGCGCAGGATGGCGTGCGCCTCGCGCACCTCCTCGTGGCCCTTCTGCTCCTCGGAGCCGACGTTCAGCAGACCCACGGTCGGCCGGTGCGAGCCATGCACCGCGTGGTGGAAGGCCGCGCCCATGATCGCGAACTCGACCAGCTGGGCCGCGTCGCTCTCGACATTGGCGCCGACGTCCAGAACCGCCGTCACGCCCTTCATGGTCGGCCAGTTGGCGACGATGGCCGGACGCTCCAGGCCCGCGCCCATGCGCAGGATCAGCTTGGAGATCGCCATCAGCGCGCCGGTGTTGCCGGCCGAGACGCAGGCCTGGGCTTCGTTGTCGCGCAGCGCCTCGACCGCGTTCCACAGGCTGGAGCCCTTGCCTCGGCGCATGGCCTGGGCGGGCTTTTCGTCCATGCCGATCGCCTTGTCGCAGTGGCGGACTTCGCTCACGGCCTTGGCGGCGGGACATTTGGCGAGCTCGGCCTCGATGGCCGCGCCGTCCCCGTGCAACAGGAAGCGCACGCCGGGCAGCGCCTGGGCCGCGAGCGCGACGCCGGGCACGACGATCGAGGGGCCATGATCGCCGCCCATGGCGTCGATCGAGATGACGACGGATTGAGTCACGTGGCGCTGAGAGCTCCGGCAGGCGGCCCGGCCGCCCTCAAGGCGGCGGACGATACATCCGCGTGAATATCACGCAAGCGGTCGAGTCGGGGTGTTTAGCCCTGATCGTCCTTCAAATTCAGCCCCTTCAGCGCCGCGAACGGGGACAATTCCACCGGTTCCGGCGGCTGGACGAACACCGCGCCGGGCTTGCGGGGGAACGGATCCAGCTCCAGCGCCAGGTGCTCGACGACGTAGCCGGACACGTCCACGACTTGGCCTTCCAGCACGTCGGGCGGATCATCGCCATCGGGGTCTGCGCCAAGGTCGCCAAACTCTTCCTGCGGGGCGTTTTCGCTGTTGGCGGGCAAAACGCGGAGGCTGAAGCGCGCGTCGATCGGCGTTTCGAAGTCGTCGGCCGTCGCGCTGCAGGTCTGGACGACCCGCGCCCGCAGGACGCCAGAGATCTCGGCGCCGTCCAGCCAGGACGTCAGAAACACCTCGGCCGAGAGCGCCTCCAGGCTGACGAGGCCCAGTTGCTTGGCGATCGCCTTGCATTGGTCGGCGCTGGGCTCAAGGCGCAGCTTCACGGCGCCACGATCGACCTGGGACAGCGGAATCTCGCAGGGCCAGGGCGCGGTCACGGGTTCGGCCAAGTCACGTCTCCTTGCAGCAGGGCGTCCAGCGGCTGGTCCGCCAGGCTCCCGCGCGTCTTGATCAGATAGGTGGTCAGGGCGGCGACGTCGCCCTCGCCTCTTTCCTCGAACGCGGTGCGGGCCAGGAAGTCGCGAGTCGCGGCCTCGTCCGGCAGGCTGGCGACCGCCTCGTCATAGGTCTTCAGGCGGCCGTAGAAGGCGCCCGCCAGCTTCTTCATCTTCTTGCCCACGGCCGTATCGGCCACGCCGATCTCCCGGAAGGCGTCGTCCAGGCCCTTCACATAGGAATCGAACACCGCCTGCGAGGTCTCGGCCGCGGCGTCGCCCTGCCCCTTCAGCCGCTCGATCAGGAAGATCACGTGCAGGCTGAACAGCTCGAAGCGGCCCTCCATCGAGTCGCGAACGCCGAAATCGCGGTAGAAAGCCGGCGAACGCGCCTGAGCCACGGCCGATGCGTAGAGCTTGGCCCCCGCCGCCTTGGCGGGCCTGGGCTTCAACCACCGATCCAGAAACATTGAAACGCCTCGATTTCGCCGCGACATCCCGCTAGACGCGGGGTCCGCTTTCACGCGGGCATTGAACTAAGCTCCCGCGGGCGATAGGTCAAAGTCTGCATTTTTCCGGTTCGGAGCCTTGATGTCTCGCCCCGCCGTTTTCGCCGCCGCCGTCTTGGCCCTGGCGTTCGCTACTTCGGCCTGTACGCCGCTGACGAGCTATTCCGGCTTCCAGGCCATCGAGGCCAAGCCCGCCGACATGAAGGTCGGCGAGGACAGCAAGTCCACGCTGATGGAAAAGCTGGGTTCGCCGTCGGCCGTTTCGACCTTCGACAACAACACCTGGTACTACATCTCGCAGACCACCGACCGGGTGGCCTTCTACTATCCGCGCGTGATCAAGCGCGACGTCGTGGCGATCAAGTTCAACCCGGCCGACGAAAAGGTCGCCTCGGTGAACACCTACACGCTGAAGGACGGCAAGGTCATCGCCTACAACGGTCGCGAGACGCCGACCCGCGGCCGCGAGATGACGATCCTGGAACAGCTGCTCGGCAACGTCGGTCGCGGCGGCATGCTCCCGCAGGACGACGAGGCCCCCGGCCAGCGTCCCGGCGATCGTCGTTAATCGCCCATCGCCTCAAGGTTTACAGAGCCGCTCGCCGCAAGGCGGGCGGCTTTTCTGTTTCCAGCCGCCAGTATTCAAGCTTCACAGTAGGGATACGCCCCGCCATTTACTGTGAATCTAAAATTGACCATGCTTTTTGAGACATATTGTCGCGCCCTAAACACTCCATAAACCCAGTTTGGGCGATCCTCGATTTCTGACGACGCGCTGCGGCGCGCCAGCGAATTCACGGAAGCGGAGGAGGCGCGCTGTGGAAACGACGGACCTTCGTGCGCTTTCCATTCTGCTGATCGACGACAACGCCAACATGCGCAGGGTGATCACAACCATCCTGAAGTCGGCGGGCGTCCGTAAGATCTACGAGGCCGACGACGGCCTGGGCGCTCTGCGGATCTTCCAGTCGAAAGAGATCGACATCATCTTCACCGACCTGGTGATGCACCCGGTCGACGGCCTGGCGTTCGTCAAATGGGTTCGCACCTCGACGGCCAGCCCCAATCGCTTCGTTCCCATCATCATGATGACGGGTCACGCCACCCAGCGCACCCTGAACGACGCGCGGATGGCCGGGGTGACCGAGTTCCTGGCCAAGCCGCTGACGGCGCGGACGGTGATGCACCGCGTCAACGAGATCATCAACAACCCCCGCCCCTTCGTGCAGGCCAAGGAATATTTCGGCCCCTGCCGTCGCCGGCGGATCGATCACGACTTCGTCGGCGTGGATCGCCGCGGCGAGGTGCCGATCGACGTGATCCCCAAGCCCCAGGACGCCCTGGTCGAGATGGATCCCGAAGACGTCTACTGATCGGCTCGAATGAAAACGCCCCGGAGTCTCCTCCGGGGCGTTTCCGTTTCAACGCTTTCGCGTCATCAGCCGCCGTGGGCCAGGACCGCCAGCAGCAGCAGGGCCACGATATTGGTGATCTTGATCATCGGGTTCACGGCCGGGCCCGAGGTGTCCTTGTAGGGATCCCCGACGGTGTCGCCCGTGACGGCGGCCTTGTGGGTCTCGCCGCCCTTCTTGTGCAGGACGCCGTTCTTGTCGGTGAAGCCTTCCTCGATCACCTTCTTGGCGTTGTCCCAGGCGCCGCCGCCGCTGGTCATCGAGATGGCGACGAACAGGCCGGTGACGATGACGCCCATCAGCATGGCGCCGAGGGCGGCGAAGGCGTCGACCTTGCCGGCGATGGCGTTGATCACGAAGAACAGCACCACCGGCGAGACGACCGGCAGCAGGCTGGGCACGATCATCTCGCGGATGGCCGCCTTGGTCAGGATGTCGACGGCGCGGCCGTATTCCGGCTTCACCTCGCCCGTCATGATGCCGGGGTTCTCGCGGAACTGACGACGCACCTCGGCGACGACCGACTCGGCCGCGCGGCCGACGGCGGTCATCGACATGCCGCCGAACAGGAACGGCAGCAGGCCGCCGAACAGCAGGCCGACCACGACGTACGGGTTGGACAGGTCGAAGGTGACCGCGCCCATGCCGTCGAAGAAGCTGCCCGGCGTCGCATTGGCCGAGAAGAACTTCAGGTCTTCGGTATAGGCGGCGAACAGCACCAGGGCGCCGAGACCCGCCGAGCCGATGGCGTAGCCCTTGGTCACGGCCTTGGTGGTGTTGCCCACGGCGTCCAGGGCGTCGGTGGTGACCCGGACTTCCGGCGGCAGGCCGGCCATTTCAGCGATGCCGCCGGCGTTGTCGGTGACGGGACCAAAGGCGTCCAGCGCCACGATGAAGCCGGCCAGCGACAGCATGGTCGTGGTGGCGATCGCGATGCCGAACAGGCCGGCCAGATTATAGGTGACGACGATGCCGACGATGATGGTCAGGGCCGGCAGGGCCGTGGCTTCCAACGACATGGCCAGGCCCTGGATCACGTTCGTGCCGTGACCCGAGACCGAGGCCTGGGCCACCGACTTCACCGGACGGAAGTTGGTGCCGGTATAGTACTCGGTGATCATCACGATGGCGGCGGTGACCGCCAGGCCGACCAGACCGCAGTAGAACAGGCCGTCGGCGGTGTAGGTGCGGGCTTCGGTCACGACCGGAGCCGGGATCAGTTGGTGCAGCACGTACCAGACCGCCGGGATCGACAGCACGCCGGTCACGATCAGGCCCTTATAGAGCGCGCCCATGATGTTCTGGCTCTTGCCCAGGCGGACGAAGAACGCGCCGATGATCGAGGTGACGATGCAGACCGCGCAGATGGCCAGCGGCAGCAGCATCATCGCGCCCACGGCTTCGTGGCCGCGGAAGAAGATCGCCGCCAGGACCATGGTCGCGACCGTGGTCACGGCGTAGGTCTCGAACAGGTCGGCGGCCATGCCGGCGCAGTCGCCGACATTGTCGCCAACGTTGTCGGCGATGGTCGCGGCGTTGCGGGGGTCATCCTCCGGAATGCCGGCCTCGACCTTGCCCACCAGATCGCCGCCCACGTCAGCGCCCTTGGTGAAGATGCCGCCGCCCAGACGGGCGAAAATCGAGATCAGCGAGGCGCCGAAGCCCAGGGCCACCAGGGCGTCGACGACGCCGCGGCCGGTCGGCTCGAGGCCCAGGACGTCGGTCAGCACCCAGTAGTAGCCGGCCACGCCCAGCAGGGCGAAGCCCGCCACGAGCATGCCGGTGACCGCGCCCGAGGTGAACGCCAGCGACAGGCCCTTGGCGAGGCCTTCCGACGAGGCCTGGGCGGTGCGGACGTTGGCCCGGACCGAGATCAGCATGCCGGCGAAGCCCGCCGCGCCCGACAGCACCGCGCCGACCAGGAAGCCGAGGGCGGCCCAGGGGCCGATCAGCAGATAGACGGCGACGAGGATGACCGCGCCGACGATGGAAATGGTGAGATATTGCCGCCGCAGATAGGCTTGAGCGCCCTCCTGGATCGCCGCGGCGATCTCCTGCATGCGTGCGTTGCCGGCCGAGGCCCGCATCAGACTGGCCGTCTGCACGGCGCCATACAGCACCGCCAGAAGCCCGGCCCCGATGGCCAGATAAAGCCAAAGACTCATTAGGTTCTTCGCCCCTTCGCGCTTCTTTGCAACGAGGGGACGCCGATCCGTCGGCGGCGACCTTGAGCCAACTCAAACAAGCCAACTCAATCGCCGTCGAGGTCGACAGGCGGGCCTTATTGGCCTCGTGCCCCCTCGTTCTCCCTGAAATGACGGCCGAACGGCGTCATCCCAAGGACACTGTCAGATGGCCGGGAGGCGCGCAACCCGCGTCAGAACAAGCGATTCCGCGCGAAAAAGCGTCGGAGCGCGAGGGAACTCAGGGGCTCGGCGTGTCGGGCTTCTGCTGCAGCGCGCGCAGAGCCGCCGCGTTGGGCGGCATGACATGCTGGCGAGGGACCTGCTTGGCGATGTCGACGGCGGCGACCTTGCCCTTGCCGAACAGGACTGCGCACTGACCCAGGACGAAGGCCTGCAGGCGCGGGCCGTCCACCTCTTGCCACGTATCCTGGCGAACAAAGGGCGTGCGATAGGCCGCGCGCATGATGGCGTCGCGCAGCGCCGGCTCCTGGGCCTTGAAGCCCTCGACATCGGCGCCGGAGGTCAGCCTCAGCGTCAGGGCGACAAAGACGTAGTTCACGATGCGACCGTTGGCGATGATCGGGATCGTCATCGAGCCGAGCTTGTAGGTGGGATCGAGGGCCTGTCCCTCCCCTTCCTTCTTCTTCTCGGCGTTCGCGAGCGCGGGCCCGGCCATCGTCGCGACGACGAGGCTCAGCAGAAATCGGCGCGAGAGGGTCGAGCTCATGCCCCGCTTCTAGCAAACGGAGCTTGATATTCCCCTACCGGGGTCCGCCTAGCCGTGCAGCCAGCCCAGGCGGGACGGAGTCACGTCGCGGCCCTTGTAATAGGCCGACACGCCCTCGCCCTCGACGAACTCGCCGATCTCGCTGACCTTGACGCCGGCGGCGGCCGCGGCGACGCGGAAGGCCCAGGCCTCGTTGGGATCGACGGCGCAGACGATCTCGTAGTCGTCGCCGCCGGACGCCAGGGAGATTCGCCCCTCGACCTGTTCGGGCTGGATGTCCAGCCAGGCTTGGCCGCCGGGCGACAGCGGCAAGCGCTCCAGGTCGACCCGGACCCGGCAACCGCTGGCCTTGGCGATGTGGCTGCTGTCGGCCAGCAGGCCGTCGGAGACGTCGGCGGCGGCCTTGGCGTGCTGACGCATGGCGTCGCGCAGGCCGATGCGCGGCTCGGGCTGGCGATAGCGGCGAAGCAGCGCGCCATCGGGATCGGCAACCTCGCCCCACTGGGCCAGCAGGCCCAGCCAGCCGTCGCCGATCGTGCCGGACACCATCAGGCGATCGCCCGGCTTGGCGCCGCGGCGCAGGATCGCTCCGCCCTCGGGCACCCAGCCCAGCAGGGTCGCCGACAGCACCAGCGGACCGGAGGTCGTCACCGTGTCGCCGCCCAGCAGCGAAATGTCGAAGAAGGCGCCGTCTTCCGCCAGGCCGCGGGCGAAGGTCTCGCGCGAGGTGACGTCCGAGCCCGAAGGCCAGCCGACGGACAGGAAATAGCCGTAGGGCTCGGCGCCCTTGGCGGCGAGGTCGGACAGATTGGTGCGCAGCAGCTTGCGCGCGACCATATCCAGCGCCTCGTCGACGAGGAAGTGCACGCCGCCGACCATGGCGTCCTTGGTGATCACCAGGTCATAGCCCGGGCGCGACGGCAGCACGGCCGCGTCGTCCAGGAGCTCCAGCGCGGCCGGATCGCCACGCGTCAGAGGCCGCAGGAGCCGTTCGATATGGTCGAATTCGGTCGCGGGCGCCACCGCTGTGGATGGCGCCTCGTCTTCAGCGAACCAGTCTTCTTCGTCAGTCTCTTGCATCACGGGCGATCGCGTCGAGGGCGCCATTGATGAAGCCTGACTCAGGACCCTCAAAAAAGGATTTCGCTATCTCGACATACTCATTGATGACCACTTCGGTCGGAACGTCCGGCCGATACATCAATTCGTAGGCGCCCGCGCGCAGAACAGCGCGCGCCGTGGCGTCCAGGCGCTCAAGCCGCCAGCCCGAGGCCAGGCGCTTGACGATTCCCTGATCCACCTTGGCCTGATGGGCCACGACGCCCTTGGCCAGCTCGGCGAAGAAGGTTTCGTCGGCGGCGGCGAGGCGTTCGCCCTCGACGTCGCGGTCGAAGCGATGCTCGGAAAACTCGCGGATGACCGAGTCGACGCCGGCCCCCGAAACTTCCATCTGATAGAGCGCCTGAACAGCCGCGAGGCGCGCGACCGAGCGGGGTTGGGTGCGGGGTGCGCTCATCTGCCGCGCCCCAGAAGCTGGCGTTTCAGCGCGATGGTCTCGAGACACGCCTTGGCGGCCGCGCCGCCGCGATCGCCTTCGCTGACCTTGGCGCGCGCCCAGGCCTGCTGCTCGTCGTCGACGGCCAGAACGCCGAAGCCGATCGGCAGACGCCGACCGATGCCCAGATCCTGGAGCCCACGGGCCGTCTCGTTCGAAACGAGCTCGAAATGGTAGGTCTCGCCGCGGATCACGCAGCCCAGGGCGACATAGCCGTCATAGCGCACGCCCACGGGACCTTGGCCGGCGTCTTCCGCCAGGGCGATGGCCGTCGGGATCTGAAGCGCGCTGGAGACCGTGATCACGTCGTATTCCGCGCCATAGGCTTCGATCGCCTGAGCGGCGCCGCGCAGCAGTTCGTCGGAGACGCCCGAATGGCTTCGGCCCTCCACGATCAACAGGCGGATGTTGTCTTCAACCATCTAGCTCGACTCTCCACGGTCGCGTCGCGCGCGACCAGAAACACACATTAGGCTTAACGGACTATAGCTCTTCCTCGACGCCGTCGCTCAGTCCCTCTTCCGTGAGGAACTTGGCGAAGTCGCCGGTTTCCTTGAAATCGCGATAAACCGAGGCGTAGCGGACATAGGCCACGTCATCGAGGGATTTCAACGCCTTCATGACCATTTCGCCGACCGTCGAGGACGGGAGCTCGGTCTCGCCCATGCTTTCCAGCTGACGGACGATGCCGTTGATCATCCGCTCCACCCGTTCCGGATCCACCGGACGCTTCTGTATCGCCAGGTTGATCGAGCGCACGAGCTTGTCGCGATCGAACGGCGAACGACGCCCCGATCGCTTCAGGATGATCAGCTCGCGCAGCTGGACCCGTTCGAAGGTCGTGAAACGGCCCCCGCACTCCGGGCACATCCGGCGACGGCGGATGGCCGCCCCGTCTTCCGACGGACGGCTGTCCTTGACCTGGCTTTCGGCGTGGCCGCAGAAGGGGCAGCGCATGATGTGGCCCCTCCCGCGGCGCCTAGACCATATTAGTTGTAGATCGGGAACCGACCCGTCAAGGCCAGCACTTCCTGGCGCACCTTGGCCTCGACCTCGGCGTTGCCGTCGGGACCGTTGGCGGCCAGGCCGTTGACCACTTCGCCGATCAGCTCGCCGACGCGGGTGAACTCGGCTTCCTTGAAGCCCCGCGTCGTGCCGGCCGGCGTGCCCAGGCGGATGCCCGAGGTGACCGTGAACGGCGCGGTGTCGAACGGCACGCCGTTCTTGTTGCAGGTCATGTGGGCGCGCTCGAGGCTGTGCTCGGCGTCGCGGCCCGTCACGCCCTTCGGCCGCAGGTCGACCAGCATCAGGTGGCTGTCGGTGCCGCCCGAGACGATGTTGACGCCCGACTTCAGCAGGGCTTCCGACAGCGCGCGAGCGTTGGCGACCACCTGCTTGGCGTAGGCCTTGAACTCCGGCCGCAGCGCCTCGCCGAAGGCCACGGCCTTGGCGGCGATCACGTGCTCAAGCGGACCGCCTTGCAGGCCCGGGAACACGGCCGAATTGACCTTCTTGATGATCGCTTCGTCGTTGGTCAGCACCATGCCGCCGCGCGGACCGCGCAGGGTCTTGTGCGTGGTGGTGGTCACGACGTGGGCGTGCGGGATCGGGTTCGGATAGGCGCCGCCGGCGATCAGGCCCGCATAGTGAGCCATGTCGACCATCAGATAGGCGCCGATGCTGTCGGCGATCTGGCGGAACTTGGCGAAGTCGATCTCGCGGCTGTAGGCGCTGCCGCCGGCGATGATCAGCTTGGGCTTTTCGCGCTGGGCGATCTCGGCCACGCCGTCATAGTCGATCAGTTGGTCCTGCTGGCGAACGCTGTAGGAGATCGGCTTGAACCACTTGCCCGACTGGTTGGCGGGAGAGCCGTGGGTCAGGTGACCGCCGGCGGCCAGGTCCATGCCCAGGAACGTGTCGCCCGGCTGCAGCAGGGCCATGAACACCGCCTGGTTGGCCTGCGAGCCCGAGTGCGGCTGGACGTTGGCGAATCCGGCGCCGAACAGCGCCTTGGCGCGTTCGATGGCGATGGTCTCGATCTCGTCGACATATTCGCAGCCGCCATAATAGCGCTTGCCGGGATAACCCTCGGCGTACTTGTTGGTCAGGATCGAGCCCTGAGCCTCCAAGACGGCCTTGGAGACGATGTTCTCCGAGGCGATCAGTTCGATCTGGTTCTGCTGCCGATCCAGTTCGCGACCGATACGATCGAAGATGTCACGGTCGGCGGTGGCGAGGTCCGCGCCGAAAAAGGCGCTGAGGTTGTCTTGGGTCATCACGCTCTCCTGGCGCTGCGGGGAGTCGGCAGAGGCGCCCTCTTTAACGAGATAGGCGCGGCAATCAATCTTGGAACCACAGGCGAAGCTGTGCGTTGCAGTCGCGCAGGGCGGCTCCATCCCCCTGCGAAATAACAACGACAGCAACGAGAGTGGGATATCTCATGGCGTCTCAGGGCGGCGGCACTTCGGACACGGCCAGCACCAACAGCCTCGACATCCTGGGCCTTAGCGCGGAAATCGTGGCGGCCTATGTAAGCCAGAACACCGTGTCGCAGACGGCCATTCCCGAGCTGATCCGGACGGTGCACGACGCGCTGACGTCGTTGAACAACGGCGGCGAGCCGCCGCGCCCGGTGGAGAAGGCCAAGCCGGCGGTGCCGGTGGGCCGGTCGGTGCAGCACGACTACATCGTCTGCCTGGAGGACGGAAAAAAGCTGAAGATGCTGAAGCGCTACCTGCGCTCGCACTACGACATGAGCCCGGAGGAGTACCGTCGCAAGTGGGGCCTCCCGCCCGACTATCCGATGGTGGCTCCGGCTTACGCCGCCCGGCGCTCGGACTTCGCCAAGAAGATCGGCCTGGGCAAGGGCGTGCGGCGCGGCAGCTGACCGCCGCCAAGTCTTTGTCTGGATGCCTTCCGGGCACGCGAACGCCGCCGGACTCCGGCGGCGTTTTTCGTTTCGACGATGGTTGGGCTGGTCGAAGCTGAAGTGCGTTGTGTCCTTAAGCGGCGTGACCGCCCATGCGGGCGACGTTGCAATGGGCCCACAGCTTTTCCATGGCCGAGACCAGCTTGCGCATCATCTCGTCGGTGTGGAACGGCGTGGGGGTGAAGCGCAGGCGCTCGGTGCCGCGCGGAACGGTCGGATAGTTGATCGGCTGCACATAGACGCCGTGGTCGGCCAGCAGCATGTCGCTGATCATCTTGCAGTGGACAGGGTCGCCGACCAGCACCGGGACGATGTGGCTCTCGCTGTCCATCACCGGCAGGCCGGCGGCGCGGAACATGGCCTTCAAGGTCGCGGCGCGCTCCTGGTGGATCTCACGCACTTCCGGGTGCTGCTTCAGCCAACGGACGCTGGCCAGCGAGCCGGCCACCAGGGCCGGCGGCAGCGAGGTCGTGAAGATGAAGCCGGCGGCCATCAGGCGGATGGCGTCGATCACCTCGGTGTCGCCGGTGATGTAGCCGCCCATGACGCCGAACGCCTTGCCCAGCGTGCCTTCGATGATGTCGATGTCGCCCATCAGGCCTTCGCGCTCGGCGACGCCGCCGCCGCGCGGGCCGTACATGCCGACCGCGTGGACTTCGTCCAGATAGGTCATCGCGCCGTACTTCTTGGCGAGCGCGATCGTGCCGGCGATGTCGGCGATGTCGCCGTCCATCGAATAGACGCTTTCGAAGGCGATCAGCTTGGGCGCGTCGGCCGGCGCGGCCGCCAACAGTTCTTCCAGGTGCGCCAGGTCGTTGTGCTTGAAGATCTTGCGCGGGCCGCCGCCGTTGCGGATGCCGGCGATCATCGAGGCGTGGTTCAGCTCGTCCGAGAAGATGATCAGGCCCGGCAGGATCTTCTGGACCACCGACAGGCTGGCTTCGTTCGAGACGTAGCCCGAGGTGAACAGCAGCGCGGCTTCCTTGCCGTGCAGATCGGCCAGTTCCTGCTCCAGCAGGACGTGGTCGTGATTGGTGCCCGAGATGTTGCGGGTGCCGCCCGAGCCGGAGCCGTGCGCGTCGACCGCGCCCTTCATGGCTTCCAGCACGACCGGGTTCTGGCCCTGGCCGAGATAGTCGTTGCTGCACCAGACCACGACTTCGCGTTCCGAGCCGTCCTGACGGGTCCAGGTGGCCCGTGGAAACTGGCCGCGCTGGCGCTTCAGGTCGGCGAAGACCCGGTAACGGCCCTCGTCGCGAATCTGATCGACGGCGCTGCGGAACGCGGCTTTGTAGTCCATAGCGATCTCTAAACCGACGGCCCGACGGTCGGCGGTCCCCTTGATTATTGGTTGGGCTTTTCGCACCAAGCGCCACGAGTGTCCATCTAAGGGCGTTTACCTAGCAAATAGAAATACCGGATCCGCGGACCTGATTTTGTCGATAAACGCTCTGATCGAGGCCTCCCCGGCGTCAGGCCAGTTCGCTCAGCCTACCCCGTAGAAGCTGGATCACGGCCGAGAAATCCTTGCCGCCAAAGCCATTGGCGGCGAACAGCGCGTACAGCGCCTCGGCCTGCGCGCCCAGCGGCGTCGACGCCCCAGCCTGGGCGGCCGCGCCTTGGGCCAGCTTCAGGTCCTTCAGCATCATGGTCGTGGCGAATCCGCCCTCGTAGCCGCGATCGGCCGGGGTCTGGGGGCCGACGCCCGGCACGGGGCAATAGGTGCTGAGCGACCAGCACTGCCCCGATGACTTATTGGCGATGTCGAAGAAGCGATCGGCCGCCAGGCCCAGCTTCTCGGCCAGGGCGAAGGCCTCGCAGACGCCCAGCATCGAGATCCCCAGCAGCATGTTGTTGCAGATCTTGGCCGCCTGCCCCGCCCCGTGATCGCCCGCCCGGATCGTGGCGCGCGACATCGGCTCCAGCGCCGCCTCGACCGCCGAGAAATCGGCCTCGTCGCACCCGACCATGAAGGCCAGGGTCCCGGCCTCGGCGGCCATCACCCCGCCGGACACCGGCGCGTCGGCGAAGCGGAAGCCCGCCTCCCCCGCCTGGCGCGCCACGTCGCGGGCGGTCTCGACGTCGATCGTCGAGCAGTCGATCAGCAGGGCGGACTTCGGCGCGCTGTTGAACACCTGCTCGCCATAGACCGAGCGCACGTGCGGACCGGCGGGCAGCATGGTGATCACCACCTCGGCGTCGGCGACCGCCTCGGCGACCGAGGCCGCGGCCTGGCAGCCAGCGGTCGTCGCGCGCGCCAGGGCGTCCGCCGACAGGTCGAAGGCGCGGACCTGATGGCCGGCGCCCGCCTGGTTGGCGGCCATGCCGCCGCCCATGTTGCCCAGCCCGATGAACGCGACGCGGGTCATCCGCTACTCCCTGCAAAGACGAACCGCGCCTCGTTGGGCGCGGCTCTTATGGTTATGGCTCGCGCCCGTCAGCGCGCCGAAGCGGGCTTGCGGAACTTGTAGACGAACTGGTCGGTCTTGCCGCGGATCGACGGGTCGAAGACGCTGGCCTTGCGGGTGTCGGCGGGGTCGCGCAGCACCTTGCTCTCGCCTTCGAAGATGAAGCCCGCGGCGGTCACTTCCGACTTCACCACCGCCGAGTCGATGCGGTGCAGGTCCTCGGTGTTGCGCAGGCCCGAGCCCGGCTCGGCCGAGTGGTCGATGACCAGATAGACGCCGCCCGGCTTCAGGGCCTTGAAGATCTGCCGGTTCACGACCGACAGGTCGGCGGGGCCCATGAACTTGTCGTGCATGTCGTGATAGTTCTGGGCCGTGAACACCAGGTCCAGCTTCTCCGGCGTGGCGAAGTTGGGCAGCGTGTTCAGGATCACCGTCACGTTCGAATAGGCCGGATCGCGGGCGATGGCGTTCACCGCCGGCTCGCGCTTGGCCAGCTTGGTCAGTTCGTCTGGCACATAGGCGTAGACCTTGCCCTTGGGACCGACGGCCTTCGAAAAGATCCGCGTGAAATAGCCGCCGCCCGGAATCAGGTCGGCGACCTTGGCGCCCGGCTTGACGCCCGCGAAGGCCAGGACCTCGCCCGGATGGCGGGCCTCGTCGCGCACCATGTCGGCGGCCGGACGCGACGGGTCGCTCAGCGCGGCGGCGATATTGGCGGGGATGGAGATCGCAACCGCGCCGGAAGGCGGCGGCGGCGGCGGCGGCGGTCCCAGCATCGGTTGCGTGGCGCAGGCGGCGAGGCCGAGCACGGCGACGAGACTGAGAAGCGGCTTACGCATGGCGATCCTTCCAAACCGGCACTTTATCGTTGTCACATACGTTAGCGCACGACATCCGCTACGTCAGCGGCGTCCATTCCTCGTCCGCCGGTAGGGCTGAGAAAATCTCGTCCAGCATGGCGTCGGTGACGTCCTCCAGACGCGCCGGATTCCAGCGCGGGGCGTTGTCCTTGTCGACGATCACCGCCCGCACGCCCTCGATGAAGTCGTGCCTGCGCACGACGCGCGAGCCGATCCGATATTCCATGGCCATGTTATCGGCGAAGTCGGTCATGGCCGCGCCGCGCTTCAGCTGCTCGAAGGCGACCTTCATCGTCTGAGGCGACTTGGTCTTCATGACCTCCAGCTGGGCCTTGCCCCAGTCGCTGGAGTCGAGGGTCAGGAACTCGACGATTTCCTCGACGCTGTCGCCGACGAAGAGGCGGTTCAAGTCCTGCTCGAAGCCCAGCAGGGCGGCCTTGCCGGCGTCGGCGCGGTACTTGCGCAAGGTCTCATCGATACGGCGCGGATCTGCGACGATCGCCTTCTTGAGCCCCTCGACGGCGCCGAACTCCACGAAGTGGGTGGCGATGCCCAGCCGCATGCAGTCCGCGCCCTTGATCCGGGCGCCGGTCAAGGCCAGCCACAGCCCCGCCTTGCCCGGCAGGCGCGGCAGGTACCAGCCGCCGCCGACGTCAGGGAACAGGCCGATGCCGGTCTCGGGCATGGCGAAGGTCGTGCGCTCGGTCGCGATCCGCACGTGGGCCGGCATCGAGATTCCGACCCCGCCGCCCATCACCACGCCGTCCATGATCGCCACGACGGGAATGTCATAGGTGAACAGCAGGTGGTTCAGCCGGTACTCGGTGTGAAAGAACTTGCGGGCCTCGACACCGTCCTTGGCCCCGCTCTCGGCCAGCATGCGGATGTCGCCGCCCGCGCAGAAGCCGCGCTCGCCCGCGTGGTCGATCAGCACCATGTAGATCTCGGGGTCTTCCTGCCAGTCCAGCAGCGCGGCGATCATCGCCTCGCACATGCCCAGGGTCAGGGCGTGCAGAGCCTTGGGGCGGTTGAGCGTGATGCGGCCGACATTCTTCTCGACGCGGATCAGGACTTCGGAGTCTTCGGTCATGGGCGGCCTTCAGGCGGGTTCGGCGGGTTCGGCGACCGGCGCGCAGTCGATACGCTCGATCCGGCCTCCGGCGAGACGGAAGATGGCGTCCTGCGGGATGTCCTGGCGCAGGGTCTCTTCCTTCGAGAGACGCGCGTAGAGGCCGCGCAGTAGGCGGCCCGCGACGCCGTGGCTGACGACGATCAGGCGGCGCTCCGGCTCAGCCGCCTGCTGCGCCAGCCAAGCGTCAAGACGCGCGGTCATGGCCTCGTAGGTTTCGCCGCCCGGCGCGTGGAAGCCCCAGGCGTCGTCTCCGTGCAGGTGCGGGTTCTCGCCCCTCACCTCCTCGCGGAGCCGTCCGGACCATTCGCCGACGTCGATTTCCACGAGGCGCTCATCGAACTCCACCGCCAGACCCAGGCGCTCGCCGATCGCCTCGGCGGTGTGGCGCGCCCGGCGCAGCGGGCTGGCGACCAGCCGCCACGGTCCGCGCTCGTGCGGGGCCACCAGATGGTCAAGAAGCGCCGCCATGGCCCGCGCTTGCGCCTGGCCCAGCGGCGTCAGGTCCGACTCCATCCGCCCCTGCAGGCGGCCTTCGCGATTGTGGAAGGTCTGGCCGTGGCGGCAGAGATAGATCATCCGACGCTCACTGGCGGAACATCTCGCGGGCGATGATGACGCGCATGATCTCGTTGGTCCCTTCCAGGATCTGGTGCACCCGCAGGTCGCGCACGATGCGCTCCAGCGGATAGTCCTGGAGGTAGCCGTAGCCGCCATGCAGCTGCAAGGCGTCATTGGCGACCTGGAAGCCCGCGTCGGTGGCGAAACGCTTGGCCATGGCGCACAGCTTGGTCGCCTCGGGGTGCTTGCTGTCCAGCGCGTGAGCCGCGCGGCGCACCATCAGGCGGGCGGCTTCCAGCTCGGTCGCCATGTCCGCCAGCTTGAACTGCAGCGCCTGGAAGTCCTTCAGCGGCCGGCCAAACTGGTTGCGGGTCTCCAGATACGTCTTGGCGGTGTCGAGGGCGAACTGGGCGCCGCCCAGAGAGCACGAGGCGATGTTCAGCCGCCCGCCGTCCAGGCCCATCATGGCGAAGCGGAAGCCCTCGCCTTCCTGGCCGATGCGGTTCTCGATCGGCACACGGCAATTGTCGAAATTGACCTGGGCGGTGGGCTGGGCGTTCCAGCCCATCTTGCGCTCGTTGGCCCCGAAGCTGAGGCCCGGCGTCCCCTTCTCCACCACGAAGGCCGAGACGCCCTTGGCGCCCTCGCCGCCCGTGCGCGCCATCACGACATAGACGTCCGAGACCCCGCCGCCGGAGATGAAGGCCTTGCCGCCGTTCAGGACATAGTGGTCGCCGTCCAGCTTGGCCGTCGTCCGCATCGCCGCGGCGTCCGAGCCCGAGCCCGGCTCGGTCAGGCAGTAGCTGGCGATCAGCTCCATGGACGTCAGGCGCGGCAGATAACGCAGGCGCAGGTCCTCCGAACCAAACCGGTCGATCATCCACGAAGCCATGTTGTGGATGGTCAGATAGGCCGCCACCGGCACGTCGCCGTAGCTCAGCGCCTCGAAGATGATCGAGGCATCGAGGCGCGACAGGCTGCTGCCGCCGACGTCCTCGTTCACATAGATGCCGGCGAAGCCCAGCGCGGCGGCCTGGCGCAGGACATCGACAGGGAAATGCTTCTGCTCGTCCCATTCGGCCGAATGCGGGGCAAGCTGTCCCTCGGCGAACGCGCGCGCCGCATCTTGAATTGCGACCTGATCCTCGTTCAGCGCGAAATCCATGCGCGACTTCCTCCCGATCGGGGCAGAACGGCCCTCACTTCTTTTCGCCTGACTGCGGCAGAGACAGGCGGCTGTCAATCACGCCCGGCGCCCGCATCGGAACCTTTCGCCGGCTTGCGAAGGGTGTGGCCTGAAATCCTCCGTTACACGACTTGAATCGGCGGAACGGCCACACCCCTTGATAACGATACGCATTCAGCCCAAATGGCGATCTTCGAGTCTGACCGTTCTCAACATAAAAAATTGCATCGACGACCATGCGTTTCGTGAAGTTCGTGAAGGCCGCTCTGGCGGCGGCTTTGGGAATGACCGTTATCACCGCTTCGGCCCACGCGGCTGACGGCGGCGATATCTCGCGCAGCTATGGCGTCTGGCGCAATCCGAAGAACAGCGTCCACCTCGAGATCAAGGACTGCGGCCCCAGCACCTGCGGCGTCGTGGTGTGGGCCAGCCCCAAGGCCGAGGCCGATGCGCGCAAGTCGGGCACGGACACCCTGGTCGGCAAGCAGCTGCTGCGTGACTTCGAAGCCCAGAACAACGGCTCGCTGAAGGGCCGCGTCTGGGTTCCCACCCTGAAGGTCACGCTGGTGGGCACCGCCGACATCGTCGACGCCAAGACCATGCGCGCCAAGGGCTGCGTGATCGGCAACTTCCTGTGCAAGTCGCAGCTGTGGACCCGCATCGACGGCCCAGCGGTCCTGGCCTCGCGCGCGGCCCCCTAAAACACGCTCCGCGGCTTTTGCTTGATTCAGCGCAAGAGCCGCGCGACCCTCTAAGTGTACAGTGATCACTTGAGCGTCCGACAGAGACGCCGAGCGATCCAGGCCGCACGACGGCCGGCACGGGAGGAACGAGCATGGACGAAGCGGCGACGCTTCAAACGACCGCGCGCGGCGCGGCGAGCGAGCATTTCGACGTCATCATCGTGGGCGCCGGCATATCCGGCGTCGGCGGCGCCTATCACCTGACGCATCAGAGACCCGGAACGCGCTTCCTGGTGCTGGAGGCTCTGGAGAGCTTCGGCGGCACCTGGCTGACCCATACCTATCCCGGCATCCGCTCGGACAGCGACCTCTACACCTTCGGCTATCGCTTCAAGCCCTGGGTCGGCCCGCCGATCGCCACGGCCGGCGAAATCCTCAGCTACATGGGCGAAGTGATCGACGAGAACGATCTGGCGCGCCACATCCGCTATCGCCGCCGGATCACCAACGCCGTCTGGTCCAGCCAGGACAAGCTCTGGACCCTGACCGTCGACGGCCCCGACGGCGTCGAGACCTACGCCACCAACTTCCTTTGGATGTGCCAGGGCTATTACCGGCACTCGGTCGGCTATACGCCCGATTGGCCCGACATGGACCGCTACAAGGGCCGGATCGTCCATCCGCAGACCTGGCCCAAGGATCTGGACCTGAAGGGCAAGAAGGTCGTCGTGATCGGCTCAGGCGCGACCGCGGCCACCCTGGTCCCGAACATCGCCGGCGACTGCGCCCACGTCATCCTGCTGCAGCGCTCGCCGACCTATTTCGTCCCCGGCCGCAACGAGAACGAGCTCGCCAACACCCTGCGGCAGCTGGACGTTGACGAGACCTGGATCCACGAGATCGTCCGCCGCAAGGCCCTGTTCGACCAGCACGAGTTCACTCGCCGCGCCGTCGAGGAATCCGACGCGGTGAAGGCCGAGTTGCTGGAGGGCGTGAAGATGTTCCTCGGCGAGGACGTCGATATCGCCAAGCATTTCACGCCGCGCTATCGCCCCTGGCGCCAGCGGATCGCCTTCGTCCCCGATGGCGACCTCTTCCAGGGCATCGCCTCGGGCAAGGCCAGCGTCGTCACCGACGAAATCGAGCGCTTCACCGAGAAGGGCCTGCTGCTGAAGTCGGGCCAAGAGCTTGAGGCGGACGTCATCATCACCGCCACGGGCTTTGATCTCAGCGTGCTGGGCGACATCGCCTTCGAGATCGACGGCAAGCCGCTGGATTTCGCCGAGACCGTCACCTATCGCGGCATGATGTTCACCGGCGTGCCGAACCTGGTCTGGGTGTTCGGCTATTTCCGCGCCAGTTGGACCCTGCGCGCCGACCTGATCGGCGACTTCGTCTGCCGCCTGCTCACGCACATGCAGAAGACCGGCAAGAAGCAGGTCGAGGTCGCGCTGCGGCCCGAGGACAAGGACATGAAGATCGGCGGCTGGATCGATCCCGAGGACTTCAATCCCGGCTACCTGATGCGCAACATGCATCTGCTGCCCAAGGCCGGCGACAAGCCCGAGTGGCGCCACACCCAGGACTATTGGGCCGAGAAGGAGATCTTGCCAAAGATCGACCTTACCGACCCGGCGTTCCGCTATTCGTGATCGCGTGATCGACGCGGAGGGCGGCCTTAAGGGGCCGCCCGTCTTGCCTCGGCGAGCGGCTCGGTCCAAATCAACGGCATGACCACGCCTCCCCTCGCCCCCTATCCGCACACCCGCCTGCGCCGCGTGCGCCAGGCCGATTGGGTCCGCCGCCTCGTCCGCGAGACCGAGGTGCGGCCGTCCGACCTGATCTGGTCGATGGTGGTGCACGAGGGCGAAGGAACCATCCCCGTGGCCTCGATGCCGGGCGTCGATCGCCTGTCGGTCAAGGAAGCCGCCAAGGCCGCCGTCCGCGCTCGCGATCTGGGCATCCCGGCCATCGCCATCTTCCCGCACATCGACGGCTCGCGGAAGGACGCGGCCGGCTCGATCGCCGCCGATCCGGACGGCGTGATCCCGCGCGCGGTCAAGGCCATGAAGGACGCCGCCCCCGAGGTCGGGATCATGTGCGACGTGGCGCTGGACCCCTTCACCGACCACGGCCACGACGGCGTGGTCGAGGGCGGCAAGATCCTCAACGACGCCACCATCGACCGCCTGATCGAACAGGGCCTGATGCAGGCCGAGGCCGGCGCCGACATCCTGGCTCCGTCCGACATGATGGACGGCCGCATCGGCAAGCTGCGCGCGGCGCTGGAGAGCGCCAACCATCAGGACGTGATGATCATGTCCTATGCGGCCAAGTACGCCTCGGCCTTCTACGGCCCGTACCGCGACGCCATCGGCTCGGCCAAGCTGTCGGCCGGCCAGGGCGACAAGAAGACCTACCAGATGGACCCGGCCAATACCGAGGAAGCCATTCGCGAGGTCGCCATGGACATCGCCGAGGGTGCGGACATGGTCATGGTCAAGCCGGGCATGCCGTATCTCGACATCGTCCGCCGCATCGTCGACGAGTTCCGCATGCCGACCTACGCCTTCCAGGTGTCGGGCGAGTACGCGATGATCATGGCCGCCGCCCAGAACGGCTGGATCGACAAGGACCGCGCCATCCTGGAAAGCCTCACCGCCTTCAAGCGCGCCGGCGCGGCGGGGATCATCACCTACTTCGCGCCGTGGGCGGCGGAGAAGCTGGGCGCTTAAGGCCGGCGCCATGAGCCGCGTCCTCGATATCGTCACCGCCGTGATCCGCGATGACGCGGGCCGCATGCTGCTGGTCCGCAAGCGCGGGACCTCGACCTTCATGAAGCCTGGCGGCAAGCGCGACGCGGGCGAGGACGACCTGACCACCCTGGCTCGCGAGCTCGAGGAGGAGCTGGGCTGCCGCCTGGTCGCCGCCGACCTGCTCGGCCATTTCAGCGCGCGGGCCGCCAACGAGGCCGGCTTCACCGTCCAGTCGGCGACCTATCTGGCGACCGTCGAGGGCGAGATCGCGGCGCGGGCCGAGATCGAGGAGCTCATCTGGATCAGTCCAGCGGCGCCTGGCGATCTGCGCCTGGCGCCGCTGCTGATCGAGCAGGTGCTGCCCGCCTTGCTGGCTCGCGCCTAGCCCTTCGCGGCCAGGGCGCTGATGCGTCCCTGAACCATGTCGAGCGCCAGCTCTCGCGCCCGCTGCGGAGGCCGCCCCAGCAGCTCGGACAAGGTCGGTCCGAACAGTCCGACCCCAACCGCCAGGATGATGTTGAGCAGGATGAAGTCGACGATCGCCTCGCGATCCAGGCCGACCGCCTGAGCCACGCGTGTGTCGACGACCTCGTCGACGACGTCGCGGACCAGGGTCATGCGCCGGCTCTCGCCCGTCAGCTCCAGCCACGCCGCCAGACGGGCCGCGCCCTTGGCCTCGAAAGCCTCGAACAGCGCCTGGGCGCCGAATCCGGCCGTCGCGCCGCCGACATTGAAGCCCTCGATCACCCTGTCGGCCAGGGCGCGGATCATCCGTTCCATCAGCGCCGTCTCGACCCCCGAGATCGAGCCGAAATGGTGGATGACATTGGCGTGGACCACGCCCGCGGCCTTGGCCACATCCGCCAGCTTCAGCGCCTGAGGCCCTTGCTCCACAAGGATCGCCTCGGCGGCGGCTAGGATGTTCTCGCGCGCGGCCTCGGGCGAGCGACGGACTCGGGGCGGACGGGGCGCGGACGCTTCTATTGACATTTTTGTCAGTATGACCAAGTCTGAGGCTCAAGGCCGATGTCCAAGCCCTAAACCGGCGGAGCCCAGAACGCCATGTCCGAGACCAAGCATACGCCCGACGACCTCCACGTCGCCCCGCGCGATATCCGTTTCAACCTCGACAGCGCCCGCCAAGGTCACTGGCTGGGCGGCGATCCGGTCGGCACGGCGGTGTTCAACGCCCTGTCCCTGACCTTCCCCGACGGCGAGCGGATGTTCATGGACGCCGTGAAGGCCTATCGCGACCGGCTCACCGGCAAGCTCGCGGAAGACGCCCGGGGCTTCATGGTCCAGGAAGCGATCCACTCGCGCGAGCACCACCAGCTGAACAGCCTGATCGACCGCGACCGCTATCCAGTGGCCGAGATCGAGGAGACGATCCGCGGCCGCGTGAAGATGGCCCGCGATCGCGGCCCGATGGGCATGCTGATCTCGACCATCGCGCTGGAGCACTTCACCGCCATGATGGCCGAGATGCACGCACGCCATCGCGACCTCTTCGCCACCACCGATCCCGAGATCGAGAAGCTGTGGCGCTGGCACGCCATGGAGGAGACCGAGCACAAGGCCGTCGCCTACGACGTCTTCCTGGAGGTGACCAAGGACTGGTCGCCGCTGAAGCGCTACTACGTCCGCTGCCGGGCCATGGCCCTGGTGACCTATATGTTCACCCGCAACATCACCCGCTACGCCGCGCGGCTGCTCGAAACCGACGGTTATTCGCCGGAAGACGCGCTGAAGGCGGTGAAGCGCTATGTCTGGCGTGAGCCGGGCATCTTCAGTCGCGGCGCCAAGACCTATTTCGCCTGGTACCGCCCCGGGTTCCACCCGTGGGACCAGGATGATCGCGCTCAGTTCGCCGACTGGAAAGCCGAGTTCGACGCGGCGGCCGCATGACGCTTGCCCCGCGAACAGCCGTTCGGTAGGGCTTCGCGCCGCCGCCCTCAAATCCCGCGAGCTTGAGCGTCGGCGCCAGAGCGCGCCATAGCCGCTCGTCACGCTGGGGGCTTTGAGATGCGGTTGAGCGCGGTGTCGTCGATGATGGTCCTGGGCGGCGCTGTGCTTTGCCTGGCCGCCTGCCAGCCCAAGCCAACCGCCGCGCCGGGAGCCCTGCTCGGCTGGGCCTATCCGCAAGGCCAGAAGTCCAATCTGCCGCCCTATCCGACCGGCCCTCAGCATATTCCCGGCAGCACGGTGACCTATACCGGCGAGGCGCTGAACAAGGGCGCGGGTCCGCCCGACTGGTTCCCCGACAGCCATCCGCCCGCGCCCGAGGTGGTCGCCCAGGGCCGCAAGGGCCTGATGGCCTGCGCCGAATGCCACCAGATCGGCGGCGGCGGCTCGCTGGGCACGCCGAACCTGGCGGGGCTTTCCGAGGAATACATTGTCCAGCAGGTGCGCGAGTTCCGCGAGGGCCGACGTACGTCGTGGAGAGCCAACTGGCCCACGAACCAGGACATGATCAAGGTCGCCAAGACCGTCACGGACGAGGAGCTCGCGGCCGCCGCGGCCTATTACGCCGCCCTGCCCTACAAGCCGCGCGTCCGCGTCGTGGAAGGAACCACCGCGCCGGCGACCAAGCCGAACTATTACGGCTGGCTGGATCTCGACCCCGACAAGCCGGATCAGCCGCTGAACGGCCAGGTGATCGAGGTCGCCGAGGACTGGCCGCGCATGCTGCTGGCCGATCCGAACGCGGTGATCGTGGTCCATGCGCCGGTCGGATCGACGGCGCGGGGCGAGGCGCTCGCCAAGTCCGGCGGCCCCGGCGGCCAGGTCTGCGCGGCCTGCCATGGCGAGAGCCTGAGGGGCTCCCCCGTCGCCCCGCCCTTGGCGGGACGCTCGGCGGCGTACCTGGCGCGGCAACTTCTGGACATCAAAACGGGCGCGCGAAGCGGTCCGTCGGTGAGCCAGATGCAGGGGCCGGCAAATGGCCTGAGCGACGAGCAAATCCGAGACCTGGCGGTCTATGCGGCGTCGTTGAGGCCTTAAAGGCAATCGCCCTCCCGCGCGGGACGCGGGAGGGCGAAGCATGCTTCGAAAGGGGTGCGAGAGCGCCCTACCCCGCGATCAGGCCAAAGTCCGCCACCTGGCCCATCGCGTCCCGCACGGCCGCCAGCGTCCGCAGGCGGTTGTCGCGGTGCTCGGGTTCATTGACGAAGACGCCGTCCAGATAGGCGTCGACCGGACCGCGCAGTTCGGCCAGCTGGGTCATGGCGCCGGTGAAGTCTTCGTTGGCCAGGGCGTCCTTCAGCGGCTTATCCAGCAGGCGCAGGGCGTTGTAGAGACCCACCTCGGCGGCGCTGTCGGCGGTCGGCGCCTGCATCTCGCCGGTCGGCAGCGGGCCCTTCTTCTCCTCGGCCTTGAGGATGTTGGAGGCGCGCTTGTAGCCGGCCAGCAGGTTCTTGCCGTCGTCGGTCTTCAGGAAGCCGTCCAGGGCCTCGACGCGCGCAACGATCCGCGCCAGGTCGTCGTCGCCCAGGGCGAACACGGCGTCGACGAGGTCATGGCGCTTGCCCTGATCGCGCAGGGTGACTTTCAAGCGGTCGGCGAAGAAGGGCAGCACGCCGAATTCATCTTCAAGAACCGGCCATGCGTCGATATCTTCGCCACGCAACTTCGAAAACGCCTCAAGGTGCTCTTTGAAATTTGCGTAAGACTTCCTAAGCGAGTTCACAACGTCAGCGCTCGCCTCGGCCAGCTCAGCGTAGCTTCCCGCAACGCTAGAAGACATCTCAACCTCCATACTGGAGGCCTGATTCCTCAACTCTTGACGGCTAACAACTTTAGCCAGCGGAAGACGAATACCGTTTTCAATAACGATCCGGATCACGCCGAGCGCCGCCCGGCGCAGAGCATAGGGGTCTTTCGAGCCCGTCGGCCTTTCGCCGATAACGAAGAAACCAATTAGCGTATCCAGCTTATCCGCCAGCGCCACGGCGATGCTTACCGGCGCCGTCGGCACGGCGTCCGAAGGCCCCTGCGGCTTGTAGTGATCGCGCACCGCGTCGGCGATCTCGCCGTCAAGGCCGAAGGTCCGGGCGTAGTACCCGCCCATGATCCCCTGCAGCTCCGGGAACTCGCCGACCATCTGCGAGGCGAGGTCGGCCTTGGCCAGGCGCGCGGCTTCCTTGGTCTTCTCGACATCCGCGCCGACCAGCGGGGCGATCTCGCCGGCCAGGGCGACGATGCGCTCGACGCGCTGGGCCATGGTGCCGAGCTTGGCGTGGAAGGTCACGCCGTCCAGCTTCTTCAGCCACGGTTCGAACCCGACCTTGACGTCCTCGTCCCAGAAGAAGCGGGCGTCGGACAGGCGCGAGGACAGCACCTTGGCGTTGCCGGCCGCGATCACCGCGCCGCCGTCGGCCGCCTGGATGTTGGCGATGGTAATGAAGTGCGGGGCCAGGCCCGCTTCACCGGCCTTGCGGACGGCGAAGTACTTCTGGTGCGTGCGCATCGAGGTGCGGATGACCTCGGGCGGCAGGCTGAGGAACACCGGATCCATGTCGCCCAGCACCGGCGTCGGCCATTCGGCCAGGCCCGCCACTTCGTCGAGCAGGCCCTGGTCCTCGACCAGCTCCAGGTGACGCGCGAAGCACAGGGTCTTGCAGCCTTCCAGGATGCGGGCTTTCCGCTCCTCGACGTCCAGCACGACGAAGTGCTTTTCCAGGCCCGCGACATATTCGTCGAAGTCCTTGGCGACGAACGGCTTGGCCTCGCCCATGAAGCGGTGGCCCTCGGTGACGTCGCCGCTTTCGATGCCCTCGATCGAGAACGGCACGACCTCGCGGTCCAGCACGCACAGGATGCGCTTCAGCGGCCGCACCCAGCGCAGCTTCTTGTAGCCCCAGATCATCGACTTGGGCCACGGGAAGCCCCGGACGATGGCCTCGACCATCTCGGCGACGATTTCGGCGGTCGGGCGGCCCTTCTTCTCGATGAAGGCCATGTAGACGCCGTCGCGTTCGACCAGCTGGTCTTGTGTCAGGCCAGTCTTGCGCAGGAAGCCTTCCATGGCTTGCGGCGGGGCGCCGACGCGAGGCCCCTTGAGCTCTTCCTTGCGGTCGGCCTGGGCCAGCGGCAGGCCTTCGGCCACCAGGGTCAGGCGGCGCGGGCCGGCGAAGGTCGTCAGGGCTTCGGGCAGGAAGCCGGCGGCGGCCAGGTGCTCGCGCGCCATGCGCTCCAGGTCCTTGGCGGCCTGGGCCTGCATGCGGGCGGGGATCTCTTCCGAGAACAGTTCGAGGAGAAGTTGGGGCATCGTGACTTACGCGGCTTCCTGCTGATCGACCCAGGCGCTGGCGCACAGCTTGCAGAGGTCGCGGATGCGGCCGATGTAGCTGGCGCGCTCGGCGACGGCGATCGCGCCGCGGGCGTTCATCAGGTTGAAGAGGTGGCTGGCCTTGAGGACCATGTCGTAGGCGGGCAGCACGAGCGCCTTGTTCTGGTACGAACGGGCCAGCATCAGCGGAACCTGCTCCTCCATCTGCTCGAACTGCTGCTTGAGCACGGCGACGTCGTATCCGTGGAAGTTGGCTTCCGACTGCTGGCGCTCGTTCTCCAGGAACACGTCGCCATAGGTCGTCGCGCCCAGCGGCGAGTCGGGATCGTTGAACGGCAGATCGTAGACGTTGTCGACGCCGAACACGTACATGGCCAGGCGTTCCAGGCCGTAGGTCAGCTCGCCGGCGACCGGCGAGACGTCGAGGCCCCCGACCTGCTGGAAGTAGGTGTACTGCGACACTTCCATGCCGTCGCACCAGACTTCCCAGCCCAAGCCCCAGGCGCCGACGGTCGGGTTTTCCCAATCGTCTTCGACGAAACGGATGTCGTGGGTGCGCAGGTCGAGGCCGATCGCCTCCAGCGAGCCGAGATACAGGTCCTGCATGTTCTCGGGGTTCGGCTTCAGTATGACCTGATACTGATAGTAGTGCTGCAGGCGGTTGGGGTTCTCGCCATAGCGGCCGTCGCCCGGACGACGCGAGGGCTGCACATAGGCCGCGTTCCAGGGCTTGGGGCCAAGGGCGCGCAGCACCGTGGCCGGGTGCAGGGTCCCCGCCCCCACCTCGACGTCGTGCGGTTGCAGGATCACGCAACCCTGCCGGCTCCAATAGTCATGGAGCGTCAGGATCAGGCTTTGGAAGGACTTGGGTTTTTCGCGCGACATCAATCGAAGCAGGCCTAGAAAAAAGTCGGCGGACCATAGGGCCCGCCGACCGGTGCTTCAAGCGATGTCCGGGGCGCGTCAGGCGAAAGTGTGAGCGGTTTCGCCGCCGACGCGCCGCCAGCAAGAAAGCTTGGAAGGCCTTAGTTGCCCTTGGGCGCGCTGCGCTTGCCGGCGTTGGACATCGGCTTGCCGTACTTGGCGCGATTTTCGGGGGTGTCGGCGACCGGGCCGTTGGAGACGACGTTCGGATCCCCCGCCTTCAGCGAGGCCTGAGCATCAGGCGATTGCGACGAGACCGGGACGACCCCCGAGGCGCTGACGCCCGCCGCCGGAGCGGCCATGGCCGAGGGCGAAGCGGCCGGATCGGCGGCCACGTCGGTGGCGGTCGCGGGGGCCGGCGGGGTCGGGTTGGCGGCTGGAACCTGGGCGCCGGCCTGCTCGGCCGGAGCCGGCGGCGAGACCTGCTCGTTGGCCGCGACGTTCATCGTCGCGCCGGAGTCGGTGGCGGCCGGGGCCGAGGCTGCTTGCAGGCCCGGCACGTCCTTGGGCAGTAGGACCTTGTCGACAACGTGCAGCACGCCATTGGTGGCCATCACGTCGGCCTGGACGATGTTGGCGTTGTCGACCATCGGCGTCGCGCCGCTGCCGTCCAGCATCAGGGCCGAGCCCTCGACGCTTTTAACCTCGCCCTTGGCGCCCTTGATCTTGCTGGAGTCCACCTTGGCGTTGATCAGGTGGTAGGTCAGCACCTTCTGCAGCATCGGGCCATTGTCCGGCGCCATCAGCTTGTCCAGCTCGCCGGCCGGCAGGGCCGCGAAGGCCGCGTCGGTCGGGGCGAACAGGGTCAGGTTCTGGTTGGTCTTCAGGACGCTGGTCAGGTTCACCGACGAGACGGCCTTCAGGAAGGTGTTGAACTGGCCCGAGGCCTGGGCCGTCTGGATCAGGTCGCCCTTCGCCACCACGGGCGAGGCGGCCGCCGGCGCCTGCGGCGCGGGCGCCGCGGTGTCGGCGGTTTGGGCATGAGCCGCGCCGGCCATCAGGGCGATCGCGGCGGCGGCGGTCAGAAGGCGCTTGGTGGTCATGGTCGAGTTCCTTTCGGTTCGAGCGGTGTACGCCCAAGCCTCGGACTCGGTTCCCCGATCACGCCCTCGTGAATACCTTGGCCGTCAGCGGAAGAAGAACACCATGGCCGCGCCACAGACGATCAGGCCAAACCCCACCAACGTGGTCCACTTAATCGCCTCGCCCAGATAGAAATAGGAAAACAGCGTGAAGACGATCAGGGTGATCGCTTCCTGCCCCGTCTTAAGCTGAGCCGTGGAATACATGCCGCTGCCGATCCGGTTGGCCGGAACCGCCAACATGTATTCAGGCAAGGCGATCAGCCAGCTCGACAAGATCGCGACGGGCAAAGCCAGGCTCTTGTGCTTGAGATGACCATACCAGGCGAAGGTCATGAAGATGTTGGACGCCACCAGCATCAGCCAGGGCGCGACCTTCAGGACGAGAGGCGGCATGCGGGGGGTCTCCGAAGCGGGCGCATGGGAAGCGCGGCACCCTAGGACAAGTGCCGCCGCCGGCGCCAGAGCCGTCCCGTCAGACAAAAACGCCGTTTTGTGACGCAGGCGGATCGCGCAGCGCTCAAAAATTAGGCGCCTCGGGCAATTCCTTTCCGAAACCTTTTCCCCGCGCGCCTTCACGGAACCGTCGCCGATAGCGTGGCCTGGCCGGGGAAAACGACGCGGCGCGTGAGTGCGCGGCGTCGGCGGTGATCACACCGGGGGCGATCTCGCTTCCCACAACCAAGCAAACAAGCCCGCGTCGCGGCGGGCCGGAGCAAGGCGGATGAAACTGATCATAGCGGTCGTCAAACCCTTCAAGCTGGACGAGGTGCGCGAAGCGCTCGTCGCCGCCGGCGTCGAAGGTCTGACGGTGTCGGAAGTGAAGGGCTACGGCCGCCAGAAGGGCCAGACAGAAATCTACCGGGGCGCCGAGTACCAGGTGAATTTCGTGCCGAAGGTGAAGCTCGAAGCGGTCGTCGACGACGCCTCCGCCGCCAAGGCGGTCGAGGCGGTCAAGGCCGCCGCCGCCACCGGCAAGATCGGCGACGGCAAGATCTTCGTCCTCAATGTCGAGGAAGCCGTCCGCATCCGCACCGGCGAAACCGGCTCGGCCGCGCTGTAATCGGGAACAAGGGGATACCGAGATGAAACTCACCTTCAAACCGCTGGCGGGGCTTATGCTCGCCGCGACCATCGCGGGGGCTCCGCTGGGGGCGACCGCCTTCGCCCAGGAGGCCGCGCCCGCGCCGGCCGCCGCGACCGCCGCGCCGGCCGAAGCCGCCCCGGCTCCGGCGCCCGCCGCCGCTCCCGCGGCCGCCGAGGCTCCCGCCATCGTCGACAAGAACGACAAGGGCGACAACGCGTGGATGCTGACCTCCTCGCTGCTCGTCCTCCTGATGATCCTGCCGGGCCTGGCCCTGTTCTACGGCGGCCTGGTGCGCGCCAAGAACATGCTGTCGGTCATGATGCAGGTCTCGACCGTCGCCCTGGTCGGCTTCGTGGCCTGGGTGTTCTGGGGCTACAGCTTCGCCTTCACCGACGGCGGCGGTCTCGACACCTTCGTCGGCGGCTTTGGCCGGCTGTTCCTGAAGGACGTCACCCCCGCCAGCAACGTCGCGACCTTCTCGACCGGCGTGGTGATCCCCGAATTCACCTTCATCGCCTTCCAGTCGACCTTCGCGGCCATCACCGCCGCCCTGGTGGTCGGCTCGCTGGTCGAGCGCATGAAGTTCGCCGCGATCGTCGCCTTCGCCGTGCTGTGGCCGCTGCTGTCGTACTACCCCATCGCCCACATGGTCTGGTGGTGGCCGGGTCCTGACGCGATCGCCACGGCTCCGACCGCGCCGATCAAGTCGGGCCTGCTCTGGGGCTTCGGCGCTCTGGACTTCGCCGGCGGCACCGTCGTCCACATCAACGCGGGCATCGCCGCCCTGGTCGGCGCCCTGATCCTCGGCAAGCGCCAAGGCTTCGGCAAGGAGCCGATGCCCCCGCACTCGCTGACCCTGACCCTGGTCGGCGCCGGCCTGCTGTGGGTGGGCTGGTTCGGTTTCAACGCCGGTTCGAACCTCGAGTCGAACGGCTACGCCTCGCTGGCCATGATCAACACCTTCGTCGCCACCGCGGCCGCCGGCCTGTCGTGGATCATCGTCGAATGGGCCACCCGCGGTAAGCCGTCGGCCCTGGGCCTGGCCTCGGGCATCGTCGCCGGCCTCGTCGCCGTCACCCCGGCCGCCGGCTTCGCCGGTCCGATGGGTTCGGTGATCCTGGGCCTGATCGTCTCGCCGATCTGCATCTTCTTCTGCTCGGTCGTGAAGAACGCGCTGAAGTACGACGACAGCCTGGACGCCTTCGGCATCCACGGCATCGGCGGCATGGTCGGCGCCCTGGCCACCGGCCTGCTGGTCAATCCGAAGTGGGGCGGCGCCGGCATCGTCGACTACACGACCTGCGCCAAGGACGGCGACATCTCGACCTGCGACGCCCTGGCCTCGTACGAGCCGATCGCCCAGCTGCTGATCCAGGCCAAGGCCGTCGGCGTCACGATCATCTGGTCGGCCGTGGCTTCGGCCATCGTCTTCTTCGTGATCAAGCTGATCATCGGCCTGAAGGCTTCGCCGGAAGCCGAGGAAGAAGGCCTGGATATCTCGGAACACGGCGAGCGCGCCTACCACAGCTAAGGCTGGCGTAGGTCCTCACCAAGGTCCGAAGGGCGCGGAGAGCGATCTCCGCGCCCTTTTCCTTTGCGACTCGCGGCGCGTTGGCCAAGCTGCGCCCTCGACCGGAGATCGCCACCCATGGACGCCCAACTCTTTCTGCTTTGCGTCCTGACCTTCGTGATCCACCTGATCGGCGCCCTGGCCTATGCGGTGCGGATCGCCGGCGTGCGCACGCGACGGATCGCCATGTCGTTCGCCCTGTTCAATGTGCTGGTGCTGCTGTCGCGGACCTCGAACGCCTTCCAGGGGCCCTTCCTGTCGAAGCGGATCGAGACCAACCTGACCGCGGGAACCGGCGGACATCTGCTGGCCGACTTCCAGTGGCTGATGGCCAGCGCCAGCCTGGCCGCCTTGGTCGGCGCCCTGGCCATTCCCACCGCCCAGCGGCTGTTCACCCGAGCGGTGGCGCACTTCCAAGTCCATCGCTCGGTCCCGAAACTGCTGATGCACGCCTTCGCCAAGGGCGGGCTGTCCTATGTGCGCCAGTCGGCAGCCCTGCCCTCGCCCAGCCACCTGAAGGGTCTCAAGCAGAAGATCGACGTCCCCGTTCGGGTGATCGTGATGAACGTGCTGGCCCAGGCGCTGCTGACCGTGGGCGTCTTCGCCTCGCTGTACGCGGGCTATCTCGCGCCCGACCTGCGCGTGACGGCCAGCCAGCTCTCGTCCGTGATCAACGGCGTGGCGACGATCCTGCTGTTCGTGTTGATCGATCCCTCCCTATCGATCATGACCGACGATGTGATGGAGGGCCGGGTCAGCGAACCCGCCTTCCGCCGCGCCGTCATCTGGTTCGCCGGCAGCCGGGTGGCGGGAACCGTGCTCGCGCAGGCGCTGCTGGTCCCGGCCGCGATGGCCATCGCTCAGCTGGCGCGGATGATCCCCTAGATCCGGCGGGCCGTAACGATCGGCACGACCGGGTCCAGCATCTGGCCTTCCATCACCGGGTTGGTCGCCTTGCCGGGCGTGGGCAGGTTCAGGATCTTGTGGACGATCTCCATGCCCTTGATCACCTGGCCGAAGGCGGCGAAGCCCAGGTTATCGCCCTCGCCGGCCGGATTGGCGTCGAGATACGGCGCCTCGCCGACGCAGATGAAGAAGTCCGAGTCTCCGCTCCCCGGTTCCTTCCGCGCCAGCGACACCGTGCCGTCCACGTGGCGAAGGCCCGTTTGGCTGGTCGGCTCATGCGCGATCGGCGGCAACAGCTTCTTGGGATCGCCCTGCAGACCGCCTTCAATCAGGCCATAGTCCACCGGGCTCTTGGCCTTGGCCGAGCGCCAGAAGCTGGCGCCGTCATAGCGCTTCTCGTCGACGTAGCGCAGGAAGTTCGCCGTGGTCAGCGGAGCCTGCTTGACCTTCAGCGCGATGACGATCGGTCCCAGGCTGGTCTCCAGGGACACCAGAACGTCGCCCGCCCCAGGCACGATCGGCGCGGGCGTCAAATTCAGGATCTGGGCCGAGGCCAGCCTCGGCGCGGCGGCCAGTCCGCCAAGAGCCGTCAGGATATCGCGGCGTTTCATGCGTCTCTCCCCTAGCTCAAGCGGCAGCGCCGCACCCACCAGTCCGGGCGGACCGCCTCGATGCGCTCGGCCAGGGTCTCGGCCTCGATGTCGCCGGCGCAGAGCGCGAAGCAGGTCGCGCCCGAGCCCGACATCCGGACCAGCAGACTTTCGGGCTGGTCGCGCAGCACGTCCAGCGCCTCGCCGATCAGCGGCTGCAAGGCGACCGCCGGCGCCTCCAGGTCGTTGCGGGTGGCGACGCCAAGCCAGGCGGCCGCCTCCTCGGCGGTCTCCAGCTCGGACGGAACGAATGGCCGCGCCGCGCCGTCCGGATGCACGGCGGCGTCATAGGCGCGGTAGACCGCGCCGGTCGGCGACGGGACGCCCGGATTGACCAGCACCGCGTGCAGCGCCGGCAAGGTCGGCGCGGGCGACAACACCTCCCCTCGCCCTTCGGCCATCAGGGCCGTCGCGCGGAAGCACGCCGCGCCATCGGCGCCGAGGCTCGCCGCCAGCGGCTCCAGATCATTGTCCGTGAATTGAGCCGCCAGCGCGTCGCGCAGCAGCTTCAGGGTCGCGCCCGCGTCGCTGGAGCCGCCGCCCAGGCCCGCCGCGATCGGCAGGCGCTTGTCGAGGATCAGGCGGTACGGCGGGACCGGGCCGCCCAGCTTGGCGTGGAACGCCCGCGCGGCCCTCAGAACCAGATTGTCGTCGCCGGCCGGAATGCTCGCGCCGAACGGTCCCGTCGTCTCGAACGCCGGCGCGTCGCTGGGCTGGATCATCAGCTGATCGCCGACGTCGGCGAAGACCATCAGACTGGAGATCGGATGATAGCCCTCGGCGTCCGGCCCGCCGACGTGGAGGAACAGATTGACCTTGGCGGGCGCGAAGGCGGAAAGCCGCATGGATCTTCAAAGCTCGGTTGCGAAAGCGGCCGTGCGATAGCTCAGTTGTGGGCGACCGTCGACTTGGCGATCGGCGTCGTCGCCGGCCCCAGGCCATTCTTCAGCTTGGCCTCGGCCTCGGCCTTCTGCTTGTCGTCGGGCTCCAGGCTCAGCACCCGCCGCCACTGGAAGGTAGCCTCGATCTTGCGCCCCACCTGCCAGTAGGCGTCGCCCAGGTGGCCGTTCACGTCGGGGTCGCCCGGCTCCATCTCGACGGCGGCTTCCAGCTTCTCGACGGCGGTCTTGTAGTCGCCCAGCCGGTAATAGGCCCAGCCCAGGGAGTCGAGCATGGCGCCCGACTGCGGCCGCGCGTCGACCGCCTTCTGGACCATGGCCAGCGCCTCCTTCAGGTGCTGGCCGCGATCGATCCAGCTGTAGCCCAGGAAGTTCAGCAGCTCGGGCTCGTCCGGATTGAGCTTCAGCGCCGCCTGCAGATCGCGCTCGGCCTCGGGCCAGCGGTCGCCCTGCTCCAGCGAGACCGCGCGCAGATACAGCAGACGCCAATCGGGCGAAGCGGCCTCGCGCGCGATGATCGGATCCAGCACCGCGACGGACTCGTTCCATTGGCTGTTGGACCGCAGGAGATCGGCCAGCGCCACCTGGGCGTCTCGGTCATTCGGCGCGGCCGCGGCCGCCGCGCGAGCCACCTCCAGCGCCTTGGCCTTGTCGCCCAGGTCGTTCAGGGACCAGGCGGTCTTGGTCTGGGCGGTGACATAGTGCGTCGAGGTCGCCGGCACGCGCGAGAACGCCTCGATCGCGCCCTTGGGATCCTCGTTCTGGTTCATCAGGTCGCCCAGCAGCACCCAGGCCTCGTCGCGACCAGGATCAAGCCGCAGCGCCAGGCGCAGATAGGCCTGGGCGAACTGAATCTGGCGCTCGCCGGCGAAGGTGGCCGCGCAGGCGATCAAGCCTTCCGCCGCGCCCTGGCGGATGGTGGGCGCGGGCGGCGGCGCGCCCTTGGCGGCGGCGCGGGCGCGGGCGCGCAACAGGCCGATATCGTTCGGCGCCGCGCGCAGGGCGCCATCGTACAGCGCCACGGCGTCGGCGTGACGCTTGCGACGCTCCAGGAACGCGCCGTAGTCCAGCGTGAAGATGCTGGCGGTCGCGGCGTTGGCGGTCAGCGCCTTGTAGTCGGTCTCGGCCTCGTCATAGCGCTTGGCGCGCTCAAGCAGCCGCGCCTGGCCCTGTTGGCCGAAGAACTGCACCAGCCTGTCGTTGCGCAGGACCGGCTGGACCACCGCCCCCTCCTTGTCGCCGGCCAGCGCCGCGGCCCACGGGCCCAGCAAGGCGGCCGCCTGCTGGTGCGGGAAGCCGGGCGGCGAGCTCTTCAGCAGCGTCTCGGCCGTCTTGCCGTCGCCCACCGCGATCGCCTCGACCACGCGGGTCAGCACGCTAAGCCGCTTGACCGCTTCGGGCGTGTCGGCGGCCGTCGGCGCCACCGCGGCGGCGCGCGTGATGTCGCCGGCCAGCAGCAGGGCCGTGAAAGCCCGCTCGCCGATCAGACCCGGGTCATCGTCCATCGAGGCGGCCGCGTCGAAATAGGTCGCCGCCTGCTTCGATTGGCCATCGCGCAAGGCCGCCTGGCCCGCCAGGAACTGACCGTAGGAACTGCGGGTGTCGAACAGCGGCGAGCCCAGCGCGATCGGCCCCCGCATCGTGATCTCACGGGGCACGCTGGAACAGGCGGCCAGGGCGGCGACGGAAACGCAGGCGAGGAGGACTTTGATACGCGTCATGGCCGCACCCTCGGAGGTTTCGAGGCGGTCCGCAACAAAAAGCCTCCCGGCCAGGACCGGGAGGCTTTCGAGCGCGTCAGGGACTGCTCCTACATGTTCGGATAGTTCGGTCCGCCGCCGCCTTCCGGCGTGGTCCAGACGATGTTCTGCGACGGATCCTTGATGTCGCAGGTTTTGCAGTGGACGCAGTTCTGGGCGTTGATCTGGAAGCGCGGATCGGACCCTTGCTCGTTGTAGAGCACCTCGTAGACGCCGGCCGGGCAGTACAGACGCGCCGGCTCGCCGTACTTGGGCAGGTTCACCGCGATCGGGATCGACGGGTCCTTCAGCTTCAGGTGCGCCGGCTGGTCTTCCTCGTGGTTGGTGGCCGACAGGAACACAGACGAGAGCTTGTCGAAGCTGATCACGCCATCGGGCTTGGGATAGACGATCGGCTTGTAGTCCTTGGCCAGGCCCGTCGAGGCCGCGTCGGTCTTATCGTGCTTCATCGTGCCGAAGAACGAGAAGCCGAACAGGTGGTTGGTCCACATGTCCAGCATGCCGAACGCGCCGCCCAAGGCGGTGCCGAACTTGCCCAGCAGCGGCTTGGCGTTGCGGACGACCTTCAGCTCCTTGGCGACCCACGAGTTTTCGTAGGACGTCTGGTAGGCGGTCAGCTCGTCGCTGGCGCGGCCAGCCTGGACCGCCTCGAACGCGGCCTCGGCGGCCAGCATGCCGGTCTTGACGGCGTTGTGGCTGCCCTTGATGCGTGGCACGTTGACGAAGCCGGCCGAGCAGCCGATCAGCGCGCCGCCCGGGAAGATCAGCTTCGGCACGGACTGGTAGCCGCCCTCGGTGATGGCCCGCGCGCCGTAGGCGATGCGCTTGCCGCCTTCCAGGTGCGGACGCACGGTCGGGTGCTGCTTGAAGCGCTGGAACTCGTCGAATGGCGACAGCCAGGGGTTCTTGTAGTTCAGGTGCACGACGTAGCCGATGGCCACGTAGTTGTCCCCGAAGTGGTACATGAAGCTGCCGCCGCCGGTCTTGTTGTCCAGCGGCCAGCCGGTGGTGTGCTCGGCCAAGCCCGGCTGGTGCTTCTCGGGCGGGACCTGCCACAGCTCCTTGATGCCGATGCCGTACTTCTGCGGCGACTTGCCGGCGTCGAGGTTGAACTTGGCGATCAGTTGCTTGGCCAGCGAGCCGCGCACGCCCTCGGCGATGAACACGTACTTGCCGTGCAGCTCCATGCCCGGCTGATAGTCCGGCTTGTGGTGGCCGTCCTTGGCGATCCCGACGACGCCGACCACCACGCCCTTGACCGAGCCGTCCGCGTTCCAGACCAGATCCGAAGCCGCGAAGCCCGGATAGATCTCGACGCCCAGCTCCTCGGCCTTGGTCGCCAGCCAGCGGGTGACGTTGGCCAGCGAGGCGATGTAGCAGCCGTGGTTGTGCATGAAGGGCGGCATCGCCCACATGGGCAGGGAAAGCTCGCCCTGCGGGCCCAGCAGCTTGAAGCGGTCCTTGGTGACCGGCGTCTCGAGCGGCGCGCCCTCTTCCTTCCAGTTCGGGAAGAGTTCGGCCAGGCCCTTGGGGTCGATCACGGCGCCCGACAGGATGTGCGCGCCGACTTCCGAGCCCTTTTCCAGCAGGGCGACCGAGATGTCGGTCCCGGCCTTGGCGGCCATCTGCTTCAGGCGGATCGCGGCCGAGAGCCCCGCGGGACCGCCGCCGACGATCACGACGTCGTACTCCATCGACTCGCGTTCGAGGTCTTCGCTCATGGGTTCTCCCGGCTGGGCCCTCCGGCCCGTCTTATGACTGTTTGAATCACAGCTTATCCGAACGTGACGCGGAGGCGGTCAAGCGTCCGCCGCAATTTTTCGCTGCGCCGCAGCGTAGACAAGGCCATCCCGACGCCCCCTGGTTCCGAATTCGGTGAGCGACTCCGCCAAAACCGCTGACTTTTTGGGTCTTCACCCTTTATGACGGTGACATGAGCCCCGCCGTCGATCAACGCGCCGTCGAGAGCCTGCTGGCCTTCTGGGCCGACGCGGGCGTCGAGGCCTCGTACGCCGACGCGCCGATCGATCGGCTGGCCGAGGGCGTGGCGATGCTGCGGGCCAAGAGCCAGCCGCCGCCTCCCCCGCCGCCGACGCGTCCAGGCCTGGCCGCCGTGCGGGGCCCCGACGTCGGAACGGCGATCGCCGCCGCCAAGGCCGCCGCGGCCGCCTGCCAGGATCTCGAAAGCCTGGCCGCCGCCATCGCCGCCTTCGACGGCTGCCCGCTGAAGACCCAGGGCGCCAAGCAGGCCGTGTTCTCGCGAGGCGTCGCCGATGCGCCGCTGATGATCATCGGCGAAGGCCCCGGCGCGGACGAAGACGCGCAAGGCCAGCCCTTCGTCGGCCGCGCCGGCAAGCTGCTGGACCGCATGCTGAAAGCCGCCGGCCTGGAAGGCCGCGTCTTCATCACCAACACCGTCTTCTGGCGGCCGCCCGGCAACCGCACGCCGACGCCGCAGGAGCAAGCCGTCTGCGCACCATTCGTCGAGCGTGCAATCGCTCTGGTGAAGCCCAAGATGCTGCTGCTGGCTGGCGGCGCCTCGGCCAAGGCCATGCTGAAACGCGACGAGGGCATCCTGTCGATGCGCGGTCGCTGGTTCGAGTGGCTGTCCGAGGACAAGGCCACCGAACTGCCCGCCATGCCGACGCTGCATCCGGCCTTCCTGTTGCGGACGCCGGCCCAGAAAAAGAAGGCGTGGCAAGATCTTCTGACATTAACCGAACGGCTTGATCGGCCCGAACGCCCCCACTAGAAGTTTCCCCCACCAGTTGAACGGGGACGCGCGGCTTCGGGGGCGCGGACAGCATTTGCCGCTTTGGACTCGCGCTCTGGCCGTCGTCTCGGCCGTCTTCCTATGCTTCACGGTCGCGCACGCCAGCGCGCTCGAACCCCTGTCGCAGGACGACGCGCGCGCCTATCGCGCCGCCTTCGCCGCCACGGATCGCGGTGACTTCGACGCCGCCGAGGCCGCCTTCGCCAATGTCCGGGACCGCAGTCTGGCCGGACGCTTGGCCTTCGCCAGGCTGATGCATCCGACGCTGTATTCGGCCCGCTATGACGAGCTGGCCGGCTGGCTGGATCGCTATGCCGACGAAGCGGGCGCCGAGCGCGTCTACGCCCTGGCGATCAAGCGCAAGCCGTCCGGCAAGCGCGTCGCGTCGCCGCTCATCCCGGCGCTGTTCGTCGCCGGCGATCGCGGTCCGCCGGCCGCCGACAAGGGACGCGCCGCGCGGGAGGCCTACTATTCCGGCGACATCCGCCGCGCCTATGCGCTGGCCGTCGCCAGCGGCGAGCGGTGGATCGCGGGGCTGTCGGCCTATCGCCTGGGCGAGGCCGCCCAGGCCCAGCGGTTCTTCGAGCAGGTCGCCGACGATCCCAATCAAGACGAATGGATGCGCGCCGCCGGCGCCTTCTGGGCCGCGCGCGCGGCCAGTCAGGCCGGCGGCGAGGATCGCGCCCGCCAATTCCTGGTCAAGGCCAGCGCCGCGCCGCACACCTTCTACGGCATGATCGCCGCGCGGCAGCTGGCGCTGACAGGCCTGGCGACGACCGACGACCTGGAAGACCCGATCGCGGCCCTGATCACCCGCGCCTCTTACGCCGGACCGGACAGCGCCTCGCTGGAGCGCCTGCTGCGCTCGGATCCGCGCGCCCATCGCGCCGCCGCCCTGGCCCAGATCGGCCGCTGGCGCGAGGCGGGCGAGGAGCTGCGCGCCGGCCTTTCCCTGGCCGACACAGAGACCCTGCGCGGCGACTGGACGACCCTGGCCCTCGCGCTCAACGCCAACGCGCCCCTGAACGCCGGCCGGCCGATGCGCCGGGTCGGCGGCGAGGACTATCCCCTGCCCGCCCTGGAGCCGATTGGCGGCTTCACGCTGGACAAGGCCCTGGTCTACGCCTTGGTGCGCCAGGAGAGCCGCTTCGACCCGCTGGCCGTCTCGAACGCCGGCGCCGTGGGGCTGATGCAGGTGATGCCCGTCGCCGCCGCTCGCGCCGCCGGCGACGACAAGCTGCTGGCCGACAACACGCCGCTGTTCGATCCGGCCTTCAACCTGCGGGTCGGCCAAGACTATTTCACCTGGCTGATGGATCGCGGCCTGCAGAGCCCCGACATCCTGCGCGCCGTCGCCGCCTATAACGGCGGGCCGGGCACGCTGAACCGCACGCTCCAGCAACTGGGCGGCGACTGCGACAGCCTGTTGCTGATCGAGAGCCTGCCGTTCCAGGAGACCCGCAACTATGTCGAGAAGGTGATGGCCAGCTACTGGACCTATCGCCGGCTGATGGGGGCCGAGAACCGCACCCTGGACGCCGTCGCCAGCGGCGCGCGGCTGGTCGATTTCCGCCTGGATCCCAAGGTGCAGCAGGCGACCTCGATCGGCGAGCTGGTCAGCGGTCTGCCGTAGGAACGGACCACTTCCGCCCTCCCCGGCGAAGGCCGGGGCCCAGATTCGTCCTGCGCAGTTGGCGTGAATGCGCCAGCCCACCTCGCTAAAGCCCGTACGCTCTGAATTCGATCTGGACCCCGGCCTTCGGCGGGGAGATCGGCGGAAAAGAGCTAGTAGGCCAGACGCCGCGCTTTAAGCACCTTGGCGAGCGCCCGCTCGTCACCGCCGCCGCTCGCCGGCCAGTCGAGACGCCGGACGAGCACCCCGTGCAATGGCCTGGCGAACAGCCCCCCCGGCGCGGCCAGAGCCGCCGCGGTCCCGCCGCCTCCCGCCAGGTGCTTCTCGACCGGCTCGCGCCAGCCCTCGCGCAAGGCCGGCGCCGCGCGCAGGGTCAGGACCCAGTCGCCGCGCGCCGCCGCCGCGCCCGCCGCGAAGCAGGCCGCCGCATCGCCCTCAAGGGAAACCAACCGAGCCCCACTGTCCTCGACCAAGGCCTCGACGCCTGGCGCGGACTGACCAACGACGATCACCTCCTTGACCAGGCCATCGACGGCGGCGGGCACCAGCATGGCCATCTGGGCGGCCAGACCCGGCAGGTCCTCGGAAGCGAGCAGCACGACGGAGATCATGCCCTTGCTTCGCCAGCGGGCCGCTCGGGGTCAAGCGACAAAGCCAAGCCTTGGCCGGATCGACATGTAAGACCCGCCTTCCTGGGCCCTGTGCCCAGGATCCATCGTTCCGTGGCCGTTGCATTCGAAAAGGGACCTTGGCCTCTCAGCTCCTGTTCTCCTCGATGTCAGAGCCCACCGCCACCATGGGTCCTGGGCACAAGGCCCAGGAAGTCAGGGTTCTTAGAAGGCGTGTTGAGCGCAAAGGCCTGTCGAGCGTCGCCCTCCTAGCCGAACAAGTCCATCTGCGCCCCGCCCAGCACCGGCCGCTGGAACTGGCCGCAGTCCAGCGGCGCCCAAGGCTGGTCCAGGCCGAACTTCTTGACCGCCAGGTGGAAGCGCTGGCGCAGGACCTCGGCGACCGGTCCCTCGCCGGTCATCCGCTCGCCCCAGCCCGAGCGATAGGTCTCGCCCCGCCGCACCTGGCGCACCAGCGACATCACCCGGCGCGCGCGGTCGGGATGGTCGGTCTCCAGCCACTCCTCGAACAGCTGGGCGATCTCGCGCGGCAGGCGCAGGGCGACATAGCCGGCGCCGCGCGCGCCAGCCTTGGCCGAGGCCTCCAGCACCGCCTCCACCTCGTGGTCGTTGAGGCCGGGGATCGCCGGGGCGAACATCACCGTCACCGGCACGCCCGCCTCGGTCAGCCGCCGCACCGCCTCGATCCGCTTGCCGGGCGTGGCCGCGCGCGGCTCCATGCTGCGGGCCAGCTTGCGGTCCAGGGTCGTGATCGAGATCGCCACCCGCGTCAGCTTCCGCTGGGCCAGCCGAGCATAGATGTCCAGATCGCGCAGGATCAGCGCCGACTTGGTGATGATCGTGAACGGGTGGCTGTAGCGCTCCAGCACGTCGATCACCTGCCGGGTCACCCGCAACTGTTTCTCGTCCGGCTGATAAGGGTCGGTGTCGCCGCCGATATGGATCGTCGCGGGCGTGTAGCTGGGCTTGGCCAGCTCCTTTTCCAGCAGCTCGCCCGCGTGCGGCTTGAAGAAGATCTTGCTCTCGAAGTCCAGGCCCGGTGAGAGGCCGAGATAGGCGTGGTTGGGCCGCGCATAGCAGTAGATGCAGCCGTGGCTGCAGCCGCGATAGGGATTGATCGAGCGGTCGAAGCCGACGTCCGGGCTCTGGTTGCGGGCGATGATCGTCCGCGACTTCATCGGCTGAAGCTCGGTCTTCAGCTGCTTGGGCTCTTCCTCCTCGCCCCAGCCGTCGTCGAAGGCCTCACGCTCCAAAGCCTCGAAACGTCCCGACCGGTTGGAGCGCGCGCCCCGCCCCCTGGGAACGGGGCCATTGGGAACCGCGCCCTTGATGTTCGCCGCCTGAGCCATGACGCGATCATGTCACGTCACGAGAACATTTCAAGAACATTTGAATGAGCACTCACGCGCCCGCCTCGGCCGCCAGGCGATCGAGATACTGGCGGATGCTGGCGGCTTCCGCGGCGGTGTTGGCCAGGGCGATGGCGCGGTCGAACGCCTGACGCGCCTCACGAGGGCGTCCGGCTTGCAGCAGGAAAGCCCCCCGCGCGCCGTGATAGTGGAAATAGCCGTCCAGCCGCGCGCCCAACGGTTCGACCATGGCCAGGGCGGCCTCGGGCCCGCGCACCTTGGCCGTCGCGACCGCGCGGTTCAGGGTCACCACCGGCGAGGGCTGCATGATCTCCAGGGTGGCGTAGAGCTGGTCGATGCCGCGCCAGTCGGTATCCTCGGGCCGCGCCGCCCGCGCATGCAGGGCGGCGATCGCGGCCTGCACCTGGTACGGCCCGGGATCGCGCTTGAGCATGGCCTTGTCGATCAGGGCGAGGCTCTCGCCGATCATCTTGCGATTCCAGAGGCTTCGATCCTGATCCTCAAGCAGGATGGCGGTTCCGTCGGCGGCGAAGCGCGCCTCGGCGCGGGCGTGCTGCAGCAGAAGCAAGGCGGTCAGGCCCATCATCTCCGGCTCGGCCGGGAACAGCCGCAGCAGCAGACGGGCCAGCCGGATCGCCTCGTCGCAGAGCCCGCTGCGCGCTTCCGCCGCCCGGCGGCCGGCCGAATAGCCCTCGTTGAACACGAGGTAGATCATGGCCGCCACGGCCGCGAAGCGCTGGGCGCGCTCCACCGGTCCCGGCGCCTCGAACGGCGCGTCGCCGGCGCCGATCCTGGCCTTGGCGCGGGTGATCCGCTGCTCCATGGCGCCCTCGCCCACCAGGAAAGCGCGGGCGATCTCGCGAACGGTGAGGCCCGAGACGATGCGCAGGGCGAGCGCGATCTGCTGGGTGGCCGGCAGGTCGGGATGGCAGCAGATGAACAGCAGGCGCAGGACGTCATCGCGATAGTGCGAGCCATCCAGCCGCTCGGCCGCGTCGGCCTCGGCGTCCTCGAGATCCGAGAGCAGCTCCTCGGGCGGCAGCGGGGCGTTGCGGCTGGTCTTGCGGACGGCGTCGATAGCGGCGTTGCGGCCGACCATGATCAGCCAGGCCGTCGGATCTCGCGGCGGGCCGTTCCTGGGCCAGGCCTTCAGCGCCCGCAGGCAGGCGTCCTGGAACGCCTCCTCGGCCGCGTCCATGTCGCGGAAGTAGCGCAGCAGCGCCGCCATGGCCTGGGGGCGAGCGGCGACGACCGCGCCCTCGATCCAGGCCAGGTCGGTCATGCGCCAGCCTCGCCGGGGTTGAACATCGCGATCGGCCGGATCTCGTAAGAGCCGCCGGGATTGGCCTTACCCAGGTCCTTGGCGACCTCCAGCGCATCGTCGAGGGAGTCGCAGTCGACGACGTAGAAGCCGAGCAACTGCTCCTTGGTCTCGGCGAACGGACCGTCCAGCACCAGCGGCGGATCGCGGTCCTTGCGCAGGGTCGTGGCGGCGGTCGTGGGCATCAGGCGGGCGACGGGGCCGAGCTTGCCCTCCCGCGCCAGGCGCTCCTGGACGACGCCCAGCTTCTCCATGACCGCGTCCTCCTCGTCCTTGGACCAGGCGCAGACGACGTCCTCATAGTTATAGCAGAGTATGGCGTAGAGCATCGCGCGGTCCTCGTTCCCGTCTACGACGAGCGACTATGCCCGCTTCCGACAATCGGCCCAGACTTTTCTAGCCAAACCCGCAGGCGACGACGCACGGGCTCGTCATAGAGCTTCAGCACCGCCCAGGCGCCGGCGATGATCACCGGGATGGCCACCAGCGCGAAACCAATCGGGTAGCCCTTGCCGCCGATCGCCCGGAAGCCGCGCAGCATCAGCTCCCAGCCCAGCCAGTGGAGCGCGTACAGCGGATAGGAGATCGCGCCCGACACCCGGCACAGCGCGCCCAGCCACCCCGTCGGATCTCGCGTTCCGGCCAGAACCATCAGCGGAAAGACCACGCTCACGCAGACGAAATCGTAGAGCCAATTCAACGGCGTCCACGGAAAACTCATCACGGCCGCCAGCACGAAGGCCAGGACCCAGATGGGCAGGCTCCAGGTCGTGAAGGCCTGTATCCGATAACAGCCCCAGCCCAGCAGGAAGGCGAAGATCGTGCGCAGGAAGCTGATCACGAAGGTGCCGCGATCCCAGCCCGTCAGCACCCCGCCCATGCCGTGCGCGACATAGGCCATGACTGGGATCAGCAGCACCACCATCAGCACATGCCCCAGGACGCCCAGCCGCCGGATCGGGAACCAGGCCGCGCCGACGATCAGCTCGAAGAACAGCGACCAAGCCGGCGGATTCAAAGGAAAAAGCGGTGAGAAGCCGTCGTCGCTGGTCCAGACGCGCGGGATCATCAGGAGGCCCAGGCCGAGCCAGCCCGGCACCCGCTCGCGATGCTGGATGATGACGGTGGCGCCCAGCAGCATGGTCAGGGCGATCAGCGGCCACAGCCGGATCAGCCGCTGGCGCATGAAGCCCAGCCAACCGATCTCACGGCGGCCATAGGCGTGGGCCAGGACGAAGCCCGACAGGCAGAAGAAGAAGTCGACCGCGAGATAGCCGTGGGGGACCAGGCCATGCCGGCCGGTCCAGCCGCCAACGTGGTAGAGCATGACGCCGACGGCCGCGACGCCGCGCAGGCCGTCCAGCGCCTCGAACCGTCGTCCCGCTTGGTAAGCTCGCAAACCGCCGCCCCCGCTCCCTGTCCTTGCTTAGCCGACGGGTCGGCGGACGCAAACCAGGGGTTCGGCGTCAGCGCGAGAAGACGCCGACCAACTCGATGTGCGGCGACCAGACGAACTGGTCGACCGGCAGCACCTTCTCCAGCCGGAAGCCGGCGTCGACCAGGGCGCGCGCGTCCTTGGCGAAGGTGGCCGGATTGCACGAGACGCTGATCACCTTGGCGACCTTGGACTTGGCGATCTCGACCGTCTGTTCGGCCGCGCCGGCGCGCGGCGGGTCGATGACCACGACGTCGGTCTTAGCGAGCTCGGTGCTCAGCACCGGCCGGCGGATCAGGTCGCGCGCCTCGGCCTGAATGGGCTTCAGGCCCGGCGTCGAGCCGATGGCGGCCTTGAGCGCTTCGATGGCCGGCGCGCTCATCTCGGCGGCGTGCACCGCGCCGATCTCGGCCAGACGGAAGGTGAAGGTGCCGACCCCGCAATAGAGATCCGCGAGGCGGCTCGCGCCCTGCGCCTGTGCGACGGCGAAGTCGACCATGGCGCGCTCGGCCGCCGGCACGGCCTGCAGGAAGGCGCCCGGCGGCAGGGCCACCACCGCCGGGCCCAGCTTCACCAGCGGCTGGCGCGCGCCATAAACCGTCTCGCCGGCCATGGTGACGCGCGCGAAGTCGCCCTCGCTGGCCGCCATGGCCGCGCGCATGCGGGCGTCGGCCGACAACCCGCCGCTCTTGCGCTCGACGCCCGTGACGTCGATGTCGAGGCCGGTGCCGGTCAGGGTCACGTGCAGGGTCGGCGCGGACTTGGGATGCTCCAGGAACGGCTCGGCCAGGCGCGCCAGGGCCGGCAGGGCGGCGACGAGGCGCGGATCAGTGACCGGGCACTCCTCGATCGGCACGAGGTTCCAGGAGCGACGCGCCTTGAAGCCCAGCAGCGCGCCGGCGCCCTTGGGCCCCTTGCGCGCATGCAGCGCCACGCGGCGACGCGAGGCCGGCGGGGCGGCGAAGGTCGGCAGGATCTCGGTCTCCAGCCCTTCCATCGACAGCTGGATCCGGATCTGCTCGGCCTTCCAGGCGCGGTAGGGTTCCGCCGCCCAGTGCTGCAGGGCGCAGCCGCCGCAGGTTCCGAAGTGTCGGCACGGCGGCGTCACGCGATCGGGACTGGGGATGAGGATATCGGCGATCTCGCCGCGCGCGCCCTCCATCCTGGCCAGCACCCGCTCGCCCGGCAGGGTCAGGGGCACGAAGGCCGCGCCCTTGCCCTCCGCATTGCGGGAGAGGCCGTCGCCCTGGGCGCCGACCGCGTCGATCGTCAGTTCTCGCATTTCGTATCCGTTTCGGCGCCGAGGACGGCGCGCAGAGGCCGTCCATACAGCGCGGGAAGGAAGCTGAACACCTCGGTCAGGCGTCGTTCATGTTGACTACGCCATAGCTTGTCCAACGAACGGATCGGGCTTTCGCCCCCAAATTGACAAGCTCTCTCATGACCATGACCGCCACCAAGAGCAGGACCACCAAGATGAAGACCGTTCTGGGCGTCAGCTTCGCCCTCGTCTGCGGCGTTCTTACGCCGACCCTGGCCTCGGCCCAGGCCTATGGCTCGGGCGGCGCCTATGACCAGCGGCCCTATTACGATGAGTGCCAGCGTTCGACGACGCAGCGCGGCACGGGCGGCGGCTTGGCCGGCGCCGGCATCGGCGCGGCCATCGGCAGCGGCATCGCCGCCAAGGGCGCGCGCACCGAAGGCGCTGTCCTGGGCGGCCTACTGGGCGCGGTGATCGGCACGAACGTCGGCAAGAACTCGGCCGCCTGTACGCCGGGCCGCGCTCCGCCACCGCCGCCTCCCCCGCCGCCGGTGGCCTATAACGAGCCGCCGCCGCCTCCGCCGTCCTCGTATGAAGACGCCCGCCGCGACGCCGAGCGCGACAGCTATTACGAGCGCAGCTACGAGCGCCACGAGGGTTATCGCGTCGCCGACCGCCCGAAGGCCGACATCAACGGCTGTACCTTGGCCGAAAGCCCGATCTACTTGCCCGACGGCCGCGTCCAGAAGCGCTTCGTGCGCGTCTGCCCCGACGCCAACGGCAAGTATCAGGTCGTCGACTAGACGACCCTCAATATTTTGGAAGACTGTCTTGTGGAAGACGATCGGCCGCTCCTTTGGGGGCGGCCGATTTGCTTTTAGCGCTTGAGGGCCCAGACCAGGCGCTCGACCTGGCCCTCGCCACCGGTGATCGGGCTTTCGGCGAGACCCTTCACGGACCAACCCGCGCTTTCCAGAAAGTCGACGATCTCGCGCTCGACACGGGCGATCACCTCGGGGTCCTTAACCAGCCCGCCCTTGCCGACATGGTCACGCCCGGCCTCGAACTGCGGCTTGATCAGCGCCACCAGGTCCGCGCCTGAGGCGGCCAGCCCCAGCGCCGCCGGCAGGGCCTTGGTCAGCGAGATGAAGCTGACGTCGCTGACGACCAGCATTGGCGCTTCCGGGATCGTGTCGGCGTCCAGCGCCCGCGCGTCGACGCCGGACAGGCCCAGAACCCGATCATCGGCCTTGAGCTTGGCGTGAAGCTGATCGCGCCCGACATCCACGGCGAACACCTTGGCCGCCCCGCGCGATAGCAGAACCTCGGTGAAGCCGCCGGTGGAGGCGCCGATGTCCGCCGCGATCCGGCCCTCGACCGCGATCGGCCAGAGGTCCAGCGCGTGGACCAGCTTCAGCGCGCCACGTCCCACCCAGGGATGAGCGGCCTCGGCGACGATCTCGGCGTCCTCGTCGACGCTTTCCGAGGGCTTGGCGACCGCCTTGCCCGCCACCGTCACGCGCCCGGCCTCGACGGCCGCGCGAGCCTTGGCGCGGCTGTCGAAGACGCCCCGCTCGACGAGCAGCTGATCGATGCGCTTGCGGGCCACGACGACTCCCCAAAACCCAAAGCGGCGATGTAGCACGGGCTTGCGGCCAAGGTCTCTTCCGGGTCAACTTAACGTCGATCACCGGCGCGTCAGACGCCGGCCAATGGGAGTGAACCATCCATGCGTTTCAGCCGTCGCGGTCTTCTGGCCGCCACCGCCGCCATCGCGGCCGCCCCTTCGGCCTTCGCCAAGCCAAAGTCGTCCGCCGCCCCCGCGCCGTGGACGCCCGACGCCACCGAACTGGCCGGCCGGGTCAGCCGCAAGGAGGTCAGCGCCGCCGAACTGGTCGAGGCGGCGATCCAGCGGATCGAGACGCTGCAGCCGCAGGTGCAGGCCCTGGTCGCCTCGGACTTCGAGCGCGCCCTGGACAAGGCCAAGACCGGTAAGCTCTCCGGCCCATTCGCGGGCGTGCCGTTCCTGGTCAAGGACCTGGACCCCTACAAGGGCCTGCCCACCCGCTACGGCACCCGCGTCAGCCTCGGCGCCAAGCCTGAGAAGGAGCAGACGGCCTATATCGACGCCTTCGACGCGGCGGGCCTGATCACCTTGGGCAAGTCGGCGACGCCGGAATACGGCTTCCTGCCGACGACCGAGCCGATGGGCTTCCTGCCCACGCGCAATCCCTGGAACACCCAGCACTCTTCGGGCGGATCGTCCGGCGGGGCGGCCGCGGCCGTGGCGTCCGGCATGGTGGCCATCGCCCACGCCAGCGACGGCGGCGGCTCGATCCGGATCCCCTCGGCCAATTGCGGCCTGTTTGGCCTCAAGCCCTCGCGCGGCCGGATGATCCCCAACCGTCCCAGCAGCTGGGGCATCGACCTGTCGGTCTCGCACGTCCTGGCCCACAGCGTCCGCGACTCGGCGGCGATGTTCGCCGCGACCGAGCGCACCGACGCCGGCGCGCCGTTCAAGCCGATCGGCATGATCGGCCAGCCGCTGAAGAAGAAGCTGAAAATCGGCCTGGTGATGAACGGCGGCACGGGCCTCGCCCCCGACCCAGAAGTGCGGACCGCGGTCGAGAACGCCGCCAAGCTGCTGAAGGACCTGGGCCACCGGGTCGAGCCGACCGCCCTGCCCGTCGATGGCGCGCAATTCGGCCAGGACTTCACCGTGCTGTGGGCCAGCGGCGCGGCCGAGCTGGTCGCGGGCGTCACCAAGGCCATGGGCCGCAAGCCTGACGCCACGGTGCTGGAGCCCTTCACCCTGGGCATGGCCGAACTGGTCGGCAAGCTGCCCAAGGACGCCCTGCCCGCCGCCATGAAGCGCCTGAACGCCATGATCGGCGCCTATGACGCCTGGCTGACCAAGTACGACGTCATCCTGTCGCCGGTGCTGGGCAAGCCGCCGGTCGAGCTGGGCTATGTCGCCGGCTGGGTTCCGTTCGAGGAGCTGCAGGCGCGGCTGATGGCCTATGTAGGCTACACCCCGGTCCAGAACGTCGCCGGCGCGCCCGCCATGAGCGTGCCGCTGCACTGGACGGCCGGCGGCCTGCCAGTCGGCGTCCAGTTCGCGGGCCGGGCTGGCGACGAAGCCACGCTGCTGGGCCTGGCCTATCAGCTGGAACAGGCCCAGCCGTGGGCGCACAGGCGTCCGCCGGTCAGCGCCTAGGCGTAAAGGAGCGCCGTTCCGGCTCGCGCCGGGACGGCCGCCCTAACAGGCGCCGCGGCCGTGCTCGCGGACGTGATCCAGCAAGTCGGCGACGAGGTCGAAGTCGATCGCCTCGGCCTTCTTCCAGCGTGCGCAGCCGCCGCCGCGATCGACGCCCGCCATGCGCTCCGGGAAGGCGTCCAGCGCCGCTCGCCCGACATAGAGCGCGATGTAATGCTTCTGGCTGTTGAAAGAGACCAGCGGCGCCTTGGGATCGCCATAGCCCGGCATACCGAACGCCATGAGCTCGCGCTCGGCGCCGAAGCGCTCGCGGCAGAGGCCCCGGAGGCGGTCCAACGCCGGGCGGCGATCCGGCGGGACCTCCGCCAGGAAGTCGTCGACGTTCGCCGCCTTGGACTGGACCATCGTCATCCCTCCGACGAGGGGCGGATCACCCCTCCACGAACACCTTCTTCAGCTCGTTCTTCATGATCTTGCCATTGGCGTTGCGCGGCAAGGTCTCGGGCCAGAACACCACCTTCACCGGCACCTTGAAGGCGGCCAGACGATCGGCGACGAAGGCGCGCAGCTCGGCCTCGGTCGCCTGGGCGCCCGGCTTCAGCGTGACGACCGCCGCCGGCTCCTCGCCCAGGGTCTTGTGCGGGATGCCGACCAGGGCCGCGTCCATGATCGCCGGGTGGTCGTAGAGGCAGTTCTCGACCTCGATGCAGTAGATGTTCTCACCGCCGCGGATCAGCATGTCCTTGGCGCGGTCGATGATGAAGCAGAAGCCCTCGGCGTCGAGGCGCGCGAGGTCCCCGGTCCGCACCCAGCCGTCGACGAAGGTCTGGGCGGTGGCTTCGGGCTTGTTCCAGTAGCCGCGCACGACCTGCGGGCCCTTGCACCACAGTTCGCCGACCTCGCCGATCGGCAGCTCGCGATACGGCGCCTCGACGGTCATGATCTTGAGGTCCGTGACCGGCACGGCGGGGCCGCAGCTGTCGGGGCGGTTCTCGTAGTCTTCCGCCGAGTTGCTGGTCGCCGTGGCCGAGGTTTCGGTCATGCCCCAGCCGTTGCCGGGCGAGGACTTCGGCCAGATTTCCTTGATCTTGCGGACCAGTTCCGGCGCGGACGGCGCGCCGCCATAGGCCACGGCCTCGATTGAGGAGAGGTCGTACTTGTCGCGGTTCGGGTGCTCGATGATCTGCCAGGCGATGGTCGGCACGCCGCCCATCTGGGTCAGCTTTTCGTCCTGGATCACCTGCATGGCGCGCTCGGGATCCCACTTGCGCATCATCGCCAGCTTGGCGCCGGCGAACAGCGACGGGTTCAGCACGGCGAAGCAGCCGGTGGCGTGGAAGAACGGCACCGACAGAAGCGCCCCCTTCTGCGGCGCGGCCGGATCGGGCTGGGGCGGTATTTCACCCCGGCGCAGGAAGGCGCGCGCGGACGCGGCGGCGGCGGCGAAGATGTTGCTGTTGATGTTGCGGTGGGTGGCGATCGCGCCCTTGGGCTTACCCGTCGTGCCCGAGGTGTAGAAGATCGTCGCGTCGTCGTCTGCCGCGATATCCACCGTCGGCAGCGGCTTGGGCTCCAGCGCCGCCCAATCGTTGGGCCCGCCGATAATGGCTTCCAGATGGACGACGTAGGGATGGCTGATCTCTTCGGGCGAGCGGCTGACATAGACGCGCCGCAGCTCGGGACAGTTGTGCAGGTGTTCGGTCAGGCGCTCGTAGCGTTCGACGTCGACGATCGCGACCTTGGCGCCGGAGTCGATCAGGCCGTATTCCAGCTCCGGGCCCGTCCACCAGGCGTTCAGAGGCGTGACGATCGCCCCCAGCACCAGGCCCGCATAGAAGGCCACCGGCCATTCGGGCACGTTGCGCATCACGATCGCGACCCGATCGCCCTTTTGCACGCCGAAGGCCTGCAACTCGGCGGCCATGTGGGTGACGGCGCGGTAGAAGGCCTCGAAGCTGACTCGCTCATCCTCGTGGACCATGAAGATCTTCTCGCCGTGGCTGCGCCCCATCAGCAGGGTCTCGCGCAGGGTCGGCGGGCAGTTCTTCCAGACCCGGGTCTTCACGCCGCGGATCTCGACCTCTTCCATCTCGCCCGGCGTGCCCGGCTGGGTGATCAGCGCATAGGCTTGCTGGACCGACATGGCGGGCCACGGAGTGGGCTTGGAAGCGGCGGCCTGGGTCATGATGCTTACTCTCTCCCGGTAGGTCGCGCCCTTGTCGATCGAGCGCGTTTCCCGCCCAGAGAGCACAGCCGGAAGCCGGATGCAAACGTACGTTTGACGCTAGGGGATCATTGATAAGTTAGATCCTCCCCCGCAGCGCGGGGGAGGTGGCCCAGAGGGCCGGAGGGGGCCAGCGCCGCCGACTTCCGGTACGCCCCCTCAGTCACTTCGTGACAGCTCCCCCGCAGCGCGGGGGAGCAACTTACCCCCTAGCCCACCGACTCCAGACGGCTGAGCGCGGCTTCCAGCTTGGCCTTGGCGGCTTGCGCCTCGGCGAGGCGCTCGCGGTTCTCCTCGACGACCTCTTCCTTGGCGCGGGCCAGGAAGTCGGGGTTGCCGAGCTTCTTCTGGGTCTTCTCGATCTCGCCGACGTGGCCGGCGATCTCCTTGGTCAGGCGGGCCTTCTCGGCGGCCAGGTCGATGAACTCGGCGATGGCCAGGGCGCCGGTGGCCTCGCCCATCACGATCGGGACCGAGCCGGCCGGGGCGGCTTCCGCCTCGCGGGCGCTGTCGAGGCGCGCGAGCGTCAGCAGCAGGTCGCGATGGCGCGCCAGGCGGGCCTTGGTCTCCGGACCCGCGCCGACAATGGTCAGCGCCGGCTTGGCGGACGGCGGCACGTTCATCTCGGCGCGGATCGAGCGGATTTCGCCCACGGTCTCGACCAGCCAGCCGATCTCGGCCTCGGCTTCCGCGTCGATCCAGTCGGCGGGCAGCTCGGGCCACTTCGCCGAGATCAGCATGGTGTCACGAGCCGGGCCGACAAACTCGGCGGTCTTCTGCCACAGCTCCTCGGTGATGAACGGCATCACCGGGTGCAAGAGCTTCAGGATCACGTCCAGCGCCCAGGCGGCGGTGGCGCGGGTCTCGGCCTTGGCCGCCGCGTCGTCGCCGTTCAGGATCGGCTTGGCCAGCTCCAGGTACCAGTCGCAGAAGACGTTCCAGACGAAGCGGTACAGAGCCCCGGCCGCCTCGTCGAATGACGGGGCCTCCAGGGCCTTGGTGACTTCGGCCACGGTCTTGACCGTCTCGCCGCGGATCCATTTGTTGATCGGCTGCTGGACGGTGGCCGGGTCGAAGCCCTCGACGCGGACGCACTCGTTCATCTGGGCGAAGCGCGAGGCGTTCCACAGCTTGGTGCCGAAGTTGCGATAGCCTTCGATGCGCTGCTTGGAGAGCTTGATGTCGCGCGCCTGGCCCGACATCGCCGTCAGGGTGAAGCGCACCGCGTCGCAGCCCAGTTCGTCGATCAGGATCAGCGGATCCATCACGTTGCCCTTGGACTTGCTCATCTTGGCTCCCTTCTCGTCACGGACGAGGGCGTTGATGAACACCTGCTTGAACGGGGCTTCGCCCATGAAGTGGATGCCCATCATCATCATCCGGGCGACCCAGAAGAAGATGATGTCGAAGCCCGTCACCAGGGTGCTGGTCGGGTAGAACTTGGCGAGGTCGGCGGTCTTCTCGGGCCAGCCCAGGGTCGAGAACGGCCACAGGGCCGAGCTGAACCACGTGTCGAGGACGTCTTCGTCCTGGGTCAGGACGACGTCATTGCCGTACTGGGCGCGGGCGGCGGCGTAGGCGGCTTCCTCGGTCTCCTCGACGAAGATCGAGCCTTCCGGACCGAACCACGCCGGGATGCGATGGCCCCACCAGAGCTGGCGCGAGACGCACCACGGCTCGATGTTGCGCAGCCATTCGAAGTAGGTCTTTTCCCAGTGCTTGGGCTCGAAGACCGTCTCGCCGCTCTCGACCGCCTTCAGCGCCGGCTGGGCCAGGGTCTTGGCGTCGACGTACCACTGGTCGGTCAGGAAGGGCTCGATGACCACGCCCGAACGGTCGCCGTGCGGGACCATGTGCTTGGTCTTCTCGATCTCCTTCAGCCAGCCCTCCTGCTCGGCGCGGGCGACGATGGCCTTGCGCGCGACGAAGCGGTCCATGCCGACGTACTCGGCCGGAACGTTCTCGTTCAGCTTGGCCTCGACCGTCAGGATGTTGATGGCTTCGAGGCCCGCGCGCTTGCCGACGCCAAAGTCGTTGAAGTCGTGGGCGGGCGTGATCTTCACCGCGCCCGAGCCCTTGGTCGGGTCGGCGTAGTCGTCGGCCACGATCGGGATGCGGCGGCCGACGATCGGCAGCGTCACGAACTTGCCGACCAGGCCCTTGTAGCGCTCGTCATCAGGGTGAACCGCGACGCCGGTGTCGCCCAGCATCGTCTCGGGACGCGTGGTCGCCACGACGATGTAGTCGCGGGTCTCGTATTCGGTCGGCTTGCCGTCCTCATCGAAGGCGATCGGGTGCTGGTAGGTGACGCCGTCGGCCAGCGGATAGGCGAAGTGCCAATAGGCGCCGTCGACCTCCTTCTGCTCGACCTCGAGGTCGGAGATGGCGGTCTGGAACTGCGGGTCCCAGTTGACCAGGCGCTTGTCGCGATAAAGCAGGTTCTGCTTGTAGAGCTGGACGAACACCTTGCGGACAGCGGCCGACAGGCCCTCATCCAGGGTGAAGCGCTCGCGCGACCAGTCACATGACGCGCCAAGCCGACGCAGCTGGTTGGTGATGGCCCCGCCGCTCTCGGCCTTCCATTCCCAGACCTTCTCGACGAAGGCGTCGCGGCCCATGTCGCGGCGGCCGATATTGCCGGCGGCGGCCAGCTGACGCTCGACAACCATTTGCGTGGCGATGCCCGCGTGGTCGGTGCCCGGCAGCCACAGGGCGGCCTTGCCGCGCATGCGGTGGAAGCGTGTCAGCACGTCCTGCAGCGTGTTGTTCAGCGCGTGGCCGATGTGCAAGGACCCCGTCACGTTCGGCGGCGGGATCACGATGACGAACGGCTCGGCGTTCGGATCCTCGCTGGGCTTGAAGGCCCCGGAGGCCTCCCAGGCGGCGTACAGGCGGGGTTCGACGGATTTGGGATCGAAGGTCTTTTCGAGCATGGCGGTGGGGATATGCCATCTGCGGCCCGCGCGGGGAACCGGCGGGGCCTGGATTTGTGGGGTATTTCGCAACGAAAAAGGCGGCCGCCGCGGCGACCGCCTTGATTTTCGGAGTTCGGAAGACGTCTAGGGGCGACCGCGAGCGATGCGCTGGACTTCTTCCTCGACCTTGGTCTCGACGATGCGCGGCAGGTTCTGGTCCAGCCACTCCTTGAGCAGCGGACGCAGCAACTCGCGTACGACGTCCTCCAGCGTGCGGCCGTCCTTGGGCATCAGCAGGGCCGAGCTCAGGCTGCCGAACGCCGAGGCGGCGGCCGAAGCGGCCGTCTCGCCAACGAGATTGTCAGCGGCCTCATCGCGGTTGAACGTCGGCGCCGCGGACGGGGTCGGTTCAGGCTCCGGCGGGGGCGGCGAATAGACGTCGATGTCGCCGACCGTCTCAAGCGGCGGCTCGGCGCCGAACTCGGCCTCGGGCTCGATCGGATCGGTCAGTTCAAGAACGTCTTCGCCATCGCTTCCGGCCGCGAAATCCATACCGACTTCCGGCTCGGACTCCAGCAGAGGCTCCGGCTCCGGTTCGGGCGCGGGGGCCTCCTCGGCCGCAGGCTCCGCCGGCGCGTCATCTTCGGAGATGATGCGCCGGATGGAGGCGAGGATTTCCTCCATCGTAGGTTCTTGAGAGCTCTGATCGGACATGTGCGGGGGCCGTCGTAAGAAATACGAATCTGTACGCGCGTTGCGGCGCGTTAAACCGCGATGGTGCAGACTTGAGCAGGTTAAGCAAGCTTAAGGATAAGCTGTGGGCTGAAACGACGCGGGCCGGCCGTGTCTATTTCGCCCCACTTTGAGCTTTTGCCGACGGCGCGCCCACCTTGTCGACGGCTTGCACCACCGGCTCCCACGGAACCCAGCCGACGCTGTGCGTCACGCGGTTGTACGAGGTCTTCGGATCATAGGCCGTCGTGCTCGCCGACAGCTTGTTGACGCCCAGCTGCCCCATGGCCTGCAGGACCACGGCGCTGGCGACATATTCGTCGCGACGCGCGCCGACCAGGGCCAGCTCGGCGTTCGACAGTTCGAGCTGGGCGTTCAGAACGTCCAGCGTCGTGCGCAGACCAACCTGCTGCTCCTGGCGCACGCCTTCGAAGGCGATCCGCGTGGCGCGGACCTGCTCTTCGTTCGAAATCAGGTTGGCGCGCGAGGCCAGGAGGTTGCTCCAGGCGTTGGAGACCTGCTGGATCGCGGTGCGCTTGGCGCTCTCGGTGGCGCTGCGGGCGGCGTTCTCGCGCTCGGTGGCGGCGCGCACCTGCGAGGTCGTCAGGCCGCCCGTGAAGATCGGGATCGACGCCGTGATCGCGCCCGAGACCGTGCGGTCATAGTCGTCGAACTGGCTGCCGACGCCCGAGCGCTTGTCGGCGGCGTAGCCCAGCGAGGCGCGGGCCGAGACGGTCGGACGATAGCCGGCCTTGGCGACGGCGACGCGCGCGGCGGCGGCCTCTTCGCTGTAGCGGGCCGAGGTCACGCCGGGATTGGCGGTCTGGGCGGCTTCGAAGGCCTGATCGACCGAGGCGGGCAACAGAGTCGCGAGGCTCGGCTCCGGCGCCAGTTCGCCCGGCGTCTGGCCGACCACGGCGGCGTAGGCCGCGCGGCTGACTTCCAGCTGGGCCTGGGCCGACGACAGGCCGGCCTTGGCGGCGGCCAGGCGGGCCTGCGACTGGGCGACGTCGGTGCGGGTGATCTCGCCCACGTCGAAGCGGGCGTTGGATTCATCGAGCTGGCGCTGCAGGACCGCGACGTTCTCCTTGGCGATGCGCAGGCGCTCCTGGTCGCGGCGGACGTCGACATAGGCCTGGACGACATTGACCAGCACGCTCTGCTCGACCGAGCGCAGGTTCTCCCGCGCGGCCAGCACGTCGGCCTCGGCGGCGCTGAGGTTGGCGCTGGCGCGACCGCCCGTATAAAGCGGCTGGCTGATCGACAGCGTCGCGCTGCTGCCCGAGGCCTTCACGTCCGCGCCCGTGTCCGGGCTGGTCTTCGAACCGGTCACGTCCAGCTCGCCGCCGACCGTTGGGCGGAAGCCGGTCTTGGCCTGAACCACGCCCTCGTCCGTGATGCGGGTGCTGGCCCGCTGCTGCTGCAGGGTCGGGTTGGTCTGGTAGGCCAGAGCGATGGCGTCGGCCAGGGTTTCGGCGTGAGCGGCGGAAAACACGCCCGCCATCAGGCCGGCGCTGCAAGCGGCGGCCAGCAATCCGGCCCGTCGACGGTTCGACATCTAGGTTCTATCCCCAATCACGCGAAGCTCGCGTACCACACTATGAGGCGTGTAAGTCGGACCGCCAGCCGTCGCTAGTTAAGCTTTTTTCACGCGGACGCTGCGACGCCCGCCCACGCGAAAGCTTAGAAGCTGAAGCCGACCTCGACCTCGAAGCCCGCCAGGATCGGCGGCGAGGCGTCAAAGGCCTGACGACGACCCACGCCGTCCTCGGCGCGCACGTAGATGACGGCGCGGCCGACCGGGCCGGTGCGCTCGATGACGCCGAGGCGGCCGCCGACGGCCAGGGCGTCCTGCCAGCTCTTCGGCGCGACGGCGACGGCGCCTTCGCAAATGATGACGTCGTAGTCGCCGCCCGGCACGGCCTTCAGGTCGTCGCCTTCCAGGCGCGTGACCGAGAGACCCATATTCTCCAGCACGGCGGCGGCGTAGGGCGCGGCGATCGCCAGGGCCTTCTCGCCTTCGCGCGGCTTCAGGTTCTGCAGCAGCTTGCCCACTTCGCGCGGACGCAGCAGCCAGCGGCCCGGCGCGTATTCGATGTCGGCGTCGGCATAGGCCAGATAGGCCTTCGCGGCGGGGACCACCGCCTCGCGCGGCGTCACCCGCAGGGCGTCCTGCAGCGGCAGGTCGGTGACGTCGGCGGTGCGAATCTGGCTCTCGACCATGTTCAGCCGCGCGGCGGCGAAGTCGGTGCTCATGGAATCCCTCGAAGGACTGGACTTTCGAGCAGGCTTATAGGTCCGCCGATCGCCTGAACGCAATGCGATCGCTTGGCGCGAATGGGTTTAAACGCCGTTGGCGGAGGCCTTAAAAGCGCCAACCAGACCCGCGAGGATCAAGGAAAGAGCAAAACAACGCCGTTTGGGGCGCTCGGTGTCCCTTGTCACGCGAGCGCGATTGATCGCCGCGGATTTATGGTAAAGATAGCTCTACCGTTGGTGCTCACCTTAGGGGGGAAGCCCGAACATTTCGGCTTCGTGAGGTTGTTGCCATGCTTAACGCGAATGTCGTGGTCGTCGGAGCGATCGCAGCGCTTGTGGTGATCTATTTCCTGCCGCGCATGAACACCGCGGCGCGAAAGGCCTATGGTCGCTGGCGGCGGCATAGGCGAGACCTGCGCCTGGAGCGTGAACGTCTTGAACGCGAGGAACGCTTGGCGCGCATGACGCGTCACACCTCGGCTCAGTAGGCGCGGCGCGGCAAGGCCATACAAAGGCGAACAGGCGGAACAAAAGGCGCGTTTCGGAACTCAGTTGGTGCGGTCCAGCACCGCTCCCAGTTCCTCGCCCCAAGGTCCGCCGCATGAAGATCGCCCAGATCACGCCCCTCTACGAGGCCGTTCCGCCGCGCCTGTACGGCGGCACCGAGCGCGTCGTCGCTCACCTGACCGACGCCCTGGTCGATCTTGGTCACGACGTCACCCTGTTCGCCAGCGCCGAAGCCCAGACCAAGGCCAAGCTGGTCGCGGTGCGCGATCAGGCGATCAGACTGGACCCCGCGCCGCTGAAGTCGGACTTGGCGGCGCACATGGCGCAGCTCGCCGAGGTTCGCGCGATGGCGAGCGAGTTCGACGTCATCCACTTCCACACCGACATGATCCACTTTCCGTTCTTCGCGGATCAGGCCCAGAACACCCTGACCACGCTGCACGGTCGCCTGGACCTGAAAGACCTGCCGGCCGTGTACAAGCGCTGGCCGCAGTTCCCGCTGGTCTCGATCAGCGACGACCAGCGCCGCCCCCTGTCGTTCGCCAACTGGGCCGGCACGGTGCACCACGGCATGAACGCCGACATCTATCGCTTCTCCGAAAAGAGCGACGGCTACCTGGCCTTCCTGGGCCGCATCTCGCCGGAGAAACGGCCCGACCGGGCGATCATGCTGGCCAAACGGCTGGGCAAGCGCCTGAAGATCGCCGCCAAGGTCGACGCCGCCGACCGCGCCTATTTCGAGGACAAGATCGCCCCGATGATCCTGGGCGAGCCGCTGATCGAGTTCGTCGGCGAGATCGGCGACAGCGAGAAGTCGGCCTTCCTGGGCGGCGCGGACGCCCTGCTCTTCCCGATCGACTGGCCCGAACCCTTCGGCCTGGTGATGATCGAGGCCATGGCCTGCGGCACGCCCGTGGTCGCCTACGCTTGCGGCTCGGTGCCCGAGGTGATCGATCACGGCGTCACGGGCTTCATCGTCGATGACGACGACCAGGCGCTCGAAGCGATCAAACAGGTCGAAAGCTTGGATCGAAAAGCGGTGCGGCAGCGTTTCGAACATCGGTTCTCGTCCGAGGCGATGGCTCGACGTTACGTGGCGCTCTACGAACAGCTGCGCGACGGCGCCGCTGTCTACCCGTCCTTGGTCGAGCTCGCCGCGAGCGCATGACATGAAGGAGGGGCCATGGAGAGTCTCGCACCGGCCATCGAGGCGCCGGTCGATTACGGTGTGACGGCGGAAGTCCGTGCGCCGCAGAATCTCTATGCCCTGAAGGACAAGGACACCTTCATCGTCGCCGACCAGTTCGGCGACATCGCCGGACAGGGCGACGGCCTTTTCCACAACGACACGCGGATCCTGTCCTTCTATCGCCTGACGCTGGGCGGCCACGCGCCGTCCCTGCTGTCGGCCGCGGTCGCTCACGACAACGTCTTCTTTACCTGCAACGCCACCAACCAGGCCCTGCCCTATCCCGGCGGTCCGATGGGGCCGCCCGGCGTGCTGCACATCGAGCGCAAGCGCTTCCTGTGGGGCGAGCGCCTCTACGAGCGCATTCGTTGCGTGAACTACAGCCGCGACCTCGTGCTGCTGCCGATGGCGATCGAGTTCGACGCCGATTTTCGCGACATGTTCGAGGTGCGCGGGACCAAGCGGGCGCGGCGCGGCGTCAAGGGCCCGCCGCATGTCGGCGGCCGCCGCGTCGCCTACAGCTATCTAGGCCTGGACGGCGTGGAGCGCTCGTCCTTCATCGCCTTCTCAGACGCCCCCTATCGCCTCAGCGCCCACAAGGCCGAGTTCATGTTCAGCCTGCAAGCCGAGGGCGTGACCGAGCTCTATGTCGAGATCGGCGCGGTCGATGGGCACGTCCCCAGCCGCGAGCGTTTCCGCGACGCCGCCGCCCGCGCGCGCTGGGACATGCGCGCGCGCCGTCGCCATGGCGCGCGGCTCAGAAGCTCGGGCCGGCTGTTCAACGAGTGGCTGGGCAAGTCGCGGTCGGACCTGGCGCTGCTGACCACGCGGATGGAGACCGGCCCCTACCCCTACGCCGGCATCCCCTGGTTCTCGACCGCCTTCGGCCGTGACGCGATCATCACCGCCTGGCAGATCCTGTGGTTCGAGCCCTCCCTGGCCAAGGGCGTGCTGCGCTATCTGGCGGCGCACCAGGCCCAGGAGCGTTCGGCCTTCCGCGACAGCGCGCCGGGCAAGATCATGCACGAGACCCGCAAGGGCGAGATGCCGGCGCTCGGCGAAGTGCCTTTCGGCCGCTACTACGGCAGCGTTGACACCACCCCGCTGTTCGTGGCCCTGGCCGACGCCTACCAGGCCCGCACCGGCGACGACCGGCTGATCGACGAACTGTGGCCCGCCTTGGAGCGCGCCATGCACTGGATCGAGCATGACGGCGACAGCGACGGCGACGGGCTGATCGACTATGCGCGCGGCCAAGACAGCGGCCTCTCCAACCAGGGCTGGAAGGACAGCGAGGACTCGGTGTTCCACGCCGACGGCCGCTATCCGTCCGGCCCGATCGCCCTGGTCGAGGTGCAGGGCTACGCCTTCGCGGCCTATCGCGGCATGGCGCGTCTGGCGGAACGCCGAAGCGAGATCGGCCAGGCGGCGCTCTGGCGCCAGAAGGCCGAACGGCTGCGTCAGAAGGTCGAAACCCTCTTCTGGATGGACGAGCGCGGCTATTACGGCATCGCCGTCGACGGTCAGGGCCAACTCTGCCGCGTCCTGTCGTCCAATCCCGGACACTTGCTGTTCTGCGGCCTGCCCACGCCGGAACGCGCGCGCAAGGTCTCGGACCAGCTGTTGTCGGCCGCGTTCAATTCCGGCTGGGGCCTGCGGACGCTGGCCGCCGGCGAGGCCCGGTTCAATCCGATCAGCTATCACAACGGCTCGGTCTGGCCGCACGACACCGCCCTCTGCGTGATGGGTCTGTCGCGCTACGGCGAACGCGATGGGGTGGTGAAGCTGACGGCGGATCTGTTCGAGACCGCCAGCCGGATGGGCATGCGCCTGCCCGAGCTGTTCTGCGGCTTCCCCCGCTCGCCGGGCGAGCCGCCGGTCGCCTATCCAGTCGCCTGTCTGCCCCAGGCCTGGGCCGCGGGCTCGGTGTTCATGATGCTGCAGGCGTGCCTGGGCGTCTCAATCGACGCCAATCGCGGCGAGATCGTCCTGGTCGATCCGCGCCTGCCGATCGGTATCGACCGTCTGCGGGTCGAGCACCTGCGCGTCGGGGCCGAAACCGTTGACCTGACGTTCCAGCGGCAAGGTGATCGCGTCACGGTCCACGCCGAGGGCGGCGTCCCGCTGACGATCCGGTCAAAACCGGTCTGGGAATAAGGGGAGTGGCTCCGCGACGGCGGTAGAATTGACCTGCTCAGCCAACTTAGCCTGCAAGGGCCAAAAGCGCACTTCCGCCAGGCGACACAGAATAGGTTTGCGCTGTCTTTTCCCCCAGGACAGCATAAGGTCGGCTGACTTCCATCAGCCCAAATCCCACAAGTCTGGATAGCGCTAAATGGAGCGTTGTTTTCGGCCAAGCGGCAAGGACTGCCGGCAACGGTGGAGGCGCAATTTCCCCTCCAGAAAGGATGAGGTGATCTGGCCCGGCGTCACGCGCAGCAGAACTGTCGTCAAATAGGTAGTCCAGGCGGCCATGCTGTTCGGCCAGAGCTAGGACTTGAACCTCTGCGTCATCTATCAATGCCAAAGTGCGCAACGCTCTCCTTGCATTGATGCTTGTCATTTCGTCCGACGCCAAGCCGTTGACCATCACGCACGCAATGCGCTCCAGTCGCTCTTTCCCCGTTGCCTCAGCAGCGTGCACGATTCCATCGACAATCAACGCGACTGCCTCTGGCCTATTGGGCGACTTGATTATCGCGACCACTTCATCAAGCGATCGTTCGGTGGCGGCGAGTCCATCGTGAAGGGCCCTGACCACGCTCTCCACACGATCGATCCGCTGGCCAGGCAGAGTCTCGATCAGAGCGTCGGCCAATGCTCCCATGCCTAGAGAACCAGCAAGAACCTTGAAGACCTTCGGCCCCCAATCGGCCGCTTGCGAGCCAAGCACCGTGACCAGTTCGGCCCTCTTCGCTGACACATCATTGCTCACAGCGAAGCTCCCTCATGCCACAACGCGAATCTAGCGAGTGCATAGTAGGATTTCGAGATTGAAGATGCGGCTTAGCCTTCAATAACCGGGCTAATTCTGAAGTGGCTCCGCGGGTAGGATTCGAACCTACGACCAGCCGGTTAACAGCCGGCTGCTCTACCACTGAGCTACCGCGGAACAGGTCGCTCTCAAGAGAGGCGGCTAGATAGCCGCCGCGCAGAGTCGATGCAAGCGCCGACGGCCGTCAGATTTGAGACAAATGCACGCGGACGCGCGACGAGAGTCGAGGTCGTTTCGAATGCGGGAAAACTTCCGGAAGGCGAAAAAGAAGAGTGGCTCCGCGGGTAGGATTCGAACCTACGACCAGCCGGTTAACAGCCGGCTGCTCTACCACTGAGCTACCGCGGAACAGGTCGCTCTCAGAAGAGGCCGCGTGATAGCCGCCTCCCCGCGGCGATGCAAGCGCCTTATTCCAAAAAAACAGCCCGGTACGAGACCGGGCTGTGGAAAGTCAGTGATGGTGGTGCGCCTTCCAAAGAAGACGCGCACAGGGTCGGGGAATTATGGTTAATCAGACCTTAATTCTTAACGCCGGGGCGAAAAGGTCGCAGGCGCCCTCGCCTCACCCGCGCTTGGGAATGTCGAGGCCGCGCTGCACGGCCGGACGCGCCAAACCCTGCTCCAGCCAGCGCGGCACGTGCTTGAGGGCCGCGTAGTCGACCAGATCGCCCGCGCCATAGAAGCCAACCAAATTGCGCACCCAGCCCAGCGTGGCGATATCGGCGATCGTGTAGTCGTCGCCCATGATCCACGAACGGTCGGCGAGTCGGCCTTCCAGCACGCCCAGCAGGCGCTTTGATTCGGCGGCGTAGCGGTCGCGCGGACGCTTGTCCTCGTAGTCCTTGCCCGCGAACTTATGGAAGAAGCCCAGCTGGCCGAACATCGGGCCGATGGCGGCCATCTGAAAGAAGACCCACTGCAGGGTTTCGTAGCGGGCGGCGGGATCCGTCGGCAGGAACTTGCCGCTCTTGTCGGCCAGATAGACGAGGATCGCGCCGGATTCGAACAGGGCCAGCGGCTTCCCGTCAGGACCGTTGGGATCCAGGATCGCCGGAATCTTGCCGTTCGGATTCAGCGACAGGTATTCGGGCTCCCAGGTTTCGTTCTTGCCGATGTCGATCAGGTGCGGCTCGTAGGCCAGCCCCGTCTCCTCCAGCATGATCGAGACCTTCACGCCGTTGGGCGTCGGCAGAGAATAGAGCTGGATCCGGTCGGGATGCTGGGCGGGCCAGCGACGGGTGATCGGGAAGGCGGACAGATCCGACATGCGGTGAACCTCGTGTTCGCTCCGGGTCGGAGCCGCCAGGATTTGGCGTCTCGCTCGACGCTTTTCCAGGGCCGAACTCTACCCAAAATGTGAAGTTCGCGCTGGGAGTGCTTTCCTCGCACAATGAACCCGGCTATCGGGAGCCCCCAGGGGGCTACAAGTAAATGGCGAATGCTGACGATCACTGGCCGGAGACGCTGAACCGTGTCGCCGCGATCCTGGATTTCCAACTGACCGGCGAGAAGATTGGGGCGAACACCACGAAGCCCAGCTTCAGGATGTGCGCCTTCGCGCCCTCCGACCTATCCGCGTTTCCCGCGCTGGTGGCGACGGCGGTGCATGCCGGCCTGGAAGTCGACCGGCTGATCTCCCTGCCCGGCCCCGGCGCGTTCGACGCCCAGGCGCGCAAGGTGCGCCAGGCGCTGGCCGAGGCGTTGAACACCGAAGCGCCCGGCGGCGCGCGCTCGCCGTTCGTCACCGGCTACAAGACCGCCTATCGCGTGGAGCTGGCGCGAGTGATCTGGAAGGCCATCGCCGACGCGCCGGTCCGGAGGCTGGAAGACCTGGCCCGCGCGCGTCTCGTCTAGCCCGGCGCCTACCAGGCGCCGGTATTGGGCATCGAAGCCCAGGGCTCGGCCGGCGGCAGGCTGCCGTCCTGCAGCAGCTCGACGGAGATCCCGTCCGGCGAGCGCACGAACGCCATGTGGCCGTCGCGCGGCGGACGGTTGATCGTCACGCCCATATCCATCAGGCGCTGGCAGGTCTCGTAGATGTCGTCGACGCGATAGGCCAGGTGACCGAAGTTGCGGCCGCCGAGATATTCCTCGTCGTCCCAGTTGTAGGTCAGCTCGACCAGCGGCGCCTTGCGCTCCTTGGCCATCTCGACGTCTTCGGGCGCGGCCAGGAAGACGAGCGTGAAGCGGCCCTTGTCGTTCTCCATCCGGGACACTTCCTGGAGGCCCAGGCCCTCGCAGTAGAACCGCAGCGAGGCGTCCAGATCGCGGACGCGGACCATGGTGTGCAGATAGCGCAAGGGAAGCTCCTCTCGAAAGCGTCGTCGATATAGTGGTCGTTGGCGAAGCGGCGAAGCCCTAAACCGGCTCGCGCTCTCGCGTCTGCCGACGCCACAGCGCCGCGTATTCGCCGCCGGCCTCCAGCAAAGCCTCGTGGCGGCCGCGCTCGACCACCTTGCCCCGCCGCAGCACCACGATCTCGTCGGCGTCGGCGATGGTCGAGAGGCGGTGGGCCACGACCAGCGTCGTACGACCGGCGCGCGCCTTGCGCAGCGTCGCCTGGATCGCGGCCTCGGTGCGGCTGTCGAGCGCGCTGGTCGCCTCGTCCAGGATCAGCACGCGCGGACTGGCCAGCAGCGCGCGGGCGATGCCGACGCGCTGACGCTCGCCGCCCGAGAGCTTCAAGCCCCGCTCCCCGACCTTGGTGGCCATGCCGTCTGGCAGGTTGCGGATGAACTCGCCAAGCTCCGCGGCCTCGGCCGCCGCCCAGACCTCGGCCTCGGTCGCCTCTGGCCGCGCGAAGGCGATGTTGGCGGCTAGGGTGTCGTTGAACAGCGCCACGTCCTGGGGCACCAGCGCCACCGCGCGCCGCAGCGAGGCCTGGGTCAGGGCGCGAAGATCGTGACCGTCCAGCGTGATCCGGCCCGACTGCGGATCGATCATCCGCAAGGCCAGCCGCACCAGGGTGGTCTTGCCCGCGCCCGAGGGGCCGACGATGGCGACGGTCGTTCCCGGCGCGATCGCCAGGGTGACGTCGGCCAAGCCCTCGGACCGCGCGCCGTGACGGAAGGAGACCTTCTCGAAGGCCACCGCCCCGCCCCTGCGATCCACGCTGGGCGGCAGGTCGATGGCGTCCGGCGCGTCGGCCACGTCGGCGGTCTGCCGGCGCAGGTCCATCATCGATTCCATGTCGATCAGGGACTGGCGAATCTCGCGATAGGCGAAGCCCAGGATGTTCAGCGGGGCGTAGAGATTGATCAGGATCAGGATGGCGGCGGTCACGTCGCCCGGACCGATGCGGCCGGCCGCCGCCTCCGCCCCCGCCAGCACCGCCATGCCGCCAAGGCCCACGCTCATCACCGCCGCCTGCACCATGTTCAGCAGGTTCAGCGAGTTGGTCGCCTTGATCTGAGCCTCGCCATAGCGATCCAGCGCGCCGCCATAGCCGGCCACCGCGCGCGCCTCGGCGCCGAACGACTTGACGGTCTCGTAGTTCAGCAGAGCGTCGACGGCCCGCCCGGCGGCCTCGGCGTCGGCTTCGTTCAGGGCGCGGCGATGGCCGATGCGCCAGTCGGAGATCGCGAAGGTCAGGTAGCCGTAGACCGCGACGGTGCCGAGGGCGATGGCCGCGAACCGCCAGTCATAGGCCTTGGCCAGCACGACGGCGGCCATGATCAGTTCGACGCCCGTGGGCGCCAGGTTGAAGGCCAGGCTCCGCAGCAGAAAGTCCATCGACCGCGCGCCGCGATCGATTACCCGCGACAGCGAGCCGGTCCGCTTGGACTGGTGGAAGTCGATCGACAGCGACAGGGCGTGCGCGAAGGTCTCGACCGCTGCCCGGTTCTGGGCGGCCTGGGCGACGGGCGTGAAGATCGTGTCCCGGGCCTGCGGCGCGGCGGCCGAGACGAACCGCACGAACGCCCAGCCCAGGGCGAGGCCCGCGAAAGCCCAGGTCACGGCGACCGCCGCGCTTTGGCCGGCCGACAGCTGGTTGACCGCCTTGCCCAGCATCAGGGGGGCCAGCACGCCGAGGGCCTTGCCCGCCAGCGTCAGGACCAGAGCGACCGTGACCCGCCAACGCAACCCCGGCGCGCCGGAGCGCATGACCAGGCGCACGAGGTCGCCCATCGCGCTCCAGAACCGCACGGGCTGCTCGGCCTTGGCGATGGCGCCGGGAACCGCTTCGCGTCCAGCGGAGGGCGGACCGCCCATGCCCCTCATCGCGGACCGCCGATCAGCAGGGTGGTCTGGACGCCGCCGCCCGGCGTCATCCAGTCGACCCGCCAGCCCTGCGGCGTACGTTCCGCCCGCACCGGCCCGGTGACCAGCGGTTGCGGCGGCGAGGTGACGACCGACACGGCGGTTTCCCCGCCCTCGCCCGCGACCTGGATGTCGTGGCCGCCCGGCGCCAGGGCGGCGGTCAGCGAGATGAAGAACCGCCCCTCGTCGTCGGTCCGCCCGCCGCCGCGCGTGACGCGATCGACGCGGACGTTCAGGCCGGCGTCCGGCGCGGCGACACCGGACACCACCGCCCCGCCCTCGCGATCGACGTCGATCGTCAGGATGCGCGGCGAAGACGACCCGGAGGCCAGGCGCTTGGCTCCGGCGCCCGCGCGCAACAGCGCCACGTCGCCGCCCTCCGCCACCATCACATAACCCTCGGCCTGCACGGTGCGGCCGGCGCGAGTCGTCGACAGGCCAAAAAGGCGCACGCCCTCCATATTGGGAACGGTGAGGCTCCAACGCCCTTCGCGGTCGGTCCGCCCAGACAAGGTCTCGCCGGCGGGAGAGCGCAGCCGCACGTCGGCTTCGGGCGCGCCATGACCCGACAGGATCAGGCCGCCGTTGGCGCGCTGGACGCTCTCGACGACGGGCGGGCCGACATAGCCGGCCTCGGCGCTGTCATCGGCCTTGGGCGCGTCGGCCGGCTTGGGCGCGCTCGGCGAACAGGCGGCCAGCGCCAACGCGGCCAAAGCGCCCGCGACGATCGGCGGCTTGCAAGCCTGGAAGCGAATCCTGATCATGCGCCCTCAAATAGGAACGGTTCGAAGGCGCGCGAGCCCGCGCGCCTTTCGTCTTGTGTGTGGAGTGGACGACGATGCCCAACGAGTCTAGCCGTCTGGGCTCGGTCTGCGTCTATTGCGGATCGTCCAACACCGTCGATCCCAGCTACCTGACCGACGCCCACGCGATCGGCGCGAGCTTCGCCAAGGCCGGCCTGAAGCTGGTCTATGGCGGCGGCGGCGTCGGGCTGATGGGCGCGGCCGCCCGCGGCGCGCACTCGGCCGGCGGCGCGGTGCTGGGCATCATCCCAAGCTTCCTGCGTGGCCGCGAGCAACCGTTCGACGACGTCGAGACCGTGGTCGTCGAGACCATGCACGAGCGCAAGATGTTGATGTTCGAGCGCTCGGACGCCTTCGTCGTGTTGCCCGGCGGCATCGGCACGCTGGAAGAAATCGTCGAATTGCTATCTTGGCGCCGTTTAGATCTTCACCAGAAGCCGATCGTGTTCCATAACCCCGGCGGCTTCTGGGACCCCTTCTTCGCCCTGATCAGACACACCGTCGATCTGGGCCTCACCCCGCCCAGCCTGCTGAACGCCTGGCGCGCGGTCGAGAGGGCCGAGGACGTCACCCCCGCCCTGCTGACCTGGGATGGCGAAATCGACAGCGTCGGCGAGCCGGCCACGCTTCGGCGGTTGACTTAGTTTCCAAAAAAGACGCACTATGCCCATGGGCCTACGGTCAACATGGACCGCGTGTGCTCGTGCGCCGGAACTCCCATCCGGCGCGGGGATAGGAGACTAAAGGAATGCGTACCGCTGTTCACGCGGGCCTGATGGCCTGCGCTCTTGTCGCTGGCCTGTCGGCCAGCTCCGCCTTCGCCGCCGACAATGAAGGCGCCTGGCTGAAACTGAAGACGCCCGCCACCACCGCGCAATTCATCCAGGACGGTTCGGTCTGGCGCTGCACGGGCGAACTCTGCACCACGACCAAGGTCCGGGCCCTGCCCGTGGCGCGCGCCTGCCGCAAGCTGGCCGGCCAGCTGGGCGAACTGACCGCCTTCAACTATCGCGGCGAGCCGCTCGAGGACGCCGCCCTCGCCGATTGCAACACGGCGGCCAAGCCCAAGGGCTAAACCGAACACGACAAAGGCCTCCGCCGAAAACGACGGAGGCCTTCTTGTTTGAGGGCGTGGGACCCTGAAGCGACTGGAAAGCTTACTTTCGTTCCGACTTGGCGGACGACTTGGCGGGCTTCGGATTGGACCGACCTCCCACCAGCATCCCGCCCATCAAGGCGAACGAGAACATGGCGTGGTTCATCTTCGATACGGTCATGGCGGCGTCTCCCAGATTGACCTTTAGGACCAGGAGACGCGCGCGGCTTACAGGGGCGGTCCCCTCCTAGTCGTCAGCGCGTCGAGGCTCAGTTTGCGCGCCTTCCCCACGCCGGCAACGCGACAAAGCGCGCGGAACGCGACCTCCGCCGACCGATGAACCCAAGGGCGCGGCGGGAACGGTTTTGTCCGCATACGGCCCAAACCCTAGTGCAGCGTCACGGGCGCGCCATCGGCCGCGGCAGCGCGCTTGGCCTCCTCGACGTCGCCCAGAACCTCGGCGGCCGCGCGCAGGATGGCGGGACTGACCCGCTCCTCGTCGCAGCCGATCGTCTCGGCCGCCAGGTCCGGCAGGTCGGCGCAAAGGCGGATCTGACCCGCTATCCGTTGCAGGATGGCGCTTCCCTGCAGGTCGGGATCATTGGCGACCACGCCGACCACCAGGGCCAACGCCGCCTCGAACCGGGCCGCCGACAGCTTGGCCTCGCGCGCCTGGTCGATCAGCAGGCGGGCGTTGGCCTCGACCAGGGCGACCGCTTCAGCCGTCATGTGGATCTCTTCGCCGGTCATCCGCCTGCCTCCTTGCGCGTGCTTCAAGGGGTTGAACGGACGGCGGCGCGGAGTTGGGCGCGCCGGGCGCGACGGCCGAACAAAAAAGCCGCCTGCGTCGGCGTGACGCAGGCGGCCTCTCCATTCTGGCCTATTGATCCGTACGCCGAACGGCGTTCGTCAGGCCGCCGCGTCGAACGACAGCGACTCGTAGCGCTTCAGATGGTGGTCGACCGAGCCGAACAGCCCCTCGATCATCGTGGCGCGCTTGAAGTAGTGGCCGATGGCCAGTTCGTCGGTCATGCCCATGCCGCCGTGGATCTGGATGGCGTTCTGGCCCACGAACTTGCAGGCCCGGCCGATGCGGACCTTCATGGCCGACACGGCCTTGGCGCGCTCGGCGGCCTCTTCCTCGAGCTTGATGGTGGCCATGTAGGTCATCGACACCGACTGCTCGACCTCGATGAACATGTCGACCATCCGGTGCTGCAGCACCTGGAAGTTGGCGATGGCCGTGCCGAACTGCTTGCGCTGCTTGGCGTAGTCCAGCGTGCCCTCGTGCAGCTTGCGCAGCACGCCCACGGCCTCGGCGCCGACGGCGGCGGTGGCCTCGTCGATCACCTTGTCGACCAAGGCCAGGCCGTCCTCGGCGATCAGGGCGTCGGCCGGAACCGAGACGTTCTCGAAATAGACTTCCGAGGCGCGGTTGCCGTCGACGGTCGGATAGTCGCGGGTGACGACGCCCGGCAGGCTCTTGTCGATCAGGAACACGCCAACGCCGCCGGCGTCGCGCTGGGCGCCGCCGGTGCGGGCGGTGACGATCAGGTGGGTGGCGAACGGCGCGCCGATCACCACGGCCTTGTGGCCGTTCAGGACCCACCCCGAACCGTCCTTCTTGGCCGTCGTCTTCAGGTCGCGCCAGGTATAGCGGGCCTGAGGCTCGCCATAGGCGAAGGCGATGGTGGTGGTCCCGCCGATGATCCCTTCGATCACCGAGGCGGCGCTGGCGTAGCCCGAGTGCTTCAGGAAGCCGCCGCCGATCACCACGGTGCCCAGATAGGGCTCGATGACCAGAGCCTTACCGAACTCTTCCATGACAATCATATTGTCGACGGCGCCGCCGCCCAGGCCGCCCAGCTCTTCCGAGAACGGCGCGCCCAGGATGCCCAGCTCCTCGGCGAAGGCCTTCCAGTAGTCGGCGCGCCAGCCGCTGTCCGAGCTGACGATCTTGCGGCGGGTGTCGAAGTCGTACTTGTCCTGCAGGAAGCTCGCGACCGTGTCGCGGAGCATCGACTGTTCTTCGGTGAAGTTGAAATCCATCCCTGGGTTTCCGTTCTTCTGTCGCCCGGCTTCAGCTCGGGTCGTTGAAATCGTGAGAAGGCGAAGGCCCGGACCGCTCGACGGCCCGGGCGATGGTCGCGTGCGCTAGAGTCCCAGCACCATCTTGGCGATGATGTTGCGCTGGATCTCGTTGGAGCCGCCGTAGATCGACGTCTTGCGGACGTTGAAATAGGTCGGGGCGGCGCGGTGGGCGAAGTCGGGGCCGATCGGGTGGGCGTTGTCGCCGTCGGTCGGGAAGCCGCGGAAGTACGGCGCGCCGTAGTGGCCGGCGGCCTCCAGCACCAGCTCGGTGATCCGCTGCTGGATCTCGGTGCCCTTGATCTTCAGCAAGCTGGATTCCGGACCAGGCCCCTTGCCGGCGGCCTCGCCCGCCAGGGTGCGCAGTTCGGTGTATTCCAGCGCCGTCAGGTCGATCTCCAGTTCGGCGACCTTGCGCTTGAACATCGGATCCTTGATCAGGGCCGAGCCGTCATCGGAGAGCTCGGTCGAGGCGATCTGGCGGATGCGCTCGATGCCGCGCTTGGAGCGGGCGACGCCGGCGATGCCGGAGCGCTCGTGGGCCAGCAGGAACTTGGCGCAGGTCCAGCCCTTGTTCTCCTCGTAGATGCGGTTCTCGACCGGCACCTTGACGTTCTCGAACCAGACCTCGTTGACCTCGTGCTCGCCGCCCAGGGTGATGATCGGGCGCACGGTCACGCCCGGCGACTTCATGTCGATCAGCAGGAACGAAATGCCTTCCTGGATCTTGGCGTTGGGGTCGGTGCGGACCAGGCAGAAGATCCAGTCGCCGTGCTGGGCCAGGGTGGTCCAGGTCTTCTGGCCGTTGACCAGGTAGTACTCCTTGCCGTCGTCGCCGGTGAAGCGTTCGGCCTTGGTCTTCAGGCTGGCGAGGTCCGAACCGGCGCCCGGCTCGGAATAGCCCTGGCTCCACCAGATGTCGCCGGTCAGGGTCGGCGGCAGGAAGCGCTCTTTCTGCTCGGGCGTGCCGAAGGTGTAGATCACCGGGCCGACCATGTTGATGCCGAACGGCAGGATCGGCACGCAGTCGGCGCGGGCGGTCTCTTCCGACCAGATGTAGCGCTGCACCGAGGTCCAGCCCGGACCGCCGTACTGGGTCGGCCAGGCCGGGGCGACCCAGCCCTTCTTGGCGAGGATGCGATGCCAGGCCAGGAAGTCCTCCTTGGCCATTTCCTCGCCCTCCTCCTGCTTTTCGCGCAGGCCCGCCGGATAGTTCTCGGCGATGAAGGCGCGGACCTCGTCGCGGAAGGCGAGGTCCTCGGGCGAGAAGTCGAGATTCATGGCCAGCTCCCGTTCCAATCGGCCTCTCTACGGGAGGCCGTTATTGCGTTTCGAGCGCCACGATATCGGTCGAACGACCGTTTGGAAAGATGACGTTAGCGTCAACGGAAGCAAACATGATCCGCGTTCACTTGGGACGCCGCTTCGGCGGCTAGCGGACCTCGCAGGCGAGCTTGACGAGGGCCAGGGCCGAGGCGCCGCCGACCCCTTCCTCATCAAACGTATCGAGCGCCAGAAGCGGCCGCTTGTCGAGGATTTCGAGCAGCTTGGCGTGGCCCTTGGCCGGGCTGACATGGGCGGCCAGGCAATGGTCGATCGCGGAGGGCTCGATGGCGCGGACGATGGCGGCGGCGGCGCAGGCGGCATAGCCGTCCAGCAGGACAGGCACCTTCTGGGTGCGAGCGGCCAGGATCGCCCCGACGACGGCGGCCGTCTCGCGGCCGCCCAGCTGGCGCAGTATTTCGAGCGGGTCGTCCGTCATGCCCTCGGCCTTGGCGCGCGCGACGGCCGCGGCGACCGGTTCGGGACTATCCGACCAGTCCGAGGCTTCACCGCCGAACAGCGCCAGGCAAAGGGCGGCGGCGGTGCGGGCCGGCTCGGCGACGATCACGCCGGGGATCAAGAGGTCGGGCTGCTTGGCTAGGGCCTCCATGCCGAAAGCCATGGTGGCGGCGGCCTCCTTCTCGCTCATCGAGGGCTTCTCGACGGAGTCGGGCGACGGGCGGTCGATGGCGAGGTCGAAGGCCTCAAGCCCCGCGCCCTGCACGCCGGCCAGCCGCGAGACCGTGGCGCCGCCCGAGGCGATGGCTTCCAGGCGATCGCGGGCGTAGCCGCGCGGCCCGACGCCTTGGCGCGCGCCGGCGTACAGGGCCACGACCGGACGGTTCACCGCCGGCGGGCTCTTGCCGCTCCATGCGGTGAGCCAGGCCGAGATCTCGGCCAGCCGCCCGCCCTGCTCCAGCGTCGGGGACGGTCCCGGCGCGGGCGGCGAGACGGCGAGCTGGCGGATGTCGGCGAAAGGAGAAGCGGTCATGGGCGCGGACTTAAACTCGTCGGCGTCCAAAGCAAGCCCTGACCGCTTGAAGATCAGCGATGGAATGGAGATGTTTGGCGCCATGACGACCACGCCGCCAGCCAAACCGCCCCGCCCGATCGCCACGCCCTGCGTCAAGGTGTGCGCGGTGGACGGCGCCAGCGGCTATTGCCTGGGGTGTCGCCGCACGCTGGCCGAGATCGCCGGCTGGGCCAAATTCAGCGACGAGGAACGGGCGGCGATCACCGCCGCCCTCCCCGATCGCCCCGACCCGATGATCGCCCTGATGGCGGCGACCGCGGCCCGCTGAGGCCTACTTGCCGCCCGCGATGTAGGCGGCGCAGGCGCCGTCACGTTGGGCCAGCAACTTCGCCTTCTTCCCGGCGTCGGCGGCGTTGGCCTCTTTCAAGGCCGACTGCATCTTGTTGTTGGCCGAGGTGAGAACCGTGATGTCGCGCCCGACGGCCTCCTCCTTCAGGAAAGCGTCCAGGGCGGCCGTGTCGAGCTTGCCGAGGTTTTCGGAGGCCGCCAGCCCCCGGCACCGCGCCGCTTCCAGATAGTTCAGGTTCGAGACTCCGGCTTGGGCGACGCCGGCAAAGGCCGCGAAGGCGGCAGCTGTGACAATAAGCGCTTTCATGGTGCGTTCCCTCGGCGAGCCGTTTACTAGCTCGCCGAGGGAATAGACCCGCGCCCAATTGGGATGAAGTTAAATCGAATACATTAATACAGATCAGAAAGTCCAAGATATATTACCGACACGTAATCTTATCGCCGATAATAGACCTATCGGATCGCGCGTACGGAATAGGCGCCCGCCGACGCGAAAAACACCCGCTGGATTCACGCCTTGAAAACGCCTGGCTCCTAATGATTGAAGGGGGCCGAGAAGCGGTCTTGGGAGCCTACAAGGCGGGATGTCTTCGATGTTTAGGTTTGCGGCGATCGCTCTGGTGGGCGCCCTGTCGGCCGTTGGCGCGGCCAAGGCCGTCGTGTCGCTGGACGATCTGCGCCATCCCGAGCTCCGCGCGCCCTCGGCGGCCGCCGCCACCCTGGGCGACGCCGAAGGCGGCTCGGCCCAGATCACCAAGGATAGCGACGGCCACTTCTGGGCCAAGGCCGCCGTGGACGGTCACGACGTCCGCTTCCTGGTCGACACCGGCGCCACCGCCGTCTCGCTCAGCATGGCCGACGCCCAGCGCCTGGGCATCGACACCAGCAAGCTGACCTACGACTACAATGTGATCACCGCCGACGGCCGCACCCGCGCCGCCTCGGTCAAGCTGGCCAGCGTCGCCATCGCCGGCGCCAAGGTCCGCGACGTCGACGCCCTGGTCATCGAAAAGGGTCTCGAGAACTCGCTGCTGGGCATGAGCTACCTGGGTCGCCTGTCGCGGTTCGAAGCCACGCCCGACGCCTTGATCCTGCACCCGTAAGCTTTACGCCGCCGGGGCGGTCCGCTCCTCGCGCGAAGCCAGCGCCGCGCGCACGGCGTCCAGCGCGCGATCCACGACATCCAGACCCGCGCCAGTCTTGACGCCCTCGACCGTCAGGATGCGCCGCCACGCCCGCGCGCCCGGCAGGCCGTGGAACAGGCCCAGCATGTGCCGCGTCATGGCCGCCAGGTGCGTCCCCGCCGCCAGCTCGCGCGCCAGATAGGGCCGATAGCGTTCGACGGCCTCGAAGCTGTCGACGTCGGCGACGTCCATGCCGAACACCCGCCGATCGACCTCGCCCAGCAGGCCGGCCTCGTGATAGGCAGCGCGGCCCAGCATCACGCCATCGACGCCATTCGCCAGGTGCTCCAGCGCCGCGTCGACGCTGGGCACGCCGCCGTTGATGGCGATCGTCAGGTTCGGCCGCTCGCGCTTGAGCCGATAGACCAGTTCGTAGTCCAGCGGCGGAATGTCCCGGTTCTCCTTCGGCGACAGCCCCTGCAGCCAGGCCTTGCGGGCGTGGACGATGAAGCTGTCGATCCCCGCGGCGGCGCAGCGGTCGACCAGGGTGAAGAGGCTCTCTTCCGGATCCTGGTCGTCGACGCCGATCCGGCACTTCACGGTGGCCGGAACCTTCACCGCGTCCTTGATGGCGGCCATGCACTCGGCCACGAGATCCGGCTCGCGCATCAGGCAGGCGCCGAAACGGCCGCTCTGCACGCGGTCCGAAGGGCAGCCGACGTTCAGATTGATCTCGTCATAGCCCCAGTCCTCGCCGATCCGCGCGGCTAGGGCCAACTCGGCCGGGTCGGACCCGCCCAGTTGCAGCGCCACCGGATGCTGACCGGCGTCGAAGCCCAGCAGCTTCTCGCGATCGCCATGGACCACCGCCCCGCTGGTCACCATCTCGCTGTAGAGCAGCGCGCGGCTGGACAGAACGCGATGCAGCGACCGGCAGTGCCGGTCCGTCCAGTCCATCATGGGCGCAACAGAAAATCTATGGGGTTCAAATCGCGTCATTTTTGTCGTATATTCAATGTGTTAGGAGATACCGAAAACCGAAGCTTGTACCCAAATGTACCCAGGTTTTCTCTATGTTCCGACATTTCACTGTACACATGGCGTACACGAAAATGGCGACCTTTGTGAATTTGCCCTCCGGCGCCTGGCGAGCGATCATCCGTCGGAAGGGCCGCTATATAAGCGAGACGTTCAAACTGCGCGAGGACGCGCGGCGTTGGGCCACGGCCCAGGAGAGCGCGATCGATCGGGGCTTGGCCCCGATGAAGACCTACATCGCTAGCAAGACGTCGCTGGCCCACCTGATCGATCTGCACATCGACGATCTGGCGGCCGCGAAAAAGCCGATCGGGCGGACGAAGCTGGAGGCGCTGCTTCACCTGCGCCGCACCATCGGAAAGACCGCCTACGCCAAGATCGATCGGCAGTTCATCATCGAGTTCGGCCGCACCCGGGCGCGCGGCGGCACCGGCCCTGTGACGATCGGCATGTATGTTGGCTGGATCAAGTTGGTCTTCGCCCATGCCTCGGCCGTCCATGAGATCGACACTAAGATCGAGCCGATCGAGCTGGGACGTCTGGCCCTCAAGCATCTGGGCCTGATCGGAAAGAGTCAGGAACGCGACCGACGACCGACCCAGGAAGAGCTGGACCTGATCTTCAAGGCGTTCGACGAGAACCCCTGGCAGAAGAACCCGATGACGCGGATCATCCAGTTCGCGATCGGTACCGCCATGCGCCAGGACGAGATCTGCCGCATCACCTGGAGCGATCTCGACCTCCGGGCCAAGACCATCATTATTCGCGATCGTAAGGACCCGCGCGACAAGTACGGCAACGACCAGCGTATCCCGCTGGTCAGCATCACCGGCTACGACCCGCTAGCCTTGATCGAGGAGCAGCGCGCCATCCGATCGAACTTCGACGACCGCATCTTCCCCTATACGTCGGAGGCGATCAGCGCGGCCTTCACGCGGACGGTCGCCAAGCTAAAGATCGACGACCTGCATTTCCACGACACCCGTCACGAGGCGACCAGCCGCCTGTTCGAAGCCGGCCTGAAGATCGAACAGGTCGCCCTCATTACCGGCCACAAGGACTGGAAGATGCTGCGCCGCTACACTCACATCAAAGCCAAGTCGGTCCACGCCGCGGTCGCGCTTCTCAAGCCCTGGACAGATCCAGACGACTAGCGAACAGGCCTCGGTCGGGGCTTGTTGCGCTCGGCCTCGTCAGCAGCGTCGAGCAGCATTTGCGCGAAATCCCGCAGGGCGTCGGGTGAGAGAGCCATGTTGACGATTTTGCCGTGAGGTCGGTCGCGCCCTGGCGCCTGCGTCTTCAAGTCAAGGATTAGCTCGACCTGTCCCAGGCGAACGGGGCGGGCCGACAGAAACAGCTCTCGCCTTCCCTGCCGGTTGTCCTCGCACTCAATCCGAACGGCGCCAGCGCCCGGCCAAGGATCGCCGTCCGGCAGGCCGAGGCCATGCACTTCGTGTTCGGATCGCGCCTGAGTTTCCTGAAGCTGCTCGATGGCCCAGGCGTCGAGGGAGGGGTCTCTACCGATCATTCCTCGAGACTACCCCAAGTCGCCCCACGGCTCACCCAGCAATGCGTGACGATGGCAAAGCAGCCGCCGACAACGGCCCCACCTCGATCGCGGCCGACAGCGACTGAAGGACGAACAGCCCTCCTTTGGCAGGCGCGGTCAGTCGATATAGGCTGGCGAAAGGATCACCCCATGCCCGCTTCACTATACGACCGGCTTGTTGCTTTACCGCGCCCAGAACCTGGCAAGGCGACTTTGCCGCCAGTCGAGATCATCGCGTTCAATGTTCATGTCCGTCGCAAGCTGCACGGGTGGAAGCAAAGCACCTTAGCCAGCTTGGCTGATGTGTCGCTGTCGACCATCGAGCGCATCGAGCGCGGCGAGCCCGTTCAGCCGGCCTTGATGGAGAAGGTCGGCGCCGCGTTCGGCTATCCGCCCGGCTACTACACCGCGCCGCGAACCCCGCTGACGCAGGAAGAAGTAGCGCAGCAGTACGACGGGCACACGGTTTTCGTTTCGGTCGAACCGTTTGCCAAGCAACTGCAGTTTCGGCGCATCGCGCGATGCATGCACCTTGTGTTTGCGCCGATCGGCGACTGCCCTAACGACCAGCCTCAGTTGCTCAAGCTGTTCGAACTCTTGTCCGAACTGACTGTACGGCTAGCCCTCCCGACGCTGGCGCCAAGATCGCGACTGGGCGGCGTTCGCCCTCTCTATCAAGCGATCACCAACCAGATCGCCCTCCTGCGTCGCGCTGGCATCGCGCTCGTCTGCGGCGTGCTTCATGAACCCGAGCGCGACCCACAGCGCTACGCTGTCATCGCCGCAGGTCATCTCGCCGTCGATCCTGGGATCCAAACGCGCAAGCTGCTTATCCTCGACCGTCGAGAGGTGACCGGAACCTGGGAGACGGAGAGCCTGGATTGACGGACGCCCTCTTCAATCCGGCGGTCATTCTGGCCCTGGCTGCGCTTGCGTCCGCCTTAGCCAAGCTTGTCTGGGCCTTTCGCCGGAAGCGCTAGTCTTCCTTGCCGTAGCCCTGGCGTCGTTAGTCCTCGCTCGTCGCGAAGGCTGGGCGGATCGAAACGATCTTGCGAATCTCCCTGATCGCTGCCCGCGCCGCTTGCTTGGCGGCAGGACGAGGCAGCCCGCGTGCTCGGAATGCCTTGACCGTATAGTCGAAGTAGAGCCGATCCCACGCTGGCCGAAACCCGGTGTCCGGGACCTCGGCCAGGAGCTTCGGCCGATTCACATCGTGCTTCAGGCGATCCCCTGGTCGCCCGGCTTGGATATAGAGACCCCGGCTTGCGAGAATATTCTCCACCAGGACACCCTGGTTCTTGGTGAGGTCGAACTCGACGATGACAAAGGCCTCAGCTGGCCGCTGGAGTGTTAGATAGAGCGCGACCGTATGGTCGTGGCCCGGCAGCTGCCCCCACTGAACCTTGACGTCACCTTGGTGGACGGAGGCTTGCGCCTCGATCGCCGCGTCAATGTCGGATCGTTGCGACGTGTCGAGGATGACGAGAGGGATGATGCGGCCGTCCCCGATCCCGCCCGTCCCGATGGCGCCGTCAGCGACAATGGGGGCCACCAGCCGCTCATGATCATGGTTGAGCCGGAAAATTGCCGGCTTGAAGATGCTCATGCTCGGCGCTCCGACATCACCAACACCTCGACGCCCGTCGCCTGTTGGTGAGTATCGCTGGCGATCACCTCGTAGCCGTCGGTGACGGAGCCCGCGAGAAGCTTCGGAGCGGCCAGGAAGTAGCACCATCCTGACTCGACTTGGTGTGCATCGATGCGAAAGGGTGTTGAAAGGCCGTGGCCCTCGCCAAAATCGCGGTAGGCGATCGCCGGCAGACGCAGCGACATCGGAAGATCGCGACGGTAGCGGATAGCTAGTTCGAGCAGCGAGACTGAGTTTCCGGTGTCTGTCGGATTGGCGATCTGGACCTTGAAGGCGAAGAGCTTGCCCTCCTCGCCGAGGTCGCGGTGGAAGGATTCCAGCAAGCGGACCTCCAGCTTCGGCGTCCGCCGCGCCTCCTGCCGTTCAGCCAACCGCTGGGCTTTGGCCGAGGTCCGCCACGCCAGGACGGAAAACACCAGCGCGACCACAGCCACGAAGAACGTCAGCCAAGTCGCCCAGTCGCCAGGCTGAACGGCCCTGATCGCTGCGTCCAGATTCCTCACCGTGCCCTGTCCTCGAACCTTAAAAGCGCCCAGCGTGTCGAAGCGCTACGCCGCAACCTTGGCCCATTCCACCCGCGGCGTCATGGCGCCTCGACTCCGTCCACCAATGTTCTATATTCGTTCTCATGAACCACGCCCATCCCGTCACCGCTGAGCCGCTGACCGCCGTGGAGATCGACGGCGTCCTTGGCGAGCCCGGCTACCTTGAAACCCTGCCCGCCGTCCGCCACGTCGACGCCGGCCGCGATGGCGGCCTGGTCGTCTGGCTGGACAGCGCCCTGGACACCGTCCCCCCGCTCGACGAAGAGCGCCCTGACCGGCCGCCGGAGGTGGAACTGCATGGCCAGGGCGCGCCCTGCCAGGCGCTGGTCGACCATCCCCGCGCCCAGCACGTCGAGATGTTCTTCGACGGCCTGGGCGACCCGGAATGCGCCCCGCTGGGCTGGTGGCATGCGCGCGTGTGGTTGAAGGCCGATTGAAGACGGCCTTGCACCTGGTCGCCTGACCGCTAGCTTCAATGGATCGGCCGGCAGGGACATTCGAGGATGTGTTGGTGTGGACGGCCTCTCATCCCAACGGTTTGATGGCGCTTAGCGTCAACAAGCCAGTCGAGAGGAGAGCAACATGGTTACACCAGTGCGTATCGGCATGGACACGGCTAAGTCCGTGTTCCAGCTCCACGGAGTTGATGAGAACGAGGTTGTAGTTCTGCGACGCCAACTCCGGCGCGCCGACATGATCCGCTACTTCGAAAAGCTTCCGCCGGCTCTTGTCGCCATCGAGTCCTGCGGCAGTTCCCACCATTGGGCGCGGCTCCTGGAGTCGTTCGGCCACGAGGTGAAGCTGATCCCGCCGCAGTACGTGAAGCCGTACGTCAAGCGCGGGAAGAATGACGCGGCCGACGCCGAAGCGCTCTGCGAGGCCGTCACCAGGCCGACGATGCGCTTCGTGCCTGTAAAGTCCAAGGAGCGTCAGGCGGCCTGCATGTTGATGACCGTGCGCGAGCGCCTGGTCATGGTGAAGTCGCAGCTCAGCAACGCTTTCCGGAGCTATGCGGCGGAGTTCGGGATCGTGGGCCCCTCGGGCCGGCAGAACGTCAACGGTCTGATCGCGCGCGTCCTCGAAGATGACACGCTGCCGGAACTGGCCCGCGAGCTGTTCCACTTCCAGGCGAAGGAGTACGCCGCGGTCGAGGCGCGCCTGGCGGAGATCGACGCGAAGCTGATGAAGTGGCACCGCGCCGACGAGCTGAGCCGGCGCATCGCGACCATTCCCGGCGTCGGTCCTATCGGCTCGACGATGCTGAGCATGAAAGCGCCTCCGGCGGAGACCTTCGGCTCGGGGCGCGACTTCGCGGCCTGGCTGGGTCTCACGCCGCGAGACCATTCGACGGGCGGTCGATCAAGGCTCGGCGGGATCACCAAGGCCGGAGATCCATCGATCCGGTCAACGCTGATCGTCGGGGCCACAGCGCTGCTGCGCCATGTGCGCCTCGGGCATACGAAGCCATCGCCATGGCTGGCCAAGCTCATGGAGCGGAAGCCGCCCAAGCTGGTCGCGGTAGCGATGGCCAACAAGTTCGCCAGGATCGCTTGGCGGCTGATGGTGTCGGGCGGAGTATACACCCGACCCGCAGCGCTGAACCCGACCTGATCTGAGACCGGCGCCCGGAAGCCAACGAGGCTGCACCCGGACCGCCCAGGAGACTTGCACGAACGCATAGATGGAAATGACCGATCGGTCGGTACGCGCGACATTCCGAAGATTGCACTGGCACCCAGATGTCGCCAATGTGTTTGGAGCGCGAGTAGCGAACACCATCTTGGCCAGCGAGGTTTCCTCGCGCAAACAGGCCGGACATCTGATAGCAAGCGATTAGGTCAGATAGTCTACGCGTTCACTGCAAGCGGGGGGCCGTCCACATCTGCAATCTCTACGCCCTCATGAAGGCGCGGGCGGAAGTCGCCGCCCTGGCGCGCGCTATGAGCGACCTCAACAACAACCAGCCGCCGATGCCGGGGATTTACCCTGACTACGCCGCGCCGATCATCACCCGCGGCCAGGAAGGCCAGAGGATTATGCGCGATGCGCGCTGGGGCATGCCGTCATCGAAACAGGCCCTGTTCGAGGCCGCGACGGAGCGGGCTGACAAGCTGCGCGCCAAGGGCACGGAGTTCGATTTCGACGAACTACTGAAGATGGAGCCGGACAAGGGCACCACGAACGTGCGCAACACGGTCAGCCAGAAGACGGGCAGGATCAACACCCATTGGGCGCCCTGGCTAGGCGCGGGCAACCGGTGTCTGGTGCCCTTCACGTCCTTCGCCGAACCGGACCAAGACCACGAGAGGACGCGCAAGAACATCTGGTTCGCGTTGGATGACAGCCGCCCGATCGCCTTCTTCGCCGGCATCTGGACGCCGCACGCCTGCGTGCGGATGAAGAGCAAGGGCTGGGAGGAAATCGTCGCCTACGGCTTCCTGACAACGGAGTCGGCCGAGCCGGTGAAGACCTACCACGCCAAGGCCATGCCGGTGATCCTGACCGAGCCGGAGGAATGGGACCTATGGATGAGCGACGCCCCCTGGACTGAGGTCGCCCAGCTGCAGCGGCCCCTGCCCGATCGGCTGAAGGTGGTGGCCACCGGCGGCAAGAGCGACGACGTCGTGCCGGCCTGATCGGCTTTAGCGGTCCGGCGGCGTCCAGGACCACGCGCCGTCGAAGAGGTGGGGAAAGACCGCGACGTCTTTTGACCCGCACCCTTCTACGCCCGTGCAGGACAGCCGCGCGGCGATATCGGCGATCTTGACGTCCACGCGATGCTCGAACTTTTCCAGCAGATCCTCGGGCGTCCACTCGATCAGTCGCGGACATTCGCGACAGCAGATCGCCAGGGAATAGCCCTTGGTCAGAAAGGTCCTGACCGTGTCGTTGCCGACCTGGCCCAGGTGGAAGCGTCGGATCAGAGCCTCCGGCGGGCGCTGCAGCGTCGAGGACGGATGGTTCGGCACCGGGGGCGTTTCTCCGACGTACGCTATACGAGATAGGCCTCAAAACTTCGGCTGCCAGCGGCAGCGCCCCGCCAGGTCCATCATCGGCTATGATATGCGCAAATCGCTTCGTCGACGGAACGCTATTAAGCCGGACATGACCCTGCCTCAGGAACCTAGCCTAGAGCCCATCGACTACTGGCGCGCGGTCTCGCGCCGTGGCGTGCTCGCGCTCGGCTTCTGCGTCCGACGCACGATCGAAGGCCCGACGTTGGTCGCGGAACTGACCGGGCCTTTGGACGGCTGGACCCGTCGCGCCGCCTTGGCCGCGATCGGCGTCCACGATGATGCTGAACGTACGCGCGACCTTGCCCTAGTCGCCGCCCGCGCGGTTCTGACCATGGCCTTGGAGCACACGCCTGCGATGACCGCGCTGGAGGCCTACCAGGGCCTGCTCATCGACGCGGTCTGGAGAGCGGTCGAAGACGACCCACCCCGCAAGATCGAGATCCTGGGCCGCTCGGCGCCGATCTAGACGTCGCCAGACCGCTGGCGGGCGGTCTGGTCGGCTTCGATCTCGTCGGCGATCATCTGCGCGGTGATCCCGAAGCGTTCGGCCATGCCATGGCTGAAGGCCTCCAGGTCCCGGTTCAGGGCCATGAAGACATCGCAGGCCGCGTCGCTGCGCGCGATCATCGCGGCTTCGAGCTGATCTGGAGGCGCTCCGCCCTCGATGTAGAACCTGAAGAAGCGATGGACCAGGAAGTCGCGCTCGGGCTTGCACGCCTCCAGCCGCGCCAGCAGCTCCGCTGGTAGGCGCCCCGTTTTCTTGATCTTGCCCAGCATGGTCCCGAAGGTGTGGGTGAAGCTGGTGTCGAAGAAGTCGTCCACCCGCCCTTCCCAGGCCGCGTCCTCGACCCCGTTGCGCTCGGGCAGCAGGCTCAGGACGCTGTAGGTGTTGACCAGTTCGTACTCCAGGGTCTGGATCGCGAAGTGGGCGCGGCCGTAACGCGCGAAGGCCTCGCGATGCTCATCGCTGACGAAGGGCGAGTCCACGGCGAGGTCCTTTCCAGCGCGGTCTGCGGCTACTTGGGGATGCTGAACTTCAGCTTGTCTTGGTAGACGCCGATGCGCTTGCGGGCGCGATCCACGACATCGTCGAAGTGCAGGATCTCGAAGTAGGTCTCGCCCAGCTTCGTGCGTGTCGTCGGGTCTATGAGATTGTCGGAATTGAACCAGCCCTTGCCGGTAGGGAACGGCGTCCAGCCGTTGAGCCGCAATGGATCCAGCGTGTCGCCGATGAGATAGCCGTAGAACCTCTTGATCCTCCCGCCCGACTTGGCCGCCAGGAGGTGGGCATATTGGTTGAGGTCGCCGACGTGGTCGTCCATCGACACGCCCGGCGCCTTGAACTCGACGATGATCGCCGAGCCTTCCTTGCTGAACAGCGCGATGTCAGGCCGTTTGGCGCCGTGGTCCTGCGCGCGGCGGGCCAGCAGGTCCTTGAAGGCCTGATCGATGTCGTTCTCGAAGACCTTCTCGTCGCTGTTCCAGACGATGTTGGCCAGCGGCATGTCCGAGGCGATGTAGTCGTAGTAGTGATATTCCTCGCTCAGCAGCCAGATGTCGTGGTCGGTGACCTCGGTGCTGTCCTGGCGCATCGGAAAGAAGATGCTGTGGATGATCCGCTCGTCCTTGCGTCGGGCGCCGTCATCCAGGTTCTGCACCGACAGGTTTCGCCCGCAGGCCAGGGCCAGAACCTCGACGATGCAGGCGCGCCGCACGACGAGCTGCGAGAGGTTGGCCATGTCGAAGTTTTTCAGCGACGTCGTATATTTCCACGAAATCTCGCTGATCTTCTTGCGGAAATCGGCGGAGTCCGGCTCGGCCGCGACAATCTCTTCCTTCAGGCGGTAGATCTCGGCGGTCTCGTCGATGACCTTTTCCTGGTACTTCTTCAGAACCCGATCGACGATCTTCTGGGCTGACTCGCCGTAGACCACCCGCGTGGAGGTCTCTTGCAGCATGTCCTCGGTGACGCCGTACTTGTCGGTGATCTCCTTGACCACGTCCTCTTTCTTCCAGTCGCCCGGGATCACCATGGCGTCGATCACCGGATCGATGGCGGCATGGATCGTCTCGTAGGACACCCGCTCGGAGCCAAAGAGCCCGCCGGCCTCAAGTTCTTCGGGAATATCCTCGAAGTTGTCGCGCTGCTCATTGACGTGCTGGTCGAGGAAGTCGCTCTCGATCAGGACGATGTGATTGTAGCCGCCGACGGGATTGTTCTGTTCGGTCTTGCTGCGCAGGTATCGGTTGGTGATGTCGCGAACCGGCGAGAACTTGGCGCAGAACGCGATGGCGTTACGCTTCAGGCCGAACGATGCAGCATCCAGCCGATAGTGGGACAGCCTGAAGGTCTGGAAAGTCCCCAGACCGCCGCCGGTGTCCGGGTCGCGCTCTTCGACCTGGACTTCCCGCACGGCCGTGACGACCGGCAGGTCCTGGCGCCGAAGAACTTCGGTCTGGTCGGGCTGGGCCCAATGGGTGGTCGAGAAGACAATCTCGAAATCGCCAAGCTGGCTAGACAGGCCGACCAGGCGCTGCAGGAAGGCCAGCAGCATCTGCTTCTTCAGCGCCGCCGCCGAGAACATCGCGCTGAGCAGCGCGTTGGGCGGCAGGCGAACCCGTGCGGCATCCTTGAAGTTCAGCAGCTGGATGGTCGTGCCGATCTTCGAAGCGTCGCCAGCGTCCTCAGCGAAATCGTCGGCCTCGATCTGCTTTTGACGTTCGTCGTAGGTCATCCAGCGACGAAACACCTGCCCATCCCGGCGGAAGGTGCTGTCGATCGCCATGCCGGCGAAATAGTGGAAGAACTGGATACGACCCGCGCCCTTGCACTTGCCGATTCCCGAGATCGTCAGGTCGTCCTTGTACGACGTGTCCTTGGTCAGGAAGGCCTTCAGCTGGGCCTCTCCCAGCCCGCAGCCGTTGTCGGCGCAGGTGATGGTCATCACATCCCGATCGTCGAGCAGATCGACTTTCTGAAACGCCACGTCGACCCGGATGCTGAGGCTGGGCGCGGTCGGATCGTCGTGCTTGCGGATCAGGTAGGAATCGATGGCGTTCGAGATCAGCTCCTCGAACACCACGTAGGGATTCTTGCTGAGCTTGGTGTTCTTGATGCTGCCGCGGACATCGAGCGTCATTGTCTTTTCAAGCGATCCCACAGGCCATTCTGGCCACTTCTGGCCAGCCCCCTAGTCACAGTCAAGCCAGCAACCCAAGCGGGTCTTCGACCGGCCGCCACCGCCAGGGGTCGGGCGGCCCGTGAGCCGCTGACAAAGAGAAGGACCGCCCGCCTACGTCAGCTTCGGTCGCCGTGGCAGAGACCTGCATGACCCGGCCGCGGCGCTCGCGGTCCAAGTCCACGAGGATGATCTGCCTAGCGCATCGTCCAAGGCCTGGCGGCCAGCACCATCAGCGTGAAGACGCCGATGAACAGGCCCGGCACGAACCAGGGCTCGGTCCTGCCTTCGATCCGCTGGACGAGGCTGGTGAGGATGGCCGTCGGCATGACCGCCGCCAGCGCGCAGCCGATCCAGCCCTGCCACTCCCGCCAGACCGGGCGGCCGTCCTCAGGCTCATCCTCATCCATGACGCTCCCCCCGCGCCACTCTAGCGCGCACGGCGCCGTTTAGCGATCGAGGGTCGCAGACGGCGCTGCCAAGGTACGTCACCTTCGGTCGCCGCTGAAAAATTCTGATTCCGCTCAAACCCTTGCCGCGTCTGGATCTAGCGGTGGGCGCGCGCCTGCGCCGCACCCATGGCCCCGTTGACTCCCGCACGCCGAAGAGAACAAAGCTGGAACAAGGTCGTTCTTCCAAACATGTCAGCAGCCCTTCATCCCGCCGCCCTCGATGCCCTCCGCCGCAAGGTCCGCGCCCTGGAAACCCAGGATCGCGTCACCCGGGCGGTGTTGCCGTTCGGCGTTCCGCCGCTGGACGCGCGCCTGCCAGGCGGCGGCCTGGCGCTGGGCGCGCTGCACGAGGTGGCCGGCGGCGCGGAGGAAGCGCTCTATGGCGCCACGGCCGCCCGGTTCGCCGCCGGGATCTTGGCCCGCGCCCAGGGTGAGGTTCTCTGGTGCCGGCGCCAGGCCGATCTCTTCGCCCCGTCGCTGGCCCAGGCCGGCCTGCCGCCCAGCCGGGTGATCTTCGCGGACGCGGGCGACGAGGCCGGCGTCCTGGCGGCCATGGAGGAAGGTTTGCGCTGGCCGGGCCTGGCCGGGGTCATCGGCGAGGTCGGCAAGCTCTCCATGACCGCCTCGCGCCGGCTGCAGCTGGCGGCCGAGAAGAGCGGGCAGATCGCCATCGCGGTCCGAAGATGGCGGCGGATCGCCGACGCGGCGGACCTTGGCCAGCCGACGGCCTCGGAAACTCGCTGGCGGGTCTCCACCCTGCCCTCCTCTCCACTGCCCCCTTCCGTTCCCGGCGTGGGTCGCCCCCGCTGGTTCCTAGAACTCCTCCGCTGCAAGGCCGGCGACGCCTTCGACATCGAGCTAGAAGCCTGTGACGCAAAGGGTCATCTCCGTCTTCCTGCCCCGCTGGCCTACCGACCGGCTGGCGCGGATGCAGGGCAAGGCCGCGCCGTCGCCTGACATTCCGGTCGTCATGGTCGGACGGGTCGGGCGCCGCCGTGCGATCGCGCACATGAACCTCGCCGCCGCCAAGGCCGGCCTGCGGCTGGGCCAGGCCGTGGCCCATGCCACCGCCATGGTCCCAGGTCTTGTGCTGCACGATCTCGACGCCGCCGGGGATGACGCCGCCCTGCAGCGCCTGGCCCTCTGGGCCCAGCGCCTCTATTCGCCGACCGTGGCCCCGGACCCGCCCGATGGTCTGGTCATCGACGCCACCGGCTGCACCCATCTCTTCGGCGGCGAGGAGAAGATGCTGGTCAATATCCGCCAGCGCCTGGCCAAGGCCGGCTATACCGCCACCCTGGCCATCGCCGACAGCTGGGGCGGCGCTCACGCCCTGGCGCGCTATTCGCGCCGCTCGGTGTTCGTCGTGCCGCCGGGCGCGCTGGGCGTCCAGCTGAGGGACCTGCCGGTGGCGGCCCTGCGCCTGCCGCCGGATCTCGTCCAGGCCCTGGCCAAGCCCGGCTTCGACACCATCGGCGAGCTGGAGGCGACGGCCACGGGGCCGCTAGCCCATCGCTTTGGCCTGGAGCCGATCCGCCGCCTCGACCAGGCCTTCGCCCGCGAACGCGAACCGATCGAACCGGTCTTCGCCCCCGAAACTCCACGTGCGGCCAAGATCTTCGCCGAACCGATCGGCGCGCCCGAGACCATGGCGCGCTATCTGACCGAACTGACGGTCGAACTGTGCGCCACGCTGGAGGCCCTGAACCTGGGGGCCAAGTCGATCGACGCCTGGTTCTACCGGGTCGACAACCGGATCGAGAGCGCCCGTATCGGCCTGTCGACCCCGGCCCGGGACGCGCGCCGTCTGGCCAAGCTCCTCTGCGAGAAGCTGGAGATGGTCGATCCGGGCTTCGGGGTCGACAAGATGGTCCTGGCTGCACCGGGCGCCGAGCCCTTGGCCTACCGGCAGGACGAGGCGCGGCTGGGTGGGGACAAGCCGGCAGTCGCCGATCTGGCGGGTCTGATCGACACCCTGGCCGCGCGCCTGGGTCCGGACTCGGTCTACCGCCTGGCCAGCGCAGAGAGCGACATCCCCGAGCGCAGTGTCCGCAAGGCCCCGGCCATCGAGCGCCCCGTCGCCTATTCCTGGCCGGTCGATTGGCCAAGGCCCACCCGCTTCTTTCCCCGCCCCGAGCCCATCGAGACGGTCGCGCTCCTGCCTGACCAGCCGCCGGCCTTCTTCACCTGGCGCGGATCGCGCCGGCGCGTGCGGCGGGCCGACGGCCCTGAGCGGGTGTTCGGGGAATGGTGGCGGGCCGACGCCGAGCTGGCCCGCAGCCGGGACTACTTCCAGGTCGAGGACGAAGGCGGCCAGCGCTACTGGATCTACCGCGACGGTGACGGCGAGGACGCCGCCACCGGTAGCCAGCGCTGGTTCATGGCCGGGGTATTCGGATGACGAACCCAGTCCCGGAGGATCTCGGCGACTATGTCGAACTGCAGTGCGCCTCGCACTTCTCGCTGCTGCGCGGCGCGTCCTCGCCGGGCGAACTCTTCGACGAGGCCCAGCGCCTAGGCTATCGCGCCCTGGCGATCTGCGACCGCAACAGCCTGGCGGGCATGGTGCGCGCCCACATCGCCGCCAAGGACACCGGCGTGCGGCTGGTCGTCGGCTGCGAGTTGGTCCTGCGCGATGGCATGACGGTCCTGGTCTATCCCACCGATCGCGCCGCCTATGGCCGGCTCTGCCGCCTGCTGAGCCTGGGCAAGGCCCGGGCCGGCAAGGGCGAATGCGATCTCGACCACGCCGACCTGGCCGCCCACGCCGAGGGCCTGATCGCCATCCTCGTGCCCGAGGACGCCGACGAGGTCTGCGCCCAGCAGCTCTCGCGCCTCTCGGCGATCTTCGGCGCCGACGCCCACATGGCCCTGACCCTGCGCCGACGGCCCGGCGACGCCTTGCGTCTCTACGAGCTGGAGCACCTGGCGCTTACGGCCGGGGTGAAGCCGGTGGTGACCAACCGGGTGCTGTTCCACGACAAGGACCGCCGCCTGCTGCAGGACGTCGTCACCTGCATCCGCGAAAACACCACGATCGACGATGTCGGCTTCCGGCGTGACCGTCACGCCGACCGCTATCTGAAGGCCGCGGCCGAAATGCTTCGGCTGTTTCCGCGCCATCGGGCCGCCGTCGCCGCGTCCGTCGCCATCGCGGCCCGTTGCCAGTTCTCGCTATCCGAACTCAGCTACCAGTACCCGCGCGAAGTGGTCGCCGACGGAGAGACAGCCCAGCAAACCCTGGTGCGCTTGACCTGGGAGGGCGCGGCCCAGCGCTTCCCCGACGGCGTGACGCCGGAAGTCCGCAAGATCCTCGACCACGAACTGGGGCTGATCGGCCAGCTCGGCTATGCGCCCTACTTCCTGACGGTCAATTCCATCGTCGGCTATTCCCGCAGCCAGGACATCCTGTGCCAGGGTCGCGGCTCGGCGGCCAATTCGGCGGTCTGTTACGTGCTGGGCATCACCAGCATCGACCCCGAGCGCAACGACTTGCTGTTCGAGCGCTTCGTCAGCGCCGAACGCGACGAGCCGCCGGACATCGACGTCGATTTCGAGCACGCCCGCCGCGAGACGGTGATGCAGTGGATCTTCGAGACCTATGGTCGCCACCGCTCTGCCATCGTGGCCGTGGTCCAGCGCTTTCGGCCGCGCGGCGCGGTGCGCGACGTTGGCAAGGTGCTGGGCCTGCCCGAGGACATGACCAAGGGTCTCTCCAGCCAGATCTGGAGCTTCAGCCGCGAGGACATCGAGGAAAAGCACGCCCGCGACATGGGCCTGGACCTTTCGGACCGGCGCCTACGCCTGACCCTGGAGCTGGCGCAGCTCCTGCTCAACACCCCGCGTCATTTCTCCCAGCACCCCGGCGGCTTCGTGCTGACCCAGGACCGACTCGACGAACTGGTGCCGATCGAGCCTGCGCGGATGGAAGACCGCCAGATCATCGAATGGGACAAGGACGACATCGACGAGCTGAAGTTCATGAAGGTCGACGTGCTGGGGCTGGGGATGATGACCTGCCTGAAGCGCGGACTGGACCTCTTGAAGGACGCCAAGGGGATTGCGCTCGACCTGGCCAGCATCCCCCCTGAAGACCCGCGCACCTACGCCATGATCCGGAGGGCCGACACGCTGGGCGTCTTCCAGATCGAGAGCCGGGCGCAGATGGCCATGTTGCCGCGCCTGAAGCCTCGGTCGTTCTACGACCTGGTGATCGAGGTGGCGATCGTACGGCCTGGCCCGATCCAGGGCGACATGGTCCATCCCTATCTTCGCCGCCGCGAGGGCAAGGAGCCGGTGACCTTCCCCAAGCCTGAGCTGGAGAAGGTGCTGGGAAAGACCCTGGGCGTGCCGCTCTTCCAGGAACAGGCCATGCGGGTGGCGATCGAGTGCGCCGGCTTCACGCCCGGCGAGGCGGACCAGCTGCGCCGGGCCATGGCCACCTTCAAGTTCACGGGCGGGGTCAGCCACTTCAAGGACAAGCTGGTCGGCGGCATGGTCGAGCGCGGCTATCCGGTCGAGTTCGCCGAACAGACCTTCGCCCAGCTGGAGGGCTTCGGCTCCTACGGCTTCCCGGAAAGCCACGCCGCCAGCTTTGCCCTCCTGGCCTACGCCTCGTCCTGGCTGAAGTGCCATCACCCCGAGGTCTTCTGCGCGGCCCTGCTCAACAGCCAGCCGATGGGCTTCTACCAGCCGGCCCAGATTGTCCGCGACGCCATCGAGCATGGGGTGGAAGTGCGTCCCATCTGCGTCAACGCCTCACGCTGGGACTGCACCCTGGAGGAGACGGGTGACGGCGGCCTTGCGGTGCGGCTGGGCCTGCGGATGGTCGGCAAGCTGGCCGAAGCCGACGCGGCCCGCGTGGTCCTGGCCAGGACCGAAGACCCTTACCGTTCGATCGACGATGTCTGGCGGCGCGCCCAGGTCGGGACCGGAGCCCTGTCGCGCCTGGCCGAAGCCGACGCCTTTCGCCCCAGCCTGGGCCTGGCGCGCCGCGAAGCCGGCTGGGGGATCAAGGGGCTGCGTGACACCGCCCTCCCCCTCTTCGACCAGCCCGATGCGTCCGAGCTCAACGAACCGGCGCCCACGCTGAAGGCCATGACCGAGGGCCGCGAGATCGTCGAGGATTACGGCCATGTCGGCCTCAGTCTTCGCCGCCATCCGCTGGCCCTGTTGCGCGGGACGCTGGAGGCCAGGGGCTACAAGCCCTGCCAGGCGGCGGCGAGCGGCCGCGACCGCCAGTTCGTCCGGACGGCAGGCCTGGTCCTGGTCCGGCAGATGCCCGGCACGGCCAAGGGCGTGATGTTCATGACCCTGGAGGACGAGACCGGCGTCGCCAACCTGGTGATCTGGAAGACGCTCTACGAAAAGCAGCGCCGCGTGGCCCTGTCGGCCCACCTGCTGGGCGTGGAAGGCCGCATCCAGCGCGAGGGCGATGTCGTCCACCTCGTCGCCTACAAGCTGCACGACCTGGGTGACGTGCTCTCGACCCTGCAGGACCGCGGCGCCGACGCCGGTGACATGTCCTGGGCTCGCCGTAGCCGCAACTTCTGCTAGGCTCCCCCGCGATGACCCTGACCTATATTCTCGATGGCAAGACGGCCAAGCCCGAGCCCAATCCGGCGACCTGGGAGGCCTGGATGCGCGCGGCCCTGGAAAGCGGAACACGCGTCGTCGCCAAGTCACGGGTCAACGCGCAGTTGACGGTCTCCACGGTCTTCGCGGGACTCGACCAACGGCTCGATGAATCGCCGTCCAGCCCTCACCCGGTGTTGTTCGAGACGGCGGTCTTCAAGGCGAGCGAACTCGTCCGGACCGAATACCACACCGACTGGAGCGAGGCGGAAAGCGCCCATGCCGGGCTGGTCGCCGAGCTCAGGGCGACCCAGTCCCACTAAGGCGCGGGGCGGCCGCGTTCCTCAAGCGCGGTCCGACATGGCCAAGCACCACAACCTCGCCTAGGTTGTCGGAAACCCACCGCGAGAAACAGAAGTTGCGCTACAGCGAAATCAGCGTCCCCGACAATTTCATCTTCCACTACTTCGACACGAATGACGCCGAGGCCGTGGAAGCCCTGCGCTATCTGGAGGAAAGTGGTCGGCGCTTCGACCTGGGCAAGGGCCGCGCGGTGATCTTCCATCGCGCGCACGTGCCCAACACCCAAGACCACCTGCATTTCGAACAGCGCGGCCACACCCTTTACGCCATGAACCGTGATGGTTCGGCGCACGACGGCAGCCACGGCAAGCAGATGCACCGTTGGGCGGTAGACGCCGTGAAGGACCGCTACCCTGGCTTCAAGCTGCCCAAGGACGGCCTGATCGAGACGATGTTCGATCAGGGCGAAGCCGTGGTGCTCATGGAGACCGTCGCCATTCGCCCTGAGCTGGATCGCACTCTGATGGACCTGGCCGAAAAGCTCGCCCGCGAGGCCTAGACCGCCCTAGGCGCGACGACGCCTGCCCAAGGTCGAAGCGGCGCCCTATGATGGGGCATGCCCGCTCGCTCCCGCCCGACCGCCCGCTTGCTGACGCCCACTGGCTGGGCGGGCCTCGCCGCCTTGGCCCTGTCGGCCGCCGCCGTGGTCGTCGCTGTGGTGAAGGCTCTGCCCCGCGCCTAACGCGTCCAGAACACATGCACCGCATCGTGCGCGATCTGGACCGTGAAGACCTCGCCATTCAGCCGCGCATCGCGGGCCATGGCCTCGTAGTCGATATAGAGCCGCAGGTTTTCCGGAATGACCGTGGTCTCCTCGGTCATCGCCTGGAAGTAGTCGGCCAGGCTGGCGAAAACCCCGTGATACTGGTCGTCGAGCGCCGCGCCCGCCGCGTCCAGGTCGCCCCCGACCTCGGCCAGCACCAAGGCGCCCAACTCCCCCCGCGCCCTCAGGAAGGCGGCGGTCTCCACGACCTTGGCGATGCCGGCGTACTCGGCGATCTCGACGCCGCCGAACCCTTCGTAGTCGTGGATTGCGAACTCCTCGGCCATCGGCTCGGGCGAGGCCTTCAGCATCGCTCGGATCGCGGCCCAGACGGCGTCCTCGTCCTCGACCGCGATCCAGGCGCCGTGCAGCACGCCGCTGTTATAGGCGGCCAGACAGGCGACATAGATGCGGGGCTCAAGGTCATCAGCGGCTTGTCCCATGATCCTCATCCTCAACGCAGGGGTTCGACATCGAACCCTTGCCCGTCGGCGAGACCGGGGGTGCAAGCAGAGGGGCGGCTTCGCGGGGACCCGGCTGCAGGCCCCGAAGGGGCCGAAGCTGGGCGGAAGCCGATCCGACGCGCGCTGGGGGCGGAGCCCCAAGCCGGCGTGGCGACGGTGGCTATCGCCGCCGGGTCCCAGGACGTCCGAACAGGCTTTAAATATCGACCCTCCAAGCGTTGCCATAGCCCTGGACTCAACCTTCGATGACGGAGCGCATCGGGAGGCCCAGCCATGCTTGTGGCGCTGCAAGGCGATCAGCACATCACCGCCTGGGTCGCCCAGAAGGGTCCGGTGTTCCATTGCCCCAACTGCAAGACCCAGGTGATCCTCCGTAAAGGGGCGCTGGTCGCCCACAACTTCGCCCACAAGCCGCCGGTCACGTGCAGTTGGGCTTCTGGCTAGACCCAGGCGCACCTCAAGGCCAAGCTGCTTCTGCACGACGCCTTCGTCGCTCAGGGCCTCAGTTGTTCGGTGGAGGCCGAGGTGCTGTCGGGGGACGGAGACCGTCGCGCCGATGTGCTGGTCTGGCGGCCGCCGGGCCAGCTGCGGATCGCGCTGGAGGTCCAGCACACGCCGCTCAATTTCGAGCAGATCGACCGCCGGACCCGCGCCTACATGTCCGCCGGCGTGCCGGTCGTCTGGCTCGGCCTGATCAAGCCGGAGGTCCTGGCCGGCGCCGAGCCTCTCGCCGGGGGCCTCAAGATCACGCGCTATTCGGTCCGTCCCTGGGAGAAGTGGGCGCACGCTTACGGCATGGGCGAGCTATGGTTCATCGATCCGGTGGGCGGGCAATTTTGGCGTGGCGTGCTGCACAAGCACATGATCGAGGTCCCCTCCTCCAGCTGGTACAGCAGCGGCGGCGAAGAACAATCGGCCGGAGGCTACACACGCTCCTCCAAACGGTGGCGCAACCTGCATGTCGAAGGCCCCTACCCGCCCAGCGCCATCGGCCTGAAGACCTTCACCCGCAACACCTTCTCGTCGCGGGACTTCACGGTTCCAGGCGGGCGCGCGGCCGGTTTCATGGTGCGCGCCCCTAAGCCATGAGACATCCGAGCGTCCGCAGGAAACGCCGGTGACCTGAAGAGCCGGGTGCCGCCGCGAGCGTGGCCTGGGCCCACGCCCGGCAGCGGCCTCATGCCACTGCCGGAAGAGCTGATCTAGTCGAACAGCCCGCCCAGGAAGCCGCGACGCCGGCCATGGCCACCGCCGTAGCCGCCGTCATGCCCGCCACCGTGCTTGCCACCATGCTTGCCGCCGTGGCCGCCGCGATCGTGGCCGCCCCGGTAGTCCCCTTCCCAGGGACCGCCGTATTCTGGCGCCTGCGGACGCGGAGTCGGAGCCGGCTGAGGCGGCGGCGTCTCATAGGCCAGGCTGCGCTCGATGATCTTGTCGAGTTCACCGCGATCCAGCCAGACGCCTCGGCACTTGGGGCAATAGTCGATCTCGATCCCCTGTCGGTCGGTCATGACCAGATCGACGCGACAGACGGGGCAGAGCAGACCGCCCTCGTGGCGGGCGGCGGAGGTCGGATCGGTCATGCGCATGCTCCTTGCACAGGCTGCACTTGGACGATGGCGGCGGGCTACGGAACCCGCCAGGACTGCCGAACACTTAAGAACTCGCGCGAGGCCATATAGTGGCGCTCGGCCCGGCGGTTTCTGTCAAAGTATGGCGACAAGACCGCCCCCTTGGGAGATGCCTGCTGGCCATGAAGGTTGATCCGACCGCCTTGTGGGAAACCGCCAACCACATCTTCAACCTGGCCCTGGCCTTCATCCTGGCCTTGCCGGTGGGCTGGGACCGCGAGCACGAGGAGCGCAGCGCCGGCATCAGGACGTTCCCGCTGGTCGCCATCGCCGCCTGTGGCTTCGTGCTGGTCGGCATCGCCGTGCTGGGCCGGGGTTCGTCGGCCCAGGCCCGGATCCTGGAAGGCCTGATCACCGGCGTAGGCTTCATCGGCGGCGGCGCAATCCTGAAACAAGGCGCGCGCGCGTCGGGGACAGCGACGGCCGCCAGCCTCTGGGCGACCGGGGCGATGGGCGCGGCCGTCGGTTACGGCCTCTACGACATCGCCGTTGTCCTGGCGCTGACCACCTTCCTGACCCTGCGGTTCGCGCGCCCGTTCAAGCAGGCCGCCCGCGACGAAGCTCCGCCGAACGGCGCGTCCGCCGCCTCCGATCAAGCTGAGCAAGGCTAGCCGGCGGGGCCGGCATGGCCTCTGGGCCGCTCCAGCGCTAGCGGCCGAAGGCCTTCTCATCCAAGGCCCGGACGAAGCGCAGCAGGCTCAACACGGTTTCCAGGACGTACTGGCCCTCCGCGCGCTTCAAGAGATCGTTGTCGTGGGCCAGGCTGTTGTTGTTCCGCACGTGGTTGAACTGCTCGAAGATTTGGACAGTGGACTTGGCGATCTTGTGGGAGATCTCGTCCAGGCCGCCGTTCTGACGCAGAGCGTTCATGTACCGCCCTGCCCGGCCCTGAAGGGTTTCGTGCTCTACCACCGCCAGCCCGGCCGCTTCGGAGAGCGCGGCGAACTTCTTCATGCAGTAGGTGTGCAGCCGGTCCAGGGCCGCGTGCGGCGCGTTGGCGGCGATGTCGCGTTCGATCGCGTCGGCCAGGGCGTTCAAGGTGGCGTCGTCGGTGAACCGCTCGATCTCCAGGTTCGGCGCATCGGCCGCATCCCGCGCCAGCCGCGCGACGATGGCCTGGTATCGCTCCGCCAAGCCCGGCTCCAGCGGCTCCATGCCGTGCTCGCGTTCCAGCGTCCGACGATGGTTGAGGAAGGCCTGCAGCACCTCGGCCTGGGCTTCGGGTGTAAAGGCGTAGATCAGCGCCCGCAGGCGATTGGCCTTCGACGGCCCGCGCCCCGTGTACATCGGCGCGGTGACATCGACGTTGAAATGCCGCGCCACGAAGGCGTTGAAGGTCCGGTCGCTGAAATTCAGCACGTAGCCGTCGCCCATGCCGAGCACCGGCTCGATGACCAGCATGTCCATGGCGGTGACGCCGTCCGGATCGGGTTGCGGATCGAAGAAGGGCCTCATGGGTCCGCGCGCTCTGTTGAACCGTCGCCTCAGTCTGCACCGCGCCAGTCGATCGGTCTCGATGCAAAATCGCGGCTAGGCGCCGTCAGCCGCGATCTGCAGCGGGAACACCGTGTCGATCCCCCAGGCGCAGAGTTCGAGCGTCCGCAACGCCATGCCGGGCGGATGGATCTCGGAATTACCGTGGGCGAGCGCATTGCGCAGCAGGATGATCACCTCGACCTGGTCGTCGAGGATCGAGGCGCCCGGCACGAGCTTGGGAAAGACCCCAGCCTTGCGCGCCCGGTCGACGAGATTGCGCAAGGTGCCCTTCTGCTGCAGGCCGTGGCCGTTGAGGCGATGCTTCAAGGCCAGCTCGAAGGCGCCGAACGCCTGGACCTCGCCGACCACGAACAGGTCGTAGTCGAAGAAGGCGTAGAGCATGGCGTTGCGCGCCCGGTCGTAGGCGTCACGCACCTCAGCCGGCGCCGCGCCGGCCAGGGCCACCTCCTCGATCATCTGGTGATGGTCGGCGATGGTCATGAACCGAAGGCCTTCGCCCTCAGGCACGCAGAGGTTGTCGAAGCGGCTGTCGGGCTTCAGGATCTCGTCGGCGGACTTGTAGGCCATGGCCCAGCTTAATCACGCGGCGACGCCGCCGCGAAGGCTGGCCCGACCGAACGCGGCGGGGGGATGATGTTCAAGAAGCTGTTCGGCGAACCGGCCAAGGTCGCGCCCGAGGTCGACGACGACCTGAAGTTCGTGACCAAGAGGTCGGCCAGGGTTCACAGCCGCGACCTCTACGGCCAGTTCGCCAAATCCCCCAACGGCCGCTTCGTCCTGGTGTGGTCGGACGCCGACCCCGACGCGCACCGCAGCGGCCCGCGCGAGGACGGTCCTGGCCGGTATGTCCTTCTAGACGGCGGACAGGTGATCGCCGAAGGCCGCCTGGAGCGTCCCCACGATGGCCGGGTCGCCAACACCGGCGTCTTCGTGCTGAACGACTGGATGTTCGGCCAGGGCCTCCTGTGCGGACGGGTCTGCGCTTTCGCCGCCGACGGCCGCGCCCTGGTCGCCCACACCGTCGAAGCCAACCTCTACAACAACGGCCTGTCGCCCGACGGCGCCTATGCGGTCGCCCAGACCGCCAACGCGCCCAACGCAGACGGTAACCAGCTGTTCGTCTTCGACCTGGCTGCAGGCGCGCTGATCACCCGTTTCTCACCCGAGATCGGCTGGGCCGACACTTACAAGTTCGACGCCAAGACCCGGACCCTTCGGTTGCGCCAGCGCGACGGCGGCGAGTTCGCCTTCGGGTTCGACGGGACGTTCATCGACCGCGAGGCCTGGATCGAACACGGCCTGGCGGCCGGCAAGCCGATGGTGCTGGAGACGCTGCTGCGCGAGGCCGGCGGCAAGGTCGACGCCGCCCTGGCCCGCCGCTGGAAGGACGGCCTGGCCCGCGCCATGGCCAATCCGGACCTGCATCCCGCCTACAAAGCCCGTCTCTTGCGCTACGGCGCCGAAGGCTACGAGGCGGACGGCGACATCGCCGCCGCCCTGACCGCCTACGAGGCCGCGGTCGCCGCCGACCCCAAGCTCGGGGTCAAACGCAAGATCGCCCAGCTGCGTCAGCAACTCGACGCCTAGCCGAGCGGGCCGTTGAAGCCCTCGGCCAGGTTCGACATCCTGCCTCCCACGCCGAGGCCGACTCGGCCAACGAGACCTGCAGTCCATGACCGAAGAAGCGGCGGCCGACGGCGACACGCCGTGGGTGATCCCCTCGGAGATCCGGTTCGACACCCTGCTGGGCAAGGACCTGGAGGAATGCGTCTACTGGCTGCTCGACGCCATGGGGGCGCAGGACCTGGAATGGCGGGTCGGCGGCACGGGCGGCGGGGCCGCTGATGGCGGCCGCGACCTGGCCGCCGCCTTCTATGCGCTCACCCCGGCTGGCGACATGGACCGCAAGCGATGGTGGTTCGAATGCAAGGGCCGCTCCAAGACGCTGGAGGCCGACCAGGTCAAGGCGGCGGTCAACAACGCGCTGGGCGAGCCTGGCCTCGACTACATCGTCATCGTCACCAACACGACCTTCACCAACCCCACCCGTGATTGGGTGGTGCGCTGGCAGCAGGCGCACCCCACGCCGGTCGTGCAGCTGTGGGACGGCGTGACGCTGGAGCGGATGCTGTCGCGCCAGCCGCAGGTCGTCATGCGCTTGTTCGCCCAGGCGCTGAGCTTGGAGGGCCGGGTCAAAGCGGCCAAGGATCGGTTCTGGGGCCGGCTCGAATTCGTCGCCCCCAAGCTGCTGGCCGAGTTCTGGGCCGCCCGGCGCGAAGTCGACCTGGACGGCATGACGCTTTTTGCGCTGATCGCCACCGAGTTCGCGGCCGGCTCGATCGCGCAGCGGCCCTGGGCCGCCGACCTCGACAAGGCCAAGCTGGCCGAGACCCTCCAATACGCCATCGCCAACATCTTCTATCTGATCCAACGCGCCGAAGACGCCGGTCAAAGATCCGAGCCGCTGCTGCGCGCCCAGGCCTATGTCGTGCTGGTCGCCCTGCAGGCCTTCGGCCCGACCGCCGTCACGGAGCTGCTGCGGGTGCTGATGGCGGGCGATCCCGACAATCCCTACCCCGATGTCGTCCAGAGCATGCTTCTGATGCCGATCATCGACCAGCTGCTGGGCGAACTGCAGGAGGTCTGTTCGTCCGACTGTCAGCGGTTCACGACGACCTTGCACGCCCTGCGTACCGAAGACGGCGACGAGGTCGAAGACTACTGGTGGCGGCTGGACCAAAGGGGCTTGCCGCGTCTTGAGGACCCGACCGCCCACCTTCGCCTGGAGCGCACAGGGGCGCCCTGCAAGGTCGGCTTCGCGCTGAACGACGAGGTCACTTGTCCGCTGTTCGACGCCGAACCGACCCTGGAAAACCTGGAAGCCATGCTGACGGTGTTCGCCAAGGTCTCGGCGTTCCGGAAGATCGACGCCCAAGGCCGCCATGCCGAACGCGTGGCTCGGATCGCCGAGTTCAACGCCAGCCCGCTGCGCCGGCCGCCCACTCCCACGCCGGCTGAGGGCGGCGAAACGGCCTAAGACCACCTCGCCACGGCCCCGGCCGGGCTTAGTTCATGACCTTCTTGCGGATGTGCCGGGCCGCGCGCCGCATGGATTCCGCCTCGCGGGGCTTGCCCACGTGATCCAGCGTGACGGCCGCCATTTCGGCGCGAGCCACGACCTCGGCGAGGCTGGCGCCGGGAAAGGCCTCGATCAGGTGGCGCGAGGCCGTCTCCCAGTCGACGTCATCCAACGATTTGGGCGGTTTGGCCATGTCCAAGGCTAACGTCGAGGGACCGCGCCCGTCAAAGCACAGTCGCCTTGATGCCCCGGCCTACTCGGCGCGCCCCCGCCGCCCGCGCACGAAGGCGCGGTCGGTGGCCATGAACTGGTCGAGCATTGGCACGATCAGGCGAACCGGCTCGGCCGCCTTGCCGCCGGTCTGGGTCGCGTGGGCCTGGGCGTAGGCGACGAGGTTGCGGTGGGTGGCGGCCGGAACGTCCACCGTCATCTTGACCGGGGTCTCGTCCTCCAGCGGACGCAGTTTCAGCTTATTCATGGACGGGCTCCCACGCGGTAGGGCTCAAGGACGAGGTCCTTGCTGAGTAGGACGCGCAGCGGCGCCCCGGGGCGGATGGTCAGGGTCGGCGCGCGGTCGAGACTGCGGCCCACGACTTGGCGCCCGACATCGCTGACGGCGTCGGCGCCGCCACGTCGAATGGCTCGGACCAGGCTGGACTCGTCGCTCGACGAGCCGGTCTCGGCCCCGATCGCCAGCACGGTCGAAAGGCCCGCCGCCGCCAGGATCCGGCCGCTGTGGCGATCGACGCCATCCTGCAGGCCGGCCATGCCTTGCACGTCGGCGGCCGGGAGCTTGTCGAGCACGATGGAGCGGCCTGATGGCAGGATCAGCCGGGTCCAGGCCACCCGCAGGCGGCTCTGTCCGACCCGGATCTCCGCCTCATACTCCCCGACCAGCCGCGCGCCCGCCGGGATCAGCAGGAAGCCACCGCCGAGGCTGTCGTAGACGTCCTGGGTGACCTGGGCGATGGCCAGACCCGGCGCGTCCGACCGCAGGCCGGTGACCAGGGCGGCGGGGATCACCGCGCCGGCCTGCAGCACATAGGGCGAGGCCGGCGCCTGAAGACGCTCCACGCTCGTCGTCCTGGCGTCTGGCCCGGCGACCTCGGGCTTTACGGCCGGCGAGGCCTGGCCGCCGCGATCAGCCCGCCCCGCCGCGAAGAGGCCACTCTGTTGGGCCGCGCGCCGCACCACCGCGCGCGCCTCGCGGTCCGGATCGACCGGAGCCCGCGGCGGGGCGGGCGACGAAACCGACGCCTCCGAGGGCGACGCCAGCGGCGCATCCGACATCGCGCCCGCGCGCTGCGCCGCCAGGATGGGCCGCCCCAGGTCACCGGGCAGTGGCGGCCCCAGCGCCGGCACGCCGGCGGGGCCGGCATAGCCTCGCGGCAGGGCCGTGACCCGTTCCGACGGCGTCGCCACCGGCGGCGGTTCGGCCCGCGGCGGGGCGGCCCGGCGATGCTCCAGCATCGACCAGCTGACGGCGCCGAACAGGATGATGGCGATGGCGGTGCTGCCGATGATCAGGGCGCGGCGCGACAGACGGGCCACGGGCGCGGGCGATCCACGCAGCCGCAGGGTCTTGGCGATGGCCTCTTCGGCCTGGGTGCGCTCGTCGCTCATCGGACCGCCTCCACACTGGCGGCCTGGCGGATCAGGCGCACGCGCTGGGCCTGGCGCTTGATCCCGAAACGCAGCTCAGCCCGATCGAACAGCCGCTCGACGACGATCCGCCGCCCCTCGATGTGGTAGTTGATGATCTCGCTGGTCTTGCCGTCGACGCCCAGGCGATAGAGGGGCGGCAGGTCGTCCAGGACGACGCCCGGCCCGAACTCGACATAGGCGCGGTGACCATCGTCGAAGACCGCCAGCGGCCGCCAGAGCGGATGGTCGCCCTCGATGCGGTAGCCGCGATTGACCCGCGACAGATCAAGCTCGGCCGCCACGGGCGGCGCCTCGACCAGCACCGGCGGGCTGACCGGATAGACCCAGGAGACCTGGGCCTGCCAGGTCCGGGATGAGGCGCGAAGTTCCAGATAGTAGGTGCGCCGGTCGGTGTTGATCAGAAGGTTGGTCGACAGGTCCGGCTCGGTCGGCTTGACCAGGACATGGACGCGGCGCTGCGCCCCGGTCCCGCTCGTCGTGTCGCCGATCGTCCAGCGGGCGGTGTCCCCCGCCGCGATCGCGCCCGTTTCGACCAGCGCCTCTCCCGGTTCCAGGACGATGTCGGTGATCCGGCCTGGCATGGCGATCACCGGATAGACGCCGGTGTCCGACCAGGGGAAGGGCTGCATGCCGGCTGGGGTGGCCAGCGCCGGATCCACAGTTCTCGGTCCCGCCCAGACGGTCGAGGACAGCAGGGCGCAGGCAAGGCCCGCCGAAAAAATCAGACGGGTCATGCGCCGAACTCCTTGGACCAGGACAGGGCCGTGACGAACACGCCCAGCGGGTTGCTGCGCAGGCCCTCGGCGGTGCGCGGCGGCCGCAGGGTGACGGTCAGGATCGCCGTCCAGCGTTCGGTGGCGACCAGCTGGCCATCGGCGAAGCGTTGCTCGGTCCAGGCCAGGCGAAAGCTGTCGGGCGAGGCGCGCACCACGCTGGTCACCGCCACCGTCACCTGGGTCTTGCCGACCTGGCTGAAGGGATCGGCCCGCCGGGCATGGTCGGAGAGCGCGGCCGCGCCGTCCGTCGAGGTGAAGTCGTAGGCCCGCAGCCAGGCCTGGCGCATCAACACCGGATCGGTGGAGATGGTGCGCACGTCGGTGATGAACCGCGCCAGGGTCCAGGCGATCATGGCGTCGGTCGGCCGCGCGCCCTGGATCGCGGGGGCGACGACCCGGGGCTCGCCCAGATGATCGACCTGGACCACCCAGGGGGTGACCCCGCCCCGCAGGGACAAGGTCACCAGCCCAGCGGTGAGCCCGCCACTCAGCGTCAGCAGACCCAACGCCATCAGGCGCCAGTTGAAGGCCTGGACGCGGGCGGCGCCCAGCAGGTCGTCCCAGGCCTGGCCGTGGCGCTGGTACGGGGTTTCGGGCGCGGGCGTCTCGCCATAGCGCGCGGGTCCCTTGAGCAGGGTCATGATCTGTCCTCCGAAAGGCTGGGCGCCGCGCCGGCGCTGTGGTCGTCACCGCTGCCGGCGGCGTGGACGGCCATGGCCGCGCCATGGGTCATGGTCTGGCGACGTTCGAGATCGCGGGCCCAGGCGGGCTGGTCGGTCGCATCGCCAGGCGTGTTCGGGCCGCTGGGCGCGCTCGAACCGCCCTGCCCGCTAGGTCCGCCGGATGGAGGCGGCGGTGGTGGCGAGGAGGCTCCGCCCGAACTGGCCGCCCCACCGCCCCCTTGCGGCGGGTTCGGCGGCGAACCACCGGCCGGGGCCGCCCCGCCAGCCGGCGGGGCGCGTCCCCCACCCGCGGCGGCGGCGGCCGCGCCGGCGCCGGAGCTGCCGACGCCCGTGGCGACCATTTGGGCGGCGGCCGCGCCGGCCATCGCCATGCCACCGACGACCAGCCCCGTGCCGACGGCCGCACCGGCGCCCAGCTGCGGCGCGCCCGACACCAGGCCCGAGGCTACGCCAGGTCCGAAGATCGACAGGCCCAGGAGCGTCAGGGCCGCCAGGGCCATGGCCAGGACCTCTTCCAAGGTCGGCTGGCCGGCGGCGGCGCTGGTGAATTCGGAAAACAGCGAGGAGCCGATGCCGACGACGATGGCCAGCACCATGACCTTCACGCCGCTGGCGACGACGTTGCCCAGGACCTTCTCAGCCAGGAAGGCGGTACGTCCGAAGAGGCCGAAGGGCACGAGGACGAAGCCGGCCAGGGTGACCAGCTTGAACTCGATCAGCACCACGAAGACCTGAACGGCGATGATGAAGAAGGCGACGATGACGAAGAGCGCCACCAGGAGCAGGACGACGATCTGGACGATGTTCTCGAAGAAGCCCGGGAAGCCGCCCAGCTCGGCGGCCGCCTCCAGGAGCGGCTTGCAGGACGAGACGCCGAGCGCCGCCAGCTTGCCGGGTCGCAGGAAGTCCTCGGCCGATATCCCGGCGCCCGAGGCCTTCAGCCCCAGTCCGGAGAAGCTCTTCAGGACGATCAGGCTGAGGGTCTGGAAGTTGCCGATCAGGAAGGCGAAGAACCCGACATACAGGGTCTTCTTGATCAGCCGGGCCAGGACGTCCTCGTTCGAGGCCCAGGCCCAGAAGAGCGCCGCCAGGGTGACGTCGATGGCCACCAGGGTGGTGGAGAGGAACGCCACCTCCCCGCCCAGCAAGCCGAACCCGCTGTCGAGGTACCGGTTGAAGGTGTCGAAGAAGCGATCGATGACGCCGACGTCGCTCATGACGCGGCCCCGCCGAAGAACCGCGCCCAGGCCGCGCGGCATTGCGCGTCCGCAGCGCCCGCCTCGCCGAGCGCCTGGCAGCGCGCCAGGTCCGGATCGCGCGAGGCGGCGGCCGGCGCCTTTGTCGATGATGGCTGGGACGCCCCGCCCGCCAAGACAGCGGCGCCCAGCAGAATGATCAGTACGGTCCCCCAGACGAGGGATCGGGTCATGGCGTGCCAGCGCTCCCCATGAACTTGGAAAAGCGGGCCTTGGCGTCGGCGCGGGCGGCGGCGCGATCGGCGGCTTCGAGCGCCTGCGCCCTGCCCTGGGCGGCGCTGAGCGCGAGCAGATCCGACAGCTGCTGGGCCTGGAGGGCGAGAAGCTGATTGCCGGCCTGGGCCGCCTGGAGGCCGCCTTCCGCGCCCTGGCTTTGGGTCACCAGATTGGCCAGCTGGTCGCGGCTGGCGCCCATGCCGCCGACGACCCCGGCCTGCACCTTGAGCGCATCCTGGAAGCCGGCCACGGCCGCGCCCCATCGGGCGTCAGCCCTCTGGGTCAGGACCGCATCGCTGGCCGAGAGGTCCACCGCGCCGTACTGGGTGCGGAAGGCCTCTCGGATCTGGCTGACGTCGAAGGCCAGGCCTTGCGCCTCGGCCAGCAGGTCACGCGTGCGATCGACCTGGGCCTGGAGCGCGGCCAGCGACGAATACGGCAGGCTGGCCAGGCTCTTGGCCTGGCCGATCAGCATCTGCGCCTCGTTTTGCAGCGAGCTGATCTGGTTGTTGATGGTCTGCAGGGCGCGGGCGGCCTGCAGGACGTTCTGGGCGTAGTTGGTCGGATCGAAGACCGTGAATTGGGCGAAGGCCACGGAAGGGATGGCCGGCGCGGCGGCGAGCAGGCTCGCGGCCACGGCCACCGCCAGACGGCGGCGCGTGAGGGTCATGACGAAGTCTCCGGGGAGATCGGCGCCGGAGCGGCCGATCCGCCCGGCAGGAGGTCGGCGGCCCAGCTGAGGCGCTTGGCGCGCAGCCAGGCGGCGGCGAAGCCACGCTTGCCGTGGCTCTTCAGGATCTTGCCGATCAGGGCCTGATCGGCCTTCGACGAGGCCGCGCAGAAGGCCAGCGCGACGGGCCCCAGGCCCAGGTCGAAGAGGCGGTCGCCGACCCGCGATTGCAGGTAGTAGTCGCGGGCCGGCGTGGCGCGGGCGAGGATCTCGATCTGGCGGCTGTTGAGCCCGAACCGCCCATAGGCCTCGGCGCCCTGCGGCTCCAAGGCACGCGGGTTGGGCAGGAAGATCCGGGTCGGGCAGCTTTCGATGATCGCCGCGGCGATGGGGCTGCTGGTGACGTCAGCCAGGGACTGGGTGGCGAAGACGACCGAGGCGTTCTTCTTGCGCAGGGTCTTCAGCCACTCGCGCAGCTGGGCCCCGAAGGCGGGGTCGTCGAGCGCCAGCCAGCCCTCGTCGATCAGGATCAGGGTCGGCCGGCCGTCGAGGCGCCGGCCGATGCGGTGGAAGAGATAGGCCAGCACCGCCGGCGCCGCCCCGGCCCGGGCCAGGCCCTCGGTCTCGAAGACCTGGACGTCGGCCTCGCCCAGATGCTCGCCGACGCCGTCCAGCAGGCGCCCGTGCGGTCCGCCTAGGACGAACGGCGCCAAGGCCGCCTTCAGCGGCGGACTGGTCAGCAGCGCGACGAGGCCCGTCAGGGTGCGCTCGGACGCCGGGGCTCCGGCCAGACTGCCCAGCGCCGCCCAGAGGTGCTCGCGCACGGTCGGGGTGATCGTCACGCCTTCGCGCGCCAGGATCGCCGCCAGCCACGCGGCCGCCCAGGTTCGTTCCTCGGGCTGGTCGATCATGGACAGCGGCTGCAGGACCGGCGCCTTGCCGCTCTCGCCCGAGAGGTCGTGGAAATCCCCGCCCATCCCCAGGGCCGCCGCCCGGATAGAGGCGCCGAAGTCGAAGGCGAAGACCTGCGCGCCGGCATAGCGGCGGAACGACAGGGCCAGCATCGCCAGGAGGACGCTCTTGCCCGACCCGGTCGGCCCGACGACCAGGGTGTGGCCGACATCGTCGACATGGAGGCTCAGCCGGAACGGGGTCGAGCCGGCGGTGCGGGCGAAGAGCAGCGGCGGACCGTCCAGGTGCCGGTTGCGGTGCGGCCCGGCCCAGACCGCCGACATCGGCGCCAGGTGGGCCAGGTTCAGGGTCGAGAGCGGCGGCTGGCGAACATTGGCGTAGACGTGGCCGGGGATGGTCCCGAGCCAGGCTTCGACCGCATTGACGCTTTCACGGATGACGGTGAGTTCGCGGCCCTGGATGACCTTCTCGACCAGGGCGAGCTTGGCGTCGGCCCGCGCCGGGTCGTCATCCCAGACCACCACGCTGGCGGTGACATAGGCATAGGCCACCGCGTCGCCGCCGAGATCCTGCAGGGCTTGGTCAGCCTCGGCGGCCTTGTTGGCCGCGTCGTTGTCGACCAGGGCCGAGGGCTCCTGGGTCAGGGCCTCGCGCAGCAGCACCAGCACCGACTTGCGCTTGGCGAACCACTGGCGGCGGATCTTGGTCAGCAGACCGGTGGCGAGCGTCTTGTCCAGGCACAGCGCCCGGGTCGACCAGCGGTAGGGGAAGGCCAGTCGGTTGAGGTCGTCGAGCAGGCCCGGCATCGTGGCCGGCGGAAACCCGACCAGGGTCAGCACCCGCAGGTGCGCAACACCCAGGCGCGGCTCCAGACCGCCGGCCAGGGGTTCGGTGGCCAACAGGCTGTCGAGATGAACCAGCGCCTCGGGCACGGCCACGCGCTGGCGCGCCGTCGACACCGCCCCGTGCAGCATGGAGAGCGTGGCCGCATCGTCGAGCCAGGCCAGGCTCGGCATCAGGCCGTCGAGCAGCGCCAGGAAGCGATCGGTGCGATCGACGAAGGCGGCCAGCTCGGCGCGCCAGTCGATCTCGACGCCGCTGCGGCCTTCGATGAACAGGCCCTCGAACCGCCCGCGCCGTTCGATCGGCGGCAGATAGCTCAGGGTGAGGAAGTAGCGGCTTTCGAAGTGGTCGCCGCTTCCGAGGAAGTCGGCCCGCCGCTCCTCGTCGACCAGGGCCGAGACCTGGTCGGGGAAGGCGCTATCGGGATAGGCCGCTGAGGGGTCGCGGCGCGCCTCGACGAAGATCGCCCAGCCCGACCCCAGCCGCCGCAGGGCGCCGTTCAGGCGAGCGGCGACGGCGGCGACCTCGGCGTCGGTCGAGCTGTCGAGATCGGGACCTCGAAACGCGGCGCTGCGTTGGAAGCCGCCGTCCTTGTTCAGCACCACGCCGGGCGCGACGAGCGCCACCCAGGGCAGGAAGTCGGCCAAGCGCGCGGGGCGCTTATTGTATTCGCGAAGGTCGAGCATGCTCAGACCTCCAGGTGCGCGGGCAGGCGCACGTGGCGGCGGCCGACCTCGAAGATCTGGGGATCGCGGCGGGCGGCCCAGACCGCGAGACCATGGCCGATCAACCAGACGGCCAGGCCCACCGCCCAGAGGCGCAGGCCCAGCCCCAGGGCCGCGGCCAGGGTGCCGTTGACCAGGGCGATCGCGCGCGGGGCGCCGGCCAGGAGCATCGGTTCGGTCAGGGCCCGATGGACGGGGGCCGCGAACCCCAGGGCGCGATCGCCGGCCATCAGACCAGCGCTCCGCCGCCGAACGAGAAGAACGACAGGAAGAAGGAGCTGGCGGCGAAGGCGATCGACAGACCAAAGACGATCTGGATCAGCTTGCGCGAGCCGCCGGAGGTCTCACCGAACGCCAGGGTCAGGCCCGTGACGATGATGATGATCACCGCGATGATTTTGGCCACCGGCCCTTCGACCGACTCCAGGATCTGCTGAAGCGGCTCTTCCCAGGGCATGCCCGACCCGGCCGCCTGAGCCTGGGCGCTGAGCAGGGTGAAGCCCAGGCCCAGGCCGGCGACGACCCAGGGCTTGAGGTTGGGGAGCCGGTCGCGAAGGCGCGCACGGATGGGCAGGCCGGGCGCATAGGCGCGCGGCAAGGCAAGGCTCGTGGACACGAGACCATCTCCTTTGAGCAATGTCGGGGGTTGGGGGGCTTAGGGTCTCAGGCGGGGCTGAGCTGGTAGGCGCCCGTGGGCGCCTGGCCCTCCAGGCGGACAAGGTCGATGAGGCGTCGCGCTCGCCCGCGTCCGGCGAGCACGGCGATAAGGTCGATGGTCTCGGCGATCAGGCCGCGCGGCACGGTCACCACCGCTTCCTGAACCAACTGCTCCAGGCGCAGCAGCGCGCCTAGGGCCGAGCCGGCGTGCAGGGTGGCGACGCCGCCAGGATGGCCCGTCCCCCAGGCCTTGATCAGGTCGAGCGCTTCAGGCCCGCGCACCTCGCCGATTATGATACGGTCGGGCCGCAGCCGCAGGGCCGAGCGGACGAGTTCGGTGAGGCTGACCATGCCGTCGCAGCTGTTCAGCGCCACCTGGTTCTCGGCCGCGCATTTCAGCTCCGGCAGATCCTCCGCGACGATCACCCGATCGCCGGTGCGCGCCATCCTGGCCAGCAGCGTGTTGACCAGGGTGGTCTTGCCGCTGGAGGTGGGTCCCGCCACGAGAATGTTGGCTTGCGCATCCACCGCATCGGCCAGGACCTGGGCTTGCCGCTCCGTCATCACGCCGTCGCGGACATAGTCGTCGAAGGCGAAGACGAGGCTGGCGGGCTTGCGGATGGCGAAGGTCGGTGCGGCCACGACCGGCGGCAGCCAGCCCTCGAAGCGCTCGCCCGTGCCCGGCAACTTGGCCGACAGACGCGGTCGCCCGGGGTGGATCTCGGCGGCGACGTGGTGGGCCACCAGGCGCAGGATGCGTTCGGCGTCCTCGGGCGTGACCGTCAGGCCAGCGTCGAACTGGCCGCCTTCGAAGCGGTCGACCCACACACGGCCATCGGGGTTGAGCATGACCTCGGCCACGCCGGGGTCTTCGAGGCGGGCCAGCAGCAGCGGCCCCAGCGCGGTGCGCAGCATCTGGCGGCTGCGTTCGCGTCCAGCTTGATGTTCGGAAAGGTCCACGGCGGGTCCCCGTTGCTTACGGGGATGAGTAAGAAGACCTGGAATCCGACGACCTCAACAGCCGAATCCAGCCGTCGGGATTTCGCGCGGTAAAAGGGGAAACGGCGGATCGGCCCTATCCGCTAGACTTGGAAGGCCCGCCGCCGCCGAGACGCGGGAGCCATCCCGGGGCGAGCGAGTGCAGTGAAGGAGAAGCCCTTCGTCCGGTTCCCATGCGACCCGATCTACGGCTAGGCTTGGCCCATGCCGACCAACGCCGCCCTGAAACCCCTCGCCGCGAAGCTCCGCCGCCAGAAGGGCGTCATGGGCGTCCCCTGGCCCGATCGCGATCTCGTCCCGGCCTGGCGCGCCTTCAACACCTTCGACGACTGGTATGCGTTCGTCGACGCCTTCAGCCTCAACGCCCACACGCCGCTGAAGCTATCCGAGCGATGGACACGCGTTCAGACGTCCTATCTCTTCGCTTGGCTGTCGCCGGACCACCTCATTGCCGCGGACCTGCTGACCTTCACGGCGCTGGAGTACGCCGTGGTCGATCGCTATGGCCACCTGACCAAGCCGCGCCCAGTTTATGATCCCAAGAACCCGCACAAGCTGATGCGGACGTCATTCGGCAAGGCCCTGGACTATATCGTCACCGGCGATGGCCTGACCGACGCCGCCCTGCCCTTCTGCCAGAAACACGGCGGCCAGGTGACCCGGCGGCTCGTACTAAAGAGCCCCATCCGACCGACCCTGCCCGACATTCGCAATCGCCTGGCCCATGGCGAGCCGCTGGAGCCCGGCCCGACGGCGGGCCTGCCGGAGCTGGTCCGTGACCTGATCGACTACGCCTACAGGGACTGGCCGCCGCCCAGCGCGCTCCAGCCCTTCGCCGGCGTAGAGCTGGCGCTGCCAGGGCGGGGTATTCCGAATGTCTGACGACGAAACCTTCGAACTGAGCGCCGAGGACAGGGTCCACATCAATCGAGTGCTCGACCTGGCCGAAGCCTGGGAGAGCCCAGAACCCGTCGTCGTCGATGGCGTCTGCTTCCACCTGACATGCGATGTCGACAAGGAGGTCTGGAAGCCCCTGCATACCCTCGGGACCTACGGCCAGCGGCAGTCGATGTATGGGCCGGAGCTGATCTTCCCATGGACGCCGCCGTGGATCCGCGACTTCATGTCCAAGACCGTCGATGTCATCGACGTCGAGCCGGGCAGCCTGGTCGTGATCAGCGTCGTCGGCACCGCGCAGCTGAAGTCGCCCTTCGCCCAGTTTGGCGACGACGACGCCCACAAAGGCAAGCAAGCGCGCATCGTCGTACTGCACGCCGACAAAACTGTTTCCGAGGCGACCCGCCCGCTGGTGCTGCTGACCGAGGAAGCTACCGATGCCTTCGTCTTCGTCGAGGACTACAGCTCCGCTTACCAGGCCCTACTGGCACGCCTGGGCGTCCGCGCCGAGATCGAGGACATAAACGAGCTTGTCGATGAGCCGCTGGAAGCATGGCCGGTGCCGTCACCCGATCTCTCGGAGACCTACAAGCGCGCGATCCTTGCTCTGGTCGAAGGGAACAGCAGCTACGATCCTGCGCCGTATGCCGTGTTCGGCTACCTGATGGCCCGGGCCGAGGCTGAAGAGCGGCTGCTGGCGCCCGCGGTGCGTGGTCTCCAAGCGGACGAACAACAAGCCCGCTTCAAGGCTGGCAAACGGCAGAAGAGCCGATCGGCCACTGAAAAGCTGCGACTGATCGCCAAGGCGATCATCGCCCAAAACTCGCAGATCTCTCTGTCTAGATGCGCCCGCATGGTCGAGGAGCAAATCCGCAACGATCCCAAATGGACCTTCACGTCAGACGACAAATGGATCGCGCGTCACATCCGCGAACTCTTCGAAAAGCGCGGCGACAGCAAGGAGTACCAACCGCGTCGTGACCTGCGGGTGGGTACGACCCCGGGTTAGGGGGACACGGACTCGGTCATGGCCTGTGCAGGTTCAAGAAATCCTTCAAGCAGGGCAGAGCCACTTGAAGGAAGCCCCACATGACCCCAGAACACATCACCGCCCTGGCCTCGCTCGTCACCGCCACGGCCGCCCTGGTCTGGGCGGTGCGGCGCCGGAAGTGAGGATGGCCTGTTCAGGGCTATTGCTCGTCGCCGTCGGCCTCTTCCAGAATCTCGCCGCGCAACAGGCGCCCGGACGCCAGGCGCCGCGACAGGGCCTCCAGGAACCCGACATATCGCTCGTGCCCCTTGGCGTTCTGCGCCTTCTGATCTCCTCCGGACAGGGTTGGCGTCGCGGTCAACCAGGCCTTCACGAACAGAGCGATGGCTTCGTTGGAAATGGTGACGTCCCGCGCCAGCCGCTCCATTTCCCGTGTGATCCGGTCGAGGCGGCGCGTGATCGCCGCTTCGGCCATCTCCTCACCGTCCGGCGACAGGTAGGCCGCCACGGCGGCCTGCACGATCTCGGACTTGGACCTGCGCATGCGCCGTGAAGCCGCGTCCAGGGCCAGGGAAAGATCCCTGGCCATGAACACCTTCGTCTGGACCTTCACAGCGGGATTCCGTCGTCAGGATCCAGGGCCGCGATGCGCGCCGCCGCCCGGAACCGGCGGGACTGTTCGGCCTGAACGCCATCATCACTTTCGAGATCCAGGTCCAGCTCGACCTCGGCCGGCTCGACGGGGATGATCGTCTCCGGCGGGTCGAGTTCAGGCTCGATCTTCAGGCCGCCCTCGTCGTCGACGTCGCCATGACCCTTTTCGGGCGCGCTCTTGGCCACGATCGTCGACACCCATTCGGAGACCTCCGCGGGCAGAAGGATCGCGGGCTTGTCCGGCGGCGGCGCAATGCGGGCGGCCAGTTCGCGGTCGACATAGTAGCGCGCCTTCTTGGCCCGGATCGGCGCGACGCCCGACACCTGGACGATCGCCTCGTCGGCGGGGAGTTGCATCACCTCGCCCGGAGTCAGCAAAGGCCTGGCCGTCTCCTGGCGGCTGACCATCAGATGGCCGAGCCAGGGCGATAGCCGGTGCCCGGCGTAGTTCTTCATCGCCCGCATCTCGGTCGCGGTGCCGAGACTGTCGCTGATCCGCCGGGCGGTCCGTTCGTCGTTCGTCGAGAACGCGACCCGGACGTGGCAGTTGTCGAGGATGGAATTGTTCTCGCCGTAGGCCTTGGCGATCTGATTGAGGCTTTGGGCGATCAAGAAGGCCTTGATGCGATAGCCGGCCATGAAGGCCATCGACTGCTCGAAGAAGTCGAGCCGACCGAGCGCCGGAAACTCGTCCAGCATCATCAACAGCTGGGGCCGATGGCGCGCGGTTTCCAAGCCCTCGGTGAGCCGTCGGCCGATCTGATTGAGGATCAGCCGGATCAGCGGCCGCGTGCGGCTGATGTCCGACGGGGGAACCACCAGATAGAGCGAGACAGGACGTCCCGGCGTCACCAGGTCGTCGATCCGCCAGTCGCAGCGGGCGGTCACGGCCGACACGATCGGATCCCGGTAGAGGCCCAGGAAGCTCATCGCGGTCGACAACACCCCCGACCGCTCGTTCTCGCTCTTGTTTAGAAGTTCGCGCGCGGCGCTGGCGACGACCGGGTGGACGCGGTCGCCGAGATGGGGCGTGGCCATCATGGCCCGCAGCGTCGCCTCGATCGTCCGGCGGGGATCGGCCAGGAAGTTGGCCACGCCCGTCAGCGTCTTGTCGGGCTCGGCATAGAGGACGTGAAGGATCGCCCCGACCAGCAGGCTGTGGCTGGTCTTGTCCCAGTGCGACCGACGCTCTAGCGCGCCATCTGGATCGACCAGGATGTCGGCGATGTTCTGCACATCCCGGACTTCGGTCGCCCCTTTGCGCACCTCCAGCAGCGGATTGTAGGCGCTGGACTGCGGATTGGTCGGATCGAACAGCAGGACCGGACCGATCTTGGCCCTGAAGCCTGCGGTCAGCTGCCAATTCTCGCCCTTGATGTCGTGGATCACCGCCGACCCGGCCCAGGTCAAAAGGCTGGGCACCACAAGGCCGACGCCCTTGCCGGATCGCGTTGGCGCAAAGCACAGGACATGCTCGGGGCCATCGTGGCGAAGATAGTGTTCGCCCAGCCGGCCCAGGACGACTCCGTCCGGGCCAAGCAGTCCGGCGACCTTGGCGTCGCCCTCGGTGGCCCACCGCGCCGAGCCGTAGGTGGTGACCTTCTTGGCTTCGCGCGCGCGCCAGATCGACATGCCGATGGCGACGAAGATGGCGGCGACCGTGCCGCCGGCCGCCATGAACGCGCCGCGCGCGAACACGCCGGGCGCATAGGCCTCGTAGACGAACCACCAGAAGAAGAAGGCCGGCGGCGGATAGATCGGCCATCGGCCGAGGTAGAACCATGCCGGTCCAAGTTGCGGCTGAAACCCCAGCCGCCAGGCCGTCCATTCAGTCGCCAGCCAGACGCCGGCCAAGGCCAAGAGGCCGACGACCAGGATCTGGCCCCAGAGGATCTTCGTTCCACTCATGGAGGGGACTCGCTGTCAAAGCCCTCTCCCCCGCTTTCGTCCGAGCGCCCAATCGACCCCTCCTCCCGGGGTCATCGTTCCTGTCACCGCCTGCCCGAGGCGGTCGTCCAAGGTCCTGGTCCAGGGCACGAGCTGGAACCCAAGGCCGTCGTCGATCATGGCGAACCGGCCCGAGGCGAGATCCACGCGCTGCCGGTAGACGCCCTGGACGAGGTCGCCCGCCTTGGCCTCGCTGTAGGCCCCGGCCGCTTCCGCCTTGAGGTTGCCGCCGACGCGCTCGAGTTCCTCCGCGCGCAGCAGGGCGAGCAGGCCGGGCCTAGGACGGCCGGCCCGGTCGGCCAGGCCCAGACGCTGCAGGTGCGCGCGGCGGTCTTCCAGGGCCGCGCGGACCTCCTGCCCAAAGCCGTGCCCGGCCAAGAGCGACGGGTCCCTGACGACCAGCTGACGGTCGAGCCAGGTGGCCCCGGAGGCGGTGATCTGCTGCCCGATCGACAGGTCCGCGCGATGGACCAGGTCGAGCACGGGCTTGGCGCCCTCGACAGCCGGTAGCCGGATCTCGACCAGGCCGCCGATCGGCGTATCCCCCGTCGCCTCCAGGTCGCGAAACCGGAAATGGTGCAGCCGTCCGTCGACGCCGTCGACCACCACATAGGCCTGCCCGCTCAGCTCGTCGTGCAAGCCCCGGTCGGACAACCGCCCAATCAGCGGGGCATCGAGATCCTCGCCTCGAATCCGAAGGTCCGCGGGATCGCGATCCCGCCCCCAGGCCTTGTGCAGGGTCTTGATGATGTCGCCACGTTCGCCCAGGGCGCGCAGGCGCGCCTCCAGGTCCTCATCCAGCCGCCAGCGCCCGTCAGTTCCCTCGGCGAGACCGAGCTTCTCGAGGAACCGCGCCCGACCGATCAGGCGCAGCTGACCTTGGTCGGTCGGGCCGTCCGGCCGCAGATCGGCCAGGCCGTCGGGCCCCAGCCGGTCCCGCAGCTTCCGGTCCAGGCTTGTCCAGCGTTCGGCCTCGACCTCGCGGTCCAGGCTGGCGGCCACCTCCGCCGGCGTCCGCGGCCCCAGTTCCAGGGACACGAGCGCCTCGGCGCGGTGACGCAGGCCCTGGGCGATGTAGTCGCGATCGATCACCAGGTCCTTGCCATCGGCCGCGACGCCTCGGATGAGCACATGGACGTGGGGGTGCTCGGTGTTCCAATGGTCGACCGCGACCCAGTCCAGGCGTGTCCCCAGATCCTTCTCGGCCTGGGCCATCAGCTCGCGGGTAGTGGCGCGCAGGTCGTCCAGCGCCGCGGCGTCCTCGGGCGAAACGATGAAGCGGAAGTGATGCCGGTCCCCCTCGCACCGCTCGGCGAAGGCGTCGTGGTCGGCCGCTCCGTCACGGTCGAACATCTCGGCGGGTGCGCCGTCCCGGGTGCCCCCCTCCCGGCGCAGATAGCCCATGTGCTTAGCCAGCGGCGCCGCGCGATACCGAGCACCGCCATGCCGGACGATCCGGGCCTTGATGATCACCCGGCGATTGCTCACCGACGACCGACCGCTGGCGTCACGACCGCGTCCAGACCGTCGGATGCGCCCCCTGCCCTTCAGGTCCAGCGCGCCCTGCCCGCTCTTGCGGCTGGCGGCGAGAACCTCCCGGACGAAGCTGCGGGCGCGCCCCATATTCGCCGCGCCGCGATCGCCGATCCGGCCCAGCCGCAGGAAGAAGTCCTGATCGTCAGACATTGGGGCCATCGAACCGGCTGGTCCCGGACAAACTCCTGAAAACATTCAGGAAGGTGGAAAAGCCGGGACCTTGGCGGTGAACGCGGTCCCGGAAATTCTTCAACACCATCAAGGCCTTGGACCAATCTGGTCCCGGCCCTTTTATCTCGCCATCTTCGCCGAGGTCGCGTTTGCGTCCGGTTGTTGCACTCTTGTTCTCGTCCAGCGGGATCAACCATCTCTGGCTCCTGATCTGTGAGGGAGTACGGCGGTGGCCTCGAAGCGGTACCAAAACCGTGCGCTGCGGATGTGGTGGGCGGTCCACGTCGAGGCCTGGCGTCTGAGCGGCCTTTCGAGGTCGGCCTACTGCCAGCAGCACCGGCTCAACAGCGAGACGTTCGGGCGCTGGCTGAAGGTGATCGGCGACGCCGACGCCTTGCGCCACAAGCCTTCGCGCAAGGCAAAGCCGTCGCCGCGACGCTCGACAAACGAGGTCCGCAACAAGGCCGTTCAGGCGTTCTGGGCCATGCACGTCGAGGCCCAATTGTGGAGCGGATTGAGCGCGGCCGAGTACGCCAGCGCCCATCGATTGACGCCGTCGTCGCTGCGGCAATGGCGTCGCCGGCTCGATGAAGAGCCCCTTGGGATCGACTGGAGAGAGCTCGTTCATCCCAGCGCCCGCCCGTATGTGGGGTCCAGACGAAGCACTAGTGCTAAGGCCGGCCGCGCTGAATCCGGCTTGACGGAGGCGCCTCGCACGCTGCGCGAGGGCGACGGCCGCTCCAGCCGGCGCACGTTCAGCGAAGAGCAAAAGCGCGCCATGGTCGCCGAGACGGAAGCGCCCGGCGCCACGGTCAGTGCGGTGGCCCGACGCCACGGCGTTGTCACCAGCATGCTCTTCCGCTGGCGCGCCCAGATGGGCCTTGGCCAAGGCGAGCGCGCACAGTTGGCGCGGGTCAGGCTCACGGGCGAGGGCCTCAAGGCGGCCGGCGAAATCCCCGCCACGGCCATACCGCTGCCTATTCCCGAGGGGGCGATCGCCGTCGATCTGGGCGACGGACGACGGGTGTTCGCGCCGCCCGGCAGCGATCCCGACGCCGTCCGGCGGTACGTCAAAGAGCGCGAGGCGACCCGATGATGCTCATCCCGTCGGGCGTGAAGGTGCATCTGGCGCTGGGCCACACCGACATGCGCAAGGGCTTCGAAGGCCTGTCGATGCTGGTCCAGGAAGTGCTCAAGGAAGACCCGTTCTCGGGCCATCTCTTCGCCTTCCGAGGCCGCCGCGCCGACACGATCAAACTGCTTTACTGGGACGGGACAGGCCTTTGCCTGTTCACAAAGCGCCTCCAGCATGGCCGCTTCGTCTGGCCCCAGATCACCACGCCGGGCGGCGCCGTGGTGCTCTCGCCCGCGCAGCTCTCCATGCTCATCGAGGGCATCGACTGGCGCTTCCCAGAGCGCACCTGGCGGCCCGCCATCGCCGGCTGAAACACCGCCAAAACCCTTGCGCCACAAGGGGAAATGGCTTGGTCGCGGAGTCCGAAAAGTGTAGAATCGGGCATGCGGCTGGATCTGGAAAACCTGCCTACCGACACGGCCTTGCTGCACCAGCTGGTGCGCGAAATGGCTGGCTTCGTCGAGGCGCGGGACGGCGAGATCGAGCGGCTCAAGACCATCATCAAGCAGCTCCAGCGCGCGCAGTTTGGCCGCCGCTCCGAGCGCCTGGATCCCGATCAGTTGGCGCTGGGCCTGGAAGATGTCGAGGCCGATCTGGCCGCTGTCGAAGCGCGCCGCCCTGACGTCTTGCCCGCGCCTCGGCCAATGCAGCCCAAGCGCAAAGCCTTGCCCGAGCACCTGCCGCGCGAGGAGCGCGTGCTCGATGTCGAGCGCCAGGTCTGCGTCTGCGGCGGGCCGCTGCATGGCATCGGCGAGAGCGTCAGCGAGATGCTCGACTGGGTCCCAGCGCAGTTGCGGGTGATCCGGATCGTGCGCCCCAAGTATGCCTGCCGCGCCTGCGCCAGCGTCGTTCAGGCGCCCGCGCCAGAGCGACCAATCGCCGGCGGACTGGCCACGCCCGCGCTGCTGGCCCAGGTGCTGGTCAGCAAGTACTGCGATCACACGCCGCTCTATAGGCAGTCTAAGATCTTCGCCCGCCATGGCGTCGATCTGGAGCGCTCGACGCTGGCCGGATGGGTAGGCGGGGCTTGCTGGTGGCTTGAAGCCCTGCACGACAGGCTGGCCGCAAACCTCTTCGCCAGCAGCCATCTCTTCGCCGACGACACGCCCATCCCGGTGCTCGATCCGGGTCGTGGGCGCACCAAGACAGGACGTCTGTGGGCCTATGCCCGCGATGATCGCCCTTGGGGCGGGCCGGAGCCGCCCGGCGCGGTCTACGTCTATGCGCCAGACCGCCGAGGCGAGCGCCCCGCTGCTCATCTGGCGCGATTCAAGGGCGTGCTGCAGGTCGATGGCTATGCTGGCTTCGAGCCGCTGGCTGCGTCCGGCGAGGTCCAGTTGGCCGCCTGCTGGGCGCATGCACGGCGTAAGTTCTATGAGATCGCCGAGGCCACCAAGTCGCCCGTGTCCGTCGAGGCCTTGCGTCGGATCGGCGAGCTTTACGCCATCGAAGCCCAGGTGCGTGGACAGTCGGCGGCCTTGCGCAAGGCCGCGCGGCAGGAGTCTTCCCGCCCGCTGGTGGCGGCGCTGAAGATCTGGTTGGAACGGGAGCTGGCCCGCGTGCCGCCACGAAGCGCCCTTGCCGACGCCATCCGCTATGCGCTCGGCCGCTGGGAAGGCCTCTGCCTGTTCCTCGCCGACGGGCGCGTTGATCTCGACAACAACCCCGTCGAGCGCTCGATCCGGCCCGTCGCGCTGGGCCGCAAGAACCATCTCTTCGCCGGGAGCGACGGCGGCGGCGCCCGCTGGGCCGTGGTCGCCTCGCTGATCGAGACTGCCAAGATGAACGGCGTCGAACCCTTCGCCTACCTGCGCGATGTGCTGGAGCGGATGGTCGAAGGCCATCCCGTCAACCGCCTCGACGAGCTGCTGCCCTGGGCCTGGAAACGCGCTGACAAAGCCGAGGCCTGACGCAACTGCTGCAAACCGGTAGAAGTCAGACGAACCGGGTGTCAGCCGTCCAGCGGCCGAAATGACAAGAGGAACGACGACGTGACGCAAGTTCCGCAGAGCGATGACAAGGCCGAACTGCTGACGGAAGCGCTCGCCGCCTTGCGCGAACTGACCCGCCGGTCGGAGGACGCCTTCGACCAAGTCGCCGACGAGGACTACTGGCAGAGCGACGAGTTCAGCGACGCGGTCAAGCGCGCGAAGACCGTCCTCGCCCGCGCTGACGCAGCCACCACCTGACAAGATCCCGGCGGAAATCACGTCAACACCTGACGGATGTGCAGCGGCCGGACGCTTACGAGGTCGCAAACCCTCCCCCAGCGACCTCCCTTCCCCCCCTTCTCCCGGCTCAAGGATCGCCCGATCACCGCGGCGCGCCCTGGACAAAGAGGCCATCGCCGCGCGCGTCTTCCGCGCTGGGACCGGGCTTCGCGAACAAACCCGCCACGCGCCAATCCTTGACAGCCGCGCCTCCCGCGGAGCGCGGCGCGGCCGCGATCGTCCGCTCGACTTCGGTGACATAGTTCACCGTCTCCGCTGGCAGACGACGACGACCGGCGAGCGCATCGGCATAGCGCCCTGGGCCAGCGTTGTACGCCGCCAGGAAGCCATCGCGGCCGAATTGGTCGAAGAGCTGGCGCAGGTACGCCGAGCCGGCCAGCACATTGGCGCGGCGATCGAAAGGATCGTCACCGAGACCATGTTGCGCGGTCAGGGCGCGCCAAGTGTCGGGCATCAGCTGCATCAACCCCATCGCGCCCTTGGTCGAGACGGCGCGCGCATTTCCTCGGCTTTCGGCCCGGATCACCGCCAGAATCCAGCTCGCCGGGAGCCCGAACCGACCCGCGGCCTCGTCGACGATGCTGTTGGCGGGAGCGTCGATGTCCTGCGCCAGCACGCGCCCTTGGGACGGCGTCGCCGCTGTTGTCGAGACGACCACCGCGAGCACGCAGGCGGCCAGGATCGAGCCCCCTGGCCGTGCAGCCCGAACAGATGTCCCGAAATCCGCAAGCGTGCGGCCGTGCTCGCCACCGTCAAGGAAAGCGCGCCAGGCGCGCCGGCCTACCGGCCGTCCTTGACCGCGTCTGCGCGCGACCGCTGCCGCGGCCTTGGTCGGGACGAGGAAAGATCTGGTCGGCGGGTCGAACAAGGAAAGAAGGAGCACGCGCACCATGTCAGCGCTCCCAGGTCCAAAGCGGCGTCAAGCGGCCGACGACGGTCTGGCGCGGCAGAGGGCCGAAGTAGCGCCCGTCGAGACTTCTCGGGTCGGCGTTCAGCAGGAAGATCTCGCCGGGTCCCAGGTGGCGGCAGAGCGTCGATGCGGTCAACGTGCGCCCCAGCCGATCACGATCCAGGACACGCGCGACGGCGACCCCGTCGATATGGACCACGCCGGCCTGGATGCAGACCGATTGCCCTTTCACCGCCGCGATCCGTTTGATCAGCGGCACGTTGAGCGGCAGGTAGCGCCGTGACGCCATCCACCGCGCCAGGTCCATCGGCGGCCGAACCAGAGCCAGATCCCCGGCCCTCGGCGCCCTTCCGTCCAGCCAGTAGAACCCCAGCGGCGCGCTGGCCGTCGTGTTCAGGATCAAGCGCTTCTCGAACGCCGCGACAACCGGCGCCACGACGAGCGCGCAGCTGGTCACCATCGCTGCGACGATGAACGACCAGCCCTTCATCGACCCAGGTTCCGGCGCAGCAGCCACGCGCGGTGGCGGGCGCGATCGTAGGACCGGGGCGGCAGCCCGACCCCGACCCTGGCGCCGATGTGCCGCCAGTGATCCGGCGCCACGGCGGCGGCCGAGAGCCCGATCCGCTCGATCGCATCGATCGCGTCCAGCACCATCTGGACCCGCGACCAGCCGCTGAGGTTCAGCAGGACCTCGGCGCCCGGCGCGACGAAGGGATAGGTCGTGAACGGCTCGCCAGGACGAACCGCGCGCAGCACGGCGATCCTGGACTCGACGGTTCCGTAGTCGCCCGCGCGCCACCGGACGAACCCGAAGATGGCGCCGGGCGCGAAGGCGACGACGCGTCGGCGGCGGTCGATGAACCGCTCCTCAGCGCTCCGGCCGAACCGGATCCAGCGCTCAATCTGGCCGTCGAGCCAAAGGAGTTCGACCTGGGCGTTCATGATCCGCGCCGCGCGGTCGACGCCGACGGGGCGACGAAACGCTTCCCGGACTCTGCCTGGCGCTTGGCCGCGGGCACGATCTGAGCGTCCGGATCGGTCGTCGATCGACGGGCCGCGAGCTCGGACCAGGCGATCAGATCGTCCAGCGCATAGACGACCCGTCCGCCGATCTTCCGGTAGACAGGCCCGGTGCCGTAGGACCGGTGCTTCTCCAAGGTTCGATCGGACAGGCCCAGAAACCGTGCGGCCTCGATCGTTTTAAGATGACGTTGGGGTGCAGACGGGGCGTCGCTGCTCATGGCGTATCCTCGGCGACGCCCGGAGAAGGCCGGTGTCGTTCGGATAGGCTGGCGCGGCCCCTCGCCTGGGGTGGATGACGCAGACGGGGGGCGCCGTTTTCGTCACCCCCTCAGAGGCCGCCCCGCAGGAGCTTCAGATACCCGCCATCCATCAACTGCCGCCCGGCCTGAACCAGGCGAATGGTGGCTGCCCGCAGCGACGAGGTGCGCCACGGCTCCCGGGCGATCGAGGCTTCGCCGAAGATGGCGCCGGCGATGGCGCGATAGCTGTCGCCCGCAAGGTCGCCGTCCAGAGCCAGGAGACTCTTGGCCAGTCGTTCGCGCTGCGCGGCGGTGACGTGAGAGGGCGGCGGCGCCAGTCCCGCCACCGCGCGGTTCAACCGATCGACAGCGCGTACTCGAAGGCCAAAATCCTGGTCGAACGCCAGCACGACGAGCAGCGGTTCGCTTGGTCTGACGCCGCGTCGATACTGCAGCTGCAGCCCCTCCGGCATCCGCACATGAAGACCGTCCTCGGCCCGCCGCCCTGCGCCCGGAAGACGCCATGAGCGCGGTTCGGCCGCCGACATCTGAGCGTCCTGCTCGAACGGCACGACCAGTCCTGGAGCGGCCTCAGGCCGCCAGTAGATCTCGGCTTGCGGCGCAGGGACGTCAGGGTCGGCGCCGAACCGCAGCCCCCAGCATGGATCAATCCGTGCGGGACGGCGCGAAACCCTGGCGAACTCGGCGCGGTACTCGACATTGCGCCTGAGGAATTCCCAGGCCAGGTCCGGCACACTAAGCCGCAGCCGCGCGCGCCAGCCGCCCGCGGCGCGATCCGGTCTCGAAGGATCGAGCGGCGCGGCCATGCTTGCATGGCGCCAGAGACCTGACGCTACTGCGAAGCGCCACAGTACAATTCAAGGTTAAGTTGCCACACTTGCGCACGAGCACTGATTGTGGCCGCGTAGGTGACGCAGACTCGCTGCCTACTCCTCGGCGAGTTGGCGCGCGTTTATCAGCAGATCGCTATTCTTCAGTGATCAGGGCTCTGACAGTTTTTAGAACCCGGAGCTGAACCTTCACCGGTGCCTTCGCGACAAGTAGGACGATTTCTGAGAGCGGGTCTTCGCGTCCCTCGCCGGCTGCGAAGTCTCCGACACCAAAGAAGTCCCGGACCTCCACGCCAAGCGCCTCCGCCAACTTCGACAGTGTGGAAAAACTCGGAGCCGCTTTGCCGCGCTCAATGCGGCTCAAGGAGCCGACCTGCATTTCAACGATTTCAGCGAGCTGAGGCTGGGTAAGCCCTGCCTGCCGTCGGTGATGACGAATGAGCCGACCAACTTGTACTTCCAAGACGGCCATACGCCCTGCGCGCCCACTTCAACGACGCGAACAGGATCACGGACCAATGCGAAGTCACACAGACCGGCAAACGCTCAGTTTCTTCATTTATAGTCTTTTCATGTTCAGTTGATCGTAGGATTCTGTGAGCAATCCCAGGTTGGAAGTTTCTCCGTGGACGGCTCCGTTCCCCCAGCACCGACAGCAGCGGCCATCGCCGCGTCAGGCGACAACCTCTTTCGCCGCTACAACCGTTGGCTTCGAACGGCGGTCAGGAAGCAGTGGGGGAGCGACATGGCTGAGGACATCGTGGCCGAGACCTTCCTGCGGGTGGCGCCCTACGCAGCGGCCGGACAGCTGCGCAACACCAAGGCCCTGCTCCTCCAGGTCGCGCGCAATCTGGTGCTCGATCTGAAGAAGCGTGACCGGGTAAGCGGCCTTTCGCAGACGGTCGACGACAGCTTCTTCACGCGCATGGGAACACCAGCCGCGCAGGACGAAACACTTACCCTGAAGAAAATCGTGATGGACCTCCCGCCTGAGTTGCGCGAGGTTTTCGTTCTGAAGAATATCGAGGGGATGGCGTACCAGGAGATCGCGGACACGTTGGGCATTCCCTACACGACCGTGAATCACCGATTGCGTCTCGCGTACGAACTCACCGCAGCGGCCATGCGACCGAGGCAAATGGGCGATGATTGAGGCACGGAACGAGCCGACCCAGCAGGAGCGTGAAGCCGCCGATTGGTTCACGCGGCTCCTGAATCCGCCTGTCGAAAACGAGGACCTTGAAGCGTTCCAGGCCTGGCGACGGAACCCCGACAACCTCGCCGCCTACAATCGGATCGAGGACATCAGTCGCCTGGCGCTGTCGCTGCAGGATGACCCGGACATGCGCGCCATCGCGCACGCCGCCCGCCAGCGCCGCGCGCCAGCGCCGCCACCCTGGCACCGCAACATGCTGTCCAAAGCGCGCCAGCGCTGGGCCGTTGGCATCGCGATCACGGGCTTAGTCGCCGCATCCGTCATCGTCTGGAAGCTCACGGCGCCTACCTATTCGACCGACATTGGACGCCAGACGGTCGCTGAACTCCCCGACGGCACGCGGGTTCGGCTCAACACCGACACGGCCTTGAAGGTGCGCTTCGACAACGGCCTGCGTCGCGTCGAACTGCTCCGTGGGCAAGCCTTCTTCGACGTCGCGCACGATCATGCGCACCCCTTCGTCGTCGTGGCCGGCGACACCGAGGTGCGCGCTCTCGGAACACGCTTCGACGTCAGGCGCGCTGACGGCGGCGCCAAGGTCGTGCTCGCCGAAGGCAAGGTCGCCGTCACTGAACGCGGCAGTCGATCCGCAGCCTGGACGCTCGAACCCGGCCAAACCCTGACCACGGGCAGACGAAACGTCGCGCCAGCGCCGGTTCCGACGGATCTCGCCGTCGCCACGGGTTGGACCGAGGGGCGGGTGAGTTTTCGCGCCACCCCGCTCGAAGACGCGGTCGACGAGATCAACCGCTACAGCCGCGACAAGGTCATTCTGAGCGCCGACGTTCCCGCCCACACCCGCGTCAACGGCGACTTCGCCATTGGAAAGCCCATGGAGTTCGTCACGGCGATGACGACGCTCTATGGCCTGAAAGCAGATCGGCGATTGGGCGGCGACATCGAGCTAAAGGCCCCCGAGGGCTGACCTGAAAATAATTCCGCAGTCGAACTACTAAGGATCGCTCAAACTCTCGTCTCACCCTTCAGCGCGTTGAACAATGTGGCTTCGTTGTGAAGGCCCGGGCGCGCCGGGGGAGTGAAGATGGCGCGTTTTGGGTTGAGTTGTGGATCGTCGTTTGTCGCCCTGGTCGGTGCGGCTGGCCTTCTGGCCGCCCCTGTCGCCGCCATTGCGGCTGAACCAGGCGTCAACGTCGCGATCGTATCAGGCCCCCTGGACAAGGCGTTGCTGTCACTCGGCGCGCAGAGCAACACCAACATCGTCTTCGACAGCGCCCTGGTCAGCGGCATGACCGCGCCCGCGCTGACGGGTCGGTTCACGGTTCGCCAAGCGCTCGAAAAGCTTCTGGTCGGCCGCGCGGTTGAAATCGTCGAGACGCAGCCCGGTCAGTTCGTCCTGCGCGCGGCGCGGACGCCCGTCGCGGCCTCCGCGCCCGAGCAACTGATGGCGTCCGCCGCCGATCCACTTCAGGCCATGTCGGTCGAGGACAGCACCCTGCTCGAAGAGGTCGTCGTCGGCAGCCACATCCGAGGCGCAGCCGATGGCCCCTCGCCTGTCCTGGTGGTGACCCGCGACGAGATCGATCGGGCCGGCTACGCCACCCTGGCCGACGCCCTGACGTCGCTTCCGCAAGCGTTCGGCGGTTCGGCCTCGGACGACGCGCGCACCACGGCGACGGATCCCACCACGACCAACGACACGCGGGCTACCGGCTTCAACCTGCGCGGCCTTGGCGCGGACGCCACGCTCGTCCTGCTCAACGGCCGCCGGATCGCCGGCTCAGGGCTCATGGGCGACTTTGCCGACGTTTCCTCGATCCCCTTGGCGGCGGTGGCGCGCGTCGAAGTCCTCCTCGACGGTGCCTCGGCGCTCTATGGCTCGGACGCCGTCGGCGGTGTCGTCAACATCGTGCTGCGCGACCGCTACGACGGCGCCGAGACTCGGGCTCGGATCGGAGGCACGACAGCGGGCGGGGCCGGCCAGCGCCAGATCGCTCAGACCTACGGCCATGCGTGGGGTTCGGGATCAGTGCTGCTCAGCGCAGAGTATCAACGGCGCAATCGCCTGCGAGCGCTCGACCGCTCTTTCACTGCCAACGCCGACCTCCGGTCCCTGGGCGGCACGGACCGCCGGCTGATCTTCGGCCAGCCGGGTAACGTCATGGGTATCGACCCAGCGACCGGCCAATCCGTGCCGATGTGGGCAATCCCGGCCGGTCAGGATGGCACTGCCCTTAAGCCCAGCGACTTCATCGCGGGCCAGGTCAATCGGCAGAACTACCGCGCCACCCTCGACATCCTGCCGACCCAGGAGCGCGGCAGCGCCTATTTGGCGCTGACGCAGGATGTCGGCGACCGCGTCACCCTGAGCGCCGACGCCCGTTACAGCGACCGCCGCTACAACACCCACGTCACCCCGCCGCAGACGCTGATGACGGTGAGCGCCAAGAACCCCTACTTCGTGTCGCCGAACGGGGCGGCGTCCAACAGCATCGCCTACTCGTTCCAGAACGAAGCCGGCGGCCTCTACAGCACCGGCGAGGTGCAGAGCCGGGCGATGTCGATCGGCGCCAAGGTAAAACTGCCGCGCGACTGGCGCCTGGATATCTACGCGCTGCATGGCGAAGAGCTGCAGAACAGCCTGTCGACCAATGTCCTGAACTCGGCCTACCTCAACGAGGCCCTGGGCAATCTGGCCGACAATCCGTTGACGCCCTACAGCGCCGCGCGCGACGGCTACTTCAACCCTTATATCGGCCAAGGCCGCAACAAGCAGGCGATCCTCGACTTTGTGCTGTCTGGCTACGAAAAGCGCGCCACGATCGGCTTGCTCGACACGGTCAGCGCCACGGCCGACGGCGCACTGGTGCGCCTGCCGGCCGGCGAGGTGCGCCTGGCGGTTGGTGCGCAGTTCCGCACCGAGGGCCTGAAGAGCACCGGCACGAGCCTCTCCAGCACTGTGGCGCCGATCGCCTCGTTCACGCGGCGCGGCGAGCGTGACGTCACCTCGCTCTTCGCCGAAGCACGGGTTCCGCTGTTTGGCGGTGACTTCCGCCGTCCGGGCCTGGAGCGGCTGGAGTTGTCCCTGGCTGTGCGGCGCGAACACTATGAGGTCGGTGGGTCCAGCACCGTGCCAAAGGTCGGGGCGCTGTGGGCGCCGGTCGACGGGCTGACGGTCAAGGCCACCTACGGGGAGTCCTTTCGCGCGCCGTCGCTGGGCCAGCTGAACGATCCTCAGCAGGCCACGCCGGTGTTCATCAGCAACGGCACGACCTCGATTCTCACCCTGCTCCGCTACGGCGGCAACCCGAACCTGCGCCCGGAAACGGCCAAGTCGTGGACGGCCGGCGCGGAACTGGCGCCCAAGGCCTGGGGCGGCGGACGCGTATCGGCGACCTTCTTCGACACCAAGTTCAACGACCGCATCGGCCAGCCGGCGATCAACAACATCACCACCGTGCTGACCGCGCCGGACCTGGCTCCGTTCCGCACCCTCATCACGCCAGCCACGAACCCGGCCGACCTGGCCCTGGTCCAATCGATCCTGGCGACCGCCAGCGCCAGCGCCGCGGCGGCCTATCCGGCCAGCGCCTACCAAGCGATCGCCGAGGCCCGGTACGTCAACACCGGCAGCTTCGAGGTGAGCGGCGTGGACGTGTCCGGCGCCTATCCGATGCGCGTGGCCGGCGATCCGGTGGTGCTGAACGCCAACATCTCCTGGCTGATGCACTACCGGCGGCGGATCACCGCCTCGGCCAGTTCCGTCGAGCTGGCCGGCGTGGTGGAAAATCCGGCCGACCTGCGCGCGCGCCTGTGGGCCTCCTGGATCCATGGCCCGATCACCACCACCGTGTCGCTCAACTACACCGGGGATCTCAGCAACCCCAACGGACCGAAGGTCTCCGCCCAGGCGACGACGGACCTGCAAGTGCAGTACGCCTCGCCGGCCAAGACCGGTCCTTGGCGCGGCGTGGTGGTCGCCCTGACCGCGCAAAACCTCTTCGCGCAGGATCCGCCGTTCTATGACTCGCGCGGCGCGGTCGGCTACGACCCGGCCAACTACGAGCCGACGGGACGCGTCGTCGCCCTGCAGCTGACCAAGGCCTGGTAGGCCCAAGACCTTCCCGACATCCGGAGCTGATACGCCATGCGAGTTTTCGCAGCGGTTCTGCTCGCCTGCGCCGTGGCCACCACGGCGCAGGCCAAGGGCAGACCCTTCACCGTCGAGGACCTCCTGAGCTTGGAGGACACCGGCCACGCGGCCTTTTCGGCCGACGGCCGCTGGCTGGTCTATGAGACGTTCGCGCCGTGGAAAACCGCGCAGCGCTTCGACCGCGACTTCCTGGTGGCCCAAGGCCTGGGCCGCCTCTTCGTCGTCGACCTGGCCAGCGACGCCGCACCCCGCCCGCTGCTCCCCCCGGAGCCGGGTGCGGGCGATACGCTGGGCGATCTCTCGCCCAGCGGCGACAAGGTCATGGTCTTTCGCCTGAAGGACCGGCGGCGCGAACTGGGCGTCGTCACCCTGGCCACGGGCGCCGTGGTCTGGACCGGCCTGCACGTCGAACCGGAGGTCTGGTGGACCAGCGCCCTGTGGCGCAACGATCGCGAGATCGTCGTCACGACCCGCCCGCCCGAGGCCGCCTCGACCCTGCTGGCCCGCGGCTGGCTGGTCCAGGCGCGCACGCAGGATGCCTGGGCGGCGGCGGCGCGAGGCGAACGCGCCGGCGTGGCCCTCGGGGCGGGTCGCTTTGCCGACATGAACCCGCCCGCGCCCGCCACCGATCTCGTCCTGGTCAATGCGGTGACCGGGACGACGCGTGTCGTGGCGAGCGGGCCGTTCGGGGCGCTCAGCCTGGCACCGGGCGGGCGGACGGCCGCGGTGCAGGCCGACGCCGAGACCATCCTGCCCGACGCCCAGACGGTGCTGGGTCCTGGGGCCGAGCGGCGCCGGCGGCTGGTGATGATCGACCTGGACAGTGGGCGGGTCGCCACGCCCTGCCCGACCTGCGATCTCCTACCTCTGGTCTGGGCCTGGTCGCCGGACGGCCGCGATCTCGCCGCCCCGGCCCGAAGGGACGGCGAGGACTGGAAAGCGGCGCGGTACTGGCGCTTTTCCGCGCGCGGCCAGGCCACGCTGCTGTCGTCGACCGTCTCGGTCGGCGTCGGGGGGCGCTTCCTACCTGAATCCGGCGTCGCCTGGCCTGGCCGCGACCCCATCGTGCTGGGCCGCACCGCTTCGGCGCCGCGCCTGGACTGGTGGCGGCTGACCGCCAAGGGACCGGTCAACCTGACGGCGGGCGCATCCGGGGTCCTCTCCCAGATCCCCGCGACCGCGAGCGGCAGTGTGCTCTTGCGCACCTTGAGCGGCCTTGTAAGCGTGCGTGGCGACACCCCGCCCCGGTCCGCGCCGGGTCGGCCGATCGAGACCGCGCCGCCGCTGGGCGGGCGCACGGGTCAGGCCGTGGTTGTCGAAGCGCCGACCGGCGCCGCGCTCGTCGACGCCGATGGCGCGACCAGGCCGCTCCCGGACCTGCCCCCCTCGACCCGGGTGCTGGCGCTCGCGCCCCGGGCCGGCGCGGTCCTGGGCGAGACCCGCGACGCCCATGGCGTGCGAACCCTCGTCCTCTCCAGGCCCGGCCTGGCCGATCGGCCGCTGACGACGATCAACGCCGCCCTGGCGGCGGTCGACTTCAGCGCGCCGATCCCGATCCATCACAAAGGCGCGGCGGGCCAGGCGCTGACGAGCTGGCTCTATCTGCCGCCGGACGGCGCTGACCGGCCCGACTTGCCGGTGATCGTCGTCCCCTACCCCGGAACGACCTACGTCCAGCCGATGGCCGAGGAAGGCCCGGGCGAACTGAAGTTCGACGCCAACATCCCGCTGATGACCGCTAACGGCTACGCGGTGATCGTTCCGAGCCTTCCCCTGGCCCTGGACAAGGAGCCCATGGCGGGGCTGGCCGACGCCATGTTGGCCATCGTCGATCAGGCCCGGATAAATCACCCCAACCTCTCCGGGAAGCGCCTGGCGGTCTGGGGCCAGAGCTATGGCGGCTACGGCGCCTTGGCGGCCGGCGTGGAGTCTCCGCGCTTCCAAGCTATCATCGCCACCGCTCCGGTCACCAATCTGATCGCTCGCCACGCGCCGTTGCCCGGTGTCGCCATGGCCATGCCCGAGACCTTCCTGCAGATCGCCTCGCGCCTGCGCTGGGCGGAGACCGGCCAGGGCCGTATGGGCGTCCCACCTTGGACGGATCCCGACCGCTACGTCCGCAACAGCCCGGCCCTGCAGGTCGACAAGATCACTGCGCCGGTGATGCTCGTGGTCGGCGACCTCGACAGCGATCCAGGCCAGGTCCGCGCGATGTTCGCCTCGCTCTATCGATTGGGCAAGGACGCCCAGCTCCTGGAGTACCGGGGCGAACAGCACGTGATGATCAGTCCCGGAAATGTCCGAGACCTCTATGCGCGCGCCTTTGCATTCTTGCGCGACGCCTTGGGCGATGAGCCCGGCGGCACGGCGAAGCCGGAGGCGATCCGTCCTTCCCAGTGACGCACCCAAGCTTCCAGGATCGCGGCCGCGAGGATCTGTCCATAAGCGTCTCGCCAGATCAGCGCCTCCGGTTCGAGCATTGCCGCGAGCGCGTTGCGATCCAGAAGCCCTTCCTGCATGAGCCGCCCGTCGAGAAGGAAGGCCCGCAGGAAGTCGGCGCTCGCCGCTAAGCTCTTGCCGAAGAACACGCTGATGTCGCCCTTCGACCGGCGCTGGACGATCGCGGCTGGCAGACGATGGGCGAAGGCTTGGCGGGCGAGGGTCCGCTCCCCCTCGCCCGAGCTTAGCAGCGGAGATGGCGTCGACAGACTGAATTCCACCACCGGCTGGCTGAGCAACGGGTTTGCGAGGCGCAACTGTTCGCCGCGGAGGGTTTCGTGAAAGACCCGCTGGCTGAGCACCAGCCCGGCGACCTGCAGGCGCTTACTGGGCGCCAGCCCCCACAGATCCTGCATCCACGGGTGCCCCTTGCCTTGCGCCCGCGCCCGAATGACCGTCGTGCGGCTGATCAGCTGCTCGGCCGCTCCCGTGCCGGGGCGCCCCGTAGTGGCTTGCCAAGCCAGACTCCAGACGGACCGGCGTGTTCGCCGGGCGATGTCGCCGAGCCGTGCGAGGCGGCCACCCTCGCACGGCTCGCCCCGCAGAAGGTCTGCCGCCAACTCGGGCGCGCCGATCTGCAGGAAGACCACGTCCCCGCCGTGGCCGGTGAACATGACGTCGGCTTGAGCCGCCTCGAACGCCCCGGCCAGCAGCAGGTCGTACTCGATGTCGACGGCGTTGAAGTTGGGTTGAACCGAACGGGCGCAGAACGCCACGCTCTCCACGCTCATGGTCATCGGTGCGCGCGCCAGCTCTGTCAGTGGCGCACCGATTTGGTCGGCCACGGCCTGGGCGTAGATGCGCTCGTCCGCCTCGGCCTGATCGCGGAAGAAGTTGGCCAGGCGCACGGGCTGGCGGCCGAGCGTGGCCAAGGTCGTGGCGACCAGGGACGAGTCGAGTCCGCCGGACACTTCGCAGAAGATCCGCTCTGCGCCATGCGCATGAGCTTCGACACAGGCGTCAACCACCTTCACCAGCACCGGCGCCAGGTCGGCAGAGCGCGTCTCCGGTCGTCGAGCCCGACGCCGGGCAAATTCGGCTGGCGACCACAATGTCGTCAGGTTGTCGCCCTGCGGCCCGTGCCGGCACGTACCCGGCGGCGTCCAGGCCAGACCCGACAGGGGTGGCGCGGCGCCGGCTCTGGGCGGCTCGGCCAGGATGTCGCTGACCAGGGTCCAGTCGATGGCCAGCCGCTGCGGCGCGGCCAGGCCATCGGGCACGCCCGACCCGACCAGGCAGACTTCATCACGCCGCCAGGAGAAGACGCCAAGCGCGCCCATCGGCGCGGCCAGCACCACCGGAGGGTCGACGCGGCGCGGGACGAGGACGGCGGCATAGTCGCCCCAGGCGCCTTGCACCAGAACCTTGCAGGCCTCAAGCGGATCAACATCGGCCAGCCCGTCGAGCCTGGCCATGGCCGTCTCGCCGCGGTCGGTGGCGGCGCGATCGAAGGCTCGGCCGACCAGCACGCCACCGACGCCGGCTAGGCCGATGATCGGTGTGACCAAGGGCGGCGCGCCGCCGCTGACGAAGACGGCCAGGGCGTAGGCCTTCAAAGCCAGGGTCCATTCGGACTGTGTGGTCAGGTCGGCGACCATGGCTTCGAAAGCTTCGGCGGCGCGACCCGGCGCATGGGTCAGGACGAGATAGCCCACGGCTAGACCGCCATGATCGGGGCGTAGGCGCAGAGGCGTTCGGCCTCGTCGTCGAGAGCGACGTCACCGACCTGAAGCCAGCAGTGCGCACGGAAAGGCCAGGTCCGCACCCCGAACATCCAGCGTGCGCCATGCCCCAGAGCGTTGAGATAGGCCAGGAGCATATGGCTGCGGAAAAGACAGAGGCCATCGACCGGCAGCCAGGGCGACAGTCGTCGGTAGACGGTCAGATCCGACAGCAGGCGTAAGGAGGGCGCACGGTCCGGGGCTGGACCGTGACGCTCGACCAGCCGCGCCATCGACCAGGACCTGCCCCGACGGGCCGCCAGTATCGCCAGCACCAGGGCCCGCCAGTGGCGCAGCCTGGGCCGGCGATCGATGCTGCGGATTTGTTCATCGACTAAACGGCGTGCCGTGCGGCTCGGTACGACCAACTCGGCGCCGCAGACCGGCGCTGCCTCTGGCGCCGCCTCCACCAGTCCGGACTCGACCAAGGCCTGGCCAAGGCCGGGTAGCTCAGCGCGCAGTGAACGTTGGCCTAGGGTCAGCGCGCCCTCGGGAAGGGGCAGGCAGAAGTAGGCGTCGTCACGCGGACTGAAGAGCACAAGGTCGGACCCGACCAGGACGGCATGCACGCCGTCGGCCAAACGCAGCCCCATGGCGCGCTCCGGATTCTTGAGGAAGAGGACGGCTGGCCGGACGCGGCCAGCAAGAGCGGGCAGATCGCTATGGAGAAGTCTCCAGCATCTGCCCGCTCAGCCAGGTTGCTCGCCCGAAGCGAGCGTGGCGACGTTCAGGCCGGGTTGTAGCGTTCCGACGTGAACATCTCCGGCAGAATGGTGCCGGTGGCGTCTTGGGTGAGCGCGGAGGCCGCGCCCAGGTGGATCAGTTTGAAGGTCGTCATCTTGGAGACTCTCGGTTGGGGCCGGTCGCTTCAGCTTCCGGCGTACGACGACGGTGCAATGAGCGCCCTCGCCGGTGATCCGGCGACGGACAAGCCGTCGCCGGAGGCGGGCCGGTCAGATGCCGGAGTAGGCGTCCGGCTGGAAGACCTCGGGCACCAGGATGCCGCTGCCGTCCTGGGTCAGGGCCTTGGCGGAGCCCACGCAGATCAGCTTGAACGAGTCACGCATTGGAATTCTCCTTTCCGTCGTTGTGCAGCCGCAAATTGCGGCTCCACCAGCACACGACCATCAGGACGTATATTCAAACCTATATTTGGCGGACTGAGCGGAGGCCCAAAGCCACGACGAGAATTCGGTCGGCGAACCTGCGGCGACGCTGCAGCGGACCTCGAACGGCTTGGCTGCGTTTGCGAGCGTCCTGTCCCGAAAATGCCGCCACCAGGCCCTCGAGACTGACCTCTGCGTCCCCCGCGACGGTCGCGGCGGCGTTGGTGAAAGGCGTCAACTGCGCGGCTACGCGCCGGTAGGCCTCCCCCAGCGCCGCCTGGTCCGCGGCCGTCACGATGACAGCGACACCGGCCTCGAAAGATGCCGCATCGGTAAGGTCCACCGGCCGCCCGCCAATCAGCTGGACGGCGCGATTGGCCAAAAGCTCGGCCAGATCGTACTGGCCGGCCAGCGACCGAGGATCATGGGTGGCGCCGGCGTAGCCCGCATCGGCTCGCAGGATCAGACCTTCCCCGGCCAGCGTCGCGAGCGCTTCGCGCACGGGCGTCTGACTGAGGTTCAATTGCTTGGCCAGCGCGTTGATCGGGATCATCGCCCCCTGGAGCGGGGGAAGCGTCGCAACGCGCTCGCGGACAAACGCAATCGTCCTGTCAAAAGGGTCCCGGTCACGCCCCACCACACTCTCCCACTTCGGCGGGCACGGAGTCTTCTCCGGCAGACTGGACGCGTCGAGGCGCGACGGCGATCGATCGTCGATTTTCCAGGCTCCGCCCTCTCCCACCCGGCGGATTCGCCCTCTGGAAGGTGCGGGTGTCTGGATGCCCGCGTGGGCCATGACGTTCTACTGCCGAAATTAACGCGGGAACCCGTCCGCCAACGGACGACCGAAGCACCGACACAAGGCAACGCTTCCCTAGTCAGACAAATTCTTACCGTAGGGGCCGTCGCCTTCTCGACGAAGCAGAAGCGGCCGCTATAGTCGCTCTTAAGTTGTCCGCTTTTGTTGGAGCGTCGCATGGACGGGTCGCCGTTAAGACCGCTTGCACGCCAGGCCCGTCAGCTCGCCCACATCGTCAAGACCTTGCGCAAGGAACGGCGCATGACGGTTGCCGAAGTCGCCGAGAAGATGGGCGTGGCCCCACGCACCTACCAGGATTTCGAGGCCGGCAAGGGCGAACTCGATCTCTACAAGATCAGGCTGTTCGCCTCGGCCGCGCGCAACGACGCCATCGGCAACATCCTGGCGGTGACCTTCGACGACCCCGAGCTGGCGGTCCAGACGATGGACAACAAGCTGCTCTCCACCTTCTGGATCGCCTTCAAGGAATTTCGAGATCGGGTCGGGGCGCGGCTGACGCTGGTCCCGCCGGCCCTGTTCCTGGCGGCGTTCAGGCGCGCCTTCGAGGAAGTCGAGGCGTACCTGGCCAAGCGCACCGAAAGCACCGAGGAGTGGCTGGAGCGGGCGATTGCCGAGGCCTACCGCCCCTCGCCGCCCGCTCCCGAAGATCCGGGGACCTCTTAGGCGATCAAGCCGGCGGCGGCTTGTCGGCGGGCGGATCGGCGCGCCGGTACCAGACCAACGGCAGCACGCCGTCTTCGGCGGCCATCAGGCGGCCACTGATCGGTTCGGGCCAGCTGGGATCGTCGAGCTTGATGCTCACCACAGCGCCGCTGGCGTCGCTGACGCGCCAGCCCGCGCCACATTCGCGCGTGCCGGAATGGGCGATGTAATCGGGCGCCTTGGCCGAGAACTTCTCGGCCGGCGTCAGGGTCACGGTGACATCGAGCGCCAAGGTATCGACGCGTCCGGTGAAGCCGTCGCCCTCGCGACGGAAGTGTCCGATGGTGAACATGGGTCATCCTTGAGCCCGCCCCTAGAAGGCGCCGAACGGCCCGTCATGGCGGCGGCTCGAGGACCAGCTGGGGGGAGGTGAGCTGGTTGGTCGAGCCGCCGCCTCGTCGGGCTCCGGGGGGACGAGAGCACGACGACGGCGCGGGTGCGAATTGGACGCCTGGGCGGGCGGTTGGAAGCGTCCTCGCGTGACCCGCTCAAAGGTTCTGAGCCCGCGAAAGCAGGCCCTCAAGGCGCCCGAAGCCCTCGTCGTAGGAAGACAGGCCATGGCGTGGAATCGGCGGGTCCCCCCGCCGCCAGGCCGTCGACAGACACCCTAAAAGTCGCCGGCGCGCCGCGCCCGCCCCGCCGAACCGGCGGGGCGGGCTGGCCGCCTTAGTCTTCCCTGGAGCCGTTGCTGCGCGACCAGATCATCGTCTCGACCTTGTCCATCTCGATCAGGATGGCGTCGATCGGGCGGCCGAACGAGGGATCGTCCAGGCGGACCGAGCGATAGACCTTGCCTTCCTTGCTGGTCTTGAGCCAGGCCGCGCCCAGATTGGCCTTGCCGCAGGTGATGCGGTAGTCCGGGTGATTGTCGCTGGCCTTGTCGGCGACCGGGCGGATTTGGACCTTCTTGAGCTTGAGGGCCAGGGTGTCGATGTCGCCCGTGAACGAGCCGTCAGCATTGGCGGTGAAGATGCCGATGGTGGACATGGTGGTCTCTCCGATCTTGTCCGGGCCGCGCCGATCGCGGCCTCGATGGCGATCGCTGGACCGGGGTCGAAGTCCGCCCCGCAGGGCGCGCCCTGCCCGTTCATGGCAGGTTTGTGGGCGCGCTCCCGGAGCCTCGGCGGAGGACCAAAGGCGTCGAAGTTTCTTGCCTCGCGAGGAATGGGGCGCGCGGCCCCAGGGGAAGAAAAGCCAGAGCCAAGGTTGCGGGGACGGACCGATCCCCGGTCAGATCAGGCCAGAAGAGAACGCGCTCGACGCGCCCGGCGAAGATCTTTTGGAGAGACCTTCATGTCCGCCGACGGCGTGTTCACCGTCCGATCTGAAGGCTTGGTGACGGGCGGCTTCGACACCCTAGGCCTCAACAAGAAGGTCCCGATCCGCCCGGTCGTCGACTAGGCGAGCGACAGCCCCCCGGACTTCCACACACGTGCGGCGGGGCCGACCCGGGCGCGGCCTGGCTCAAGCCCAGCGAGGAAGGCCCGGTCTACCGCTCGGTCGATCCGGACAATCCTTCGTTCGGCCGCGTGGTCGACGTGACCCTAGTCGAGATGGACAAGGTCGAGACGATGATCTGGTCGCCGAGCAATGGCTCCAGGGAAGACTAAGGCGGCCGGCCCTGCCCCGCGGATTCGGCGGGGCGGGCGCGGCGGGCCATTAACTTGACGACGAGGTTACCGGACGGCCTGGCAGGCGCCTGGAGCGAACGGGCGACGCAGGTTAGACGGCCAGCATGACCATGCTCGCCATCTTGTCCGCCGGGATCATCGCCTGCACCGCGCCCAATGTGCATGACGGCGACACCCTGCGCTGTGGCAAGACCTCCATCCGACTGTTCGGTGTCGACGCCCCGGAGGTCCGGCGCGGCAAGACGCCGGCGGAACCGCTGGCCTACGACGCGCGGGACCTCCTCGTCAGCCTCACGCGCGAACGCGTGGGGTGTCGCGTGGTCGACCAGGACCGCTATGGCCGACAGGTGGCGCGCTGCTGGTCGAGCGCCTCGCCCGATCTCAACGCCGCCATGATCCGGTCGGGCCTGGCCACAGAGTGGCGCGCCTACAGCAAGGGCGCCTATACGGAGGCCCAGGCCGAAGCCAAGGCGGCCGGGCGCGGCGCCTGGGCGCCGGGCGCCGCGCCACGCAAGGCGCGCTAGACCTTGGCGTCCGCGATGCTCTTGAGGTCTTCGAACGACTCCGCGATCTCGCCGAGGGCCAGGGCCTCGGCCCGCGTCCAGACCCGCGTCTCGCGCTCCTTGCTGACCTTGATCTGGATGCCGCGATAACGGATCCCGCGTGCTGGCGAGGTGCAGCAGGTCGGCAGCGCCATCCCAACCCAGTCGTCTCGCTGGAAGGAGATCAGTCCGGGCCGATCCCCATCGTCGCCCGTCTTGTCGAACTCGGCCTGCATGGCCGCCAGGAGCGCGTCGATCTCGGCTTGGGTGATCATCGGGCCGGGATAGGACGATTCCAACCAGGGGGCGCCGAGCGATCCGGCCCGCGCCAACGACATCCACAGCTTTGTCTTTTCAGTCTCCTGGCCAGCGTGGCTGCGGCGTCATCGTCGCTGACAGGATGCTCCCCGCGAACCGGGCCGTCGCAGAGATGGACCCTCGCCCCCCTCCTCCGCCCCTGATCCATTGTCCCGTTGGAACCAGAGCGGCCGATCCCGAAGGATCGGCCGCCCCCGTCCATACAGGATGATGGGCGGCCTTTCGGCCGCCCATCCCCTACTCCGCCGCCGTCAGCAGGGCCTCCACCCTGGCCTCGTCGTCGTCGGGCAGGACCACCGCGTCCGACAACACCGCGTCAAGATCGCAGAGCGGCGGCTCGCCCTCGCCATGCGGCTCAGACCCGGTCGAAGGCGCGGCGGTGTCCTCCTCGCCGGTCATGGTCGCCTCGGCTTGCGAAGGCGGCTCGACCTCTCCGCCGGGTTCGGCGCCGACCTCGGCAGGCTGTGCGCTGGTCGTGCGCAGCAGGACCGGCAGCCAGCCTGCTTCGACCAGCAGCGGTTCGGCCGTCTCGACCATGGCGGGCTTCTTCATGCCGGAGAGGCGCTCGGCCGCCTCGCCCGACACGCCGTCCGCGACGGCGGCGGTGATCTGGGCCTTGGTCACCCGGTCGAGATAGCGGACGGCGGTCGGCTTCCAGTACGCGCGCATGTCGAGATCGAGCGCCGTGGCCAGGGTTTCGACATGGCCCAGGACGGTCCGGTCCTTGCGCTCCCACGACCGCACGCCATCCACCGTCAGGCTCACGCAGTGGGCCAGAAGGCCCGCGCGACTGTCGCCGTCGAGGCCGACGATGAACGTCCAGATGTCCTCGGGCGCGCGCGGGACCTGCCGCGCCCAAAGCTGGTGGCGCTCGGCGATGGCCAGTCCCGCCGGGCTGTCCTCGATCCCCTCGCCGAAGTCGTTGAGGTTGCGCGAGCCCCACCGAATGTCGAGGCAGGTCGCCGGGGCGCCCAGGGCGAACACCCGGCTGACCAGCGCGTGGACCATCGCCAGCTGCGCCAGATCGGGGCTCTGGGCCAAGGCGTCGCGCAGGGCGGCGGTGCGATGGGCGGTCAGTTCGGCGATCACCCGTTCGGGCAGGGGCGCGGCCGGGTCCCCGGCGGGCTCCTCGGCCTCGGCCTCGACCTCGCCGTCGCCTTCCTGGTCCTGGTCCTGGTCGTCGTCCAGGAAGCGATCCTGCTCGGGGGTAGGATGGGCGGCCTCTTCGTCCGCGTCCTCCTCGGCCGTCTCTTCCTCAGGCGCGGGCTCGTCTTCGGGGCGCACGAAGCCTCGGTCGATCCGCGCCTCGCCGGACGGCGTCAGCACCACCATCACCCCGGCCCGCGCCTTCTCTTCGGGCGTATGGCCGTAGACGTCGGTGAAGCTTTCCAGGGCGTCGGCGATCGCCTCGAAGCGGGCGACGACTTCCGGCGGCAGGGGTTCGACATCGGCCCATTCGTCGGTCAGCGCCGCTTCTTCGGCCTGCAGTGCGGCCATGGTCGCGCTGTCCTTGCCGACGATGGTCAGCAGGTGCTCCCAGATGCGCCCGAACCCGTGGCCGTGCGGGACTTCCAGATGAGCGCTGGCCCACTTCCAGCCCTCGCGGTCGCGGATGTCCTGCGCCAGGGCCGCGAGCTTTTCAGCGACCAGCCGATCGAGGAGAACGACGTCCTCGATCCATCCGGCGTTGTTCTCGGTGAAGAGGTCGCGCAGCACCGGCCCGCCCGCCGCGACATAGGCGTCCAGCCCCAGGAACACCACGCGCCGGTCGTCGGCCGAAACCTTCATTTCGGTCATGCTGCGACGGATCGCGTAGGGCTGAAGGCCGTGCGGCGACATTTGCTTGTAGACCTGAAGCTGACGCTCGGTGTCCGGGTTCACCGCGAAGGCCGTCACCTGCTCCAGCGTCAGGACTTCCTCGCGGTAGAGGTCCAGCAGTTCGGGCGCGACCGCGCCCAGGCGAAGGCGCTGACGCACGATGTCGGGCTTGATGCCGTAGCGCGCGGCGATCTCCTCGGCGCTGTAACCCTTGCGGTCGGCCTGATCCTTGAATGCTTCGTACTGGTCGGCCGGGTGCAGCATCTCGCGGCTGAAGTTCTCATCCAGCGACACCTCGGCCGGGTCGTTGGTCGTATCGACCACGCACCGCACCGGCGCGCCCTTGGCCACGGCCTTGCGCTGGGCCAGCAGGCGCAGGGCCTGACGGCGGCTCTCCCCGGCGCTGACGAGATAGTAGCCGGTTTCGCGGCCGTCCTTGATCTCGGGCTCGACCACCAGGGGCTGGAGAACGCCCTTGTAGGAGATCGAGGCGGCGCGGGACTCGATGGCGGTCGGGGTGTGACTGACCTTGCGGACGTTCTTGGGCGAGGCCTTCAGGCGATTGAGCGGGATATCCCGCACCTCGCCGAACTGGACGACGAGACCGCCGATCTTGGGCGCCGGGGTCGGCTCTTGCGGGGCCGCTGGGCTGTGAGGGGTAGTCATGATCTGCCTCCTTGGGACAGGGGTGCAGGCGCAAAGCGCGCCTGAAACCCTGCCCACCGGCGAGGTCGGGGGTGAAGCGGAGGGGCGCCTTCGCGGGGACCCGGCTGCAGGTCGTCGCTGCCAGCGAGGCGATCCTTGCCATCGCGACCGAAGCTGGGCGGAAGGCGATCCGAAGCGCGCTGGGGGCGGAGCCCTAAGCCCACGGGCGCGGAGCGCCCGAAAAAACCCTTCCGGTGGGTCCGGCCGGGCTCGGTCAAGGCGACGGTGCGGCTCGCGCAGGTGCACGATCATCCGTCGTCGCCCTAACACGCGCCTGTTCGACCGCGCTCTATCGCCAGCGTCAGTCTACCTTCATCGCTTACGCTGCCCTCGACCGACGAGCGACAGGCCTGCTATTGCCACGCTCAGATTGTGGAGAAGCGTCCGATGAAATGGATCACCGCGCGGCATCTGGAAACCTGGGCCGGGACCACGCAGGGACCGTCCAGCCTACCTGGCCTCGTCGGGGCGCTGATCCGCGCTACGGTGTCCGATATCAGCCACTACCGGTTCCCCGAAGGCGACAAGGGCCGGGTCCGTGGTTTCGACGGCGTGGTCGAGACAGCGGTGACCAGCCCGTTCGTGCCCGACGGGCGTTCGATCTGGGAATTCGGCGCCGAGAAGGCGATCTCAACCAAGGCCCGCAAGGATTTCGAGACACGCTCCAAGGAGATCGACGAGGACAAGCGCAAGACGATGACCTTCGTCTTCGTTACTCCGCAGACCTGGGACACCCCGACCGTAAAGCTGCACGATTTCGTCGACGCGCTGAAGGCCGAGTACGTGTGGAAGGACGTGCGGCTCATCGACGGCGTCCAGCTGGAAACCTGGCTCGAAGAGCGCCCGGCCGTGGCGTCGAAATGGGCGCGCCAGGTCATCGGCAACTACCCCAAGGACGGGGCGCTGAGCACGGACGAATACTGGGAGTTCTATTCACGCCGGTTCGATCCCCCGCTGACCGAGGACGTGATCCTCGCCGGGCGTGAGCGCGCGGCCGAAACCCTGATCCAGGCGCTTCTGGGTGATCCTAGCCGCTACCCCCTGATCGCCGATTCCCCGAGCGAAGTGATCGCCTTCGCTGTCGCAGCCATCCGTCGCGCCCCCGACGACAAGCGCCAGCACCTGGAAGCGCGCACCTTGGTGCCGCGCACCGATGACGCCGCCCGCCAGCTCCTCGCCTACAAGGATCTCGTCTTCCTCCCGACGGAGGCGGCCATGCCCATGAGCGGCGCCCTGGCCAGCGCCGGTCCGACGGTGATCGCGCTGGGCCAGGACCAGCCCGGTCGTCGTGAAGCGGTCCTGCCCAGACCCACGGTCCAGGAGATGGCCACGGCCCTTAAGACAATGGGTTTCGAAGGCCAGCAAGGTCGAGACCTGGCACGCACGATCAGCCGCAGCGTGACGATCCTGGCGCGGCGCAAACCGGCGGAGAACATCGAGCCCCCGCGCTGGGCCCAGAAGGGGCGCGAGTTGTTGCCGGCCATGCTGGCCGGCAGCTGGAACACCGACCAGGAGTCGGACCGGGATCGGCTCGGCGACCTCAATGAGCCGGGAAGCTACATCGACCTGATGCGGACGCTGCAGCCGCTTCTGGCCGAACAGGACCCGTTCATTGAGCGCGAGCATCCAATCTGGCTGACGCGCGCGCCCGTCGATGCGTTCGTCCAGCTTGGAAAGTGGCTCACCCAGGACGATCTCGAACGGTTCGAGAAGGTCGCCACCGCGGTCTTCTCAGAGGTGGCCGCGCCGTCCGACGATGCCTTTGCGCCGGTCGAGGACAGCTACAGCCACAGTCGGTTTCTCCGTAAGGGGATGGCCCAGACTCTCCTGCAAATCGCCCTGCTCCACGAGGAAGCCCACCTCGACGTCCCGCACAAGACACCGCAGGCCTATGTCGACGATCTGATCTCCAACCTCCCCGGCCTGAAGGCTGACGCCAGCCTGATGGCCAGCTTGCGCGACGAGCTGATCGTCCTGGCGGAGGCCGCACCCGACCCTTTCCTGGAAGCCCTCGAGCATTTGCTCGAGGGGGAACAGCCTAAGGCCCTGGCCCTGTTTGCCGAAAGCGGAGACACCTTCGGCCGATCGGGCGCTTACACGAATGTCCTCTGGGCGCTGGAAGCCCTGGCCTGGTCGCCCGACCTGTTCGGGCGGGTGGCCTTGGCCCTGACGCGCCTGGCCGAGATCGATCCGGGCGGCCGCTACGCCAACAGGCCCAAGAGCACGTTGCGATCGATCTTCCTGCTCTGGAACCCCGGGACTAACGCATCCTGGGAAGACCGCCGCGATGTGCTCGAGGATTTGTTGGCGACCTCTCCGAACGTTGGATGGCAACTGCTCCTGGATATCCTGCCCGGCCGTCAGGACACCTCCCTCGCCACGGTCCGGCCCAGGCTGCGCGACGGGGGCGGTGATCGCGAGACCATGACGCACGGCCTGCTGGCGCAATGCACCCGGTATGTCACGGCCACGCTGATCGACCAGGCCGGCGCGAGCGCCGAACGCTGGGTCGCCCTGATCCGGCGACTGGTCGATTTGCCGCCGGACCATCGCGCGCTCGCCTTCGAGCGGCTGGATATGGTCCGCGCGGCGATGTCGACCGAGGACCGGACCGAGGTCTGGCACGCCCTGCGCAAGGAGCTGAAGCGCCACGAAGCGTTCGCATCCACCGCGTGGGCGATCCAGGCTGACGAATTGCGGGCCTACCAGGCCGTGACCAGCCGGTTCGGAACGGAAGACCTGGTGGTGACCACCCGCACGCTGTTCACCGACATGCCGATGGCGATGCGCGACTACGAGCAGGCGATGGCCGATCTCAAGGCGCAGCGGCAAAAGGCCTTGGCGGCCTTGTACGAGGCCCTAGGCCCAGCGGGTGTGCTCAGTGTCGTTCGCGGCGCTCCGGAGACGGGCTATGACGTCGCCATCGCCATTACCGACATTTTGAAAGATCCGCAGGATGTCTTCGCCCTCTTCCAGACAGCGCTGAAGGATCCCGGCCTGCTCACGTTCGCGCGGATGCTGAGCGGGGTGAGCTATCATCAGTTTCGGGACCAACCGCAAAGCCAGGCCGCCTGGAAGGAGGTCATCCTCCAGGTCCAGGGCAGTGGCGCCACGCCTGAGGCGGTCGCTGATCTTTGCCTACACTGGCCGGACACGCCGGAGACCTGGGCCTTCGTCGGCGAGCTGGGTGACGATGTCGCCATCGCCTATTGGCGCAACAAGCCCGGGATGCGTCTGGCCGCCGGCGACGTCCTGGAAGGCGCCCTTTTCTATCTGGTGGTCGGCCGGGCCAGCGCCGCTCTTCGCGCCGCCTATGATCAATGGGACGAGTTTCCGACGAGCGTGATCCTGCGGATGCTCGACGCTCTCGTCTCCGAGGTCAATGACGGGCGGGTCCAGGCCGACACTATGACGGCGTTCTACGTCGAAGGCGCCCTGGGGGCGCTGGACCCACGGCCCGACGCTTCGGTGGACGTGGTGGCCGCGCGCGAGTTCGCGCTGCTGCCCTTGATCGAGCACGGCGAGCGAAGCCTGACGATCTACCGCTACATGGCCGAGAGCCCAGAGTTCTTCTTCCAACTGATCAAGACGGTGTTCAGGGCCGAGGGAGAGGCCCCTTCCGAGAATGCGTCGGAAGCGGAAATCTCGTCGGCGACCCAGTCGTTCCGCCTGTTGATGAACTTCGACACCCTGCCCGGCGCAACGGACGAAGGAGTCGACAGCGACGTCCTTTCGGCCTGGGTCGACACCGTCCGCGCTCTGGGGCGCGAGAACGGCCGCGCGCCGATCACCGACCAATATGTCGGCCACGCCCTGGCCCACTCGACCCAGGTAGAGCCATTCTGGCCGGGACCGGTCGTCGCCGCCGAAATCGAGCGGGCGAAATCGGAGGACGTGGAGACCGGGGTTCGGATCGAGCGCTTCAACAAGCGCGGCGTCACCACACGCGGTATGGATGATGGCGGCCAGCAGGAGCGCGATCTGGCCGACCAGTATGCTGCCTGGGCGGCGGCGGCCAAGTCATGGCCTCGGACGCAAAGGCTGCTGAAAGCCATGGAGGCGACCTGGCGCCATGACGCCGAGCGAGAAGACCGAGAGGTGCGCCTGCGCAATGCGCGTGACGTCTAGTCCGCCCGGTCATTGCTCAGGCTGTCAGGCGTCGAAGCGCTCGGCGGCCAACACGGCCTTGGCCTCTTGCTCCGTGATCGCGATGCATTCAGCCGTCAACATGGCCAAGATCGCTTCCAGGCCAGAGTAGTCGTAGTCGGGATCGACCTGCTTCTGGGCCAGAAAGGCCTTCTGAAGTTCTTCCTTGCCCACGATCACGCCCTGGTAGCGCTCGCGCTTGTGGTCATAGCTTGTCCAGCGGATCGTCGGCGCGGGCCCCACATCGAGGTAGCACTCTATCGCGGCGGCCGTGCCGTTGATGTCGCCGACATGCTCGCCGGAAGGCCCCAGGGTCCGGAACGCCTTGAAGCGCTCGAGATCGGGCAGCTTGACGATGCGCATGTTCGGCGGCGCGTTCAGGCGCGACGATCGCTCCCAGTTGAACACGCCTTCGTTGTCGTTGTCGAAGACGACCACGATGTTGTTCTGGATCTTGATGCTGATCAGGCCACGGATGAAATTGTAGAGATTGCCGGTGCCGGAGAACGGGTAGCCCTCCTGCATGTCGACGAAATCGAAGAAGTCGGCCAAGTCCGGATAGAGCAGGTTCAGGCCGTGCCTGAGGATGTTCACGTCGGATGACCCCTCGGTCACCACCAGGAACCGGCGGCTTTGCTTCAAGGGGGCGTCAAACGACGCGCGCGGCGCCCAGCCCCCTTCGGCGACATCGGCGAACTGCCACGTCACGGGTAGTTGCTGAGCCGTCGGGTTGGCGGCTAGCAGCCGGATGATCGTGTAGGGCGTCAAGCCGTCGATATCGCTGTCTCGACGGCTTTGAGAGAACATCCGACCGGCGCCATCAGGCCCCGCGATCGGCAGGACATGGTCGAAAAAGAACTCGGTGAACTCTTCCGAACCCTTATCGGGCGCGAAGGCCGCCGTGCTGAAGTCCGCTGTCGAGAGCATCGCCGTCAGCTCGTCGAACGTGAAGTCGTGGCGACAGGACACCATTTCGCCCAGCGCCTCGAACTCGTCGCGACAGAAGGCGTCCGTATGGCCTAGGAGAAGCAGGCGTCGGGCCACGACGCTCAGCGGGGCCGAGTAGCCCTCCTGCATCTTCGTGATCAGCCGGTAGCTGAAGTCGTCCGAGGTCGTGACGAGCGGCAGGTGCGTGCGTTTCGGATCGTCCTCATCGGCCGCGTAGTAGTAGGGCACCTGGGTCAGGTCGCCTGGCCGGAACAGGGCGCTATGGTTTGTGAACCCCTCGTTCTTGCCCCAATCCAGGGTGATCCGGCCAAGGGTGAGGTGAATCATCGAGCCCATGGCGTCATGGAGCGGCGCCTGGGCGGAGGGTTCAAGTCGCCCGTGAGCGTATTGGCGACGGTCATCGACCCGGACTAGGCGGCGGCGTCCTCGCCCGCATCGTCCACCTCGGCCATCGCCCGGATCAGCCCCAGGATCTGACGGCGCGCAGGTCCGCGCAGGGTCGGCCATTGCTGGGCCAGTTCGAGGCCTTCCGACGACATCAGGAACGCCTGGACCACGCGCGAGGCCCGCTGCCCCTCTTCGTTCAGCGCGCTGTCGGGAGTCACCGGGTCAGGCAAGCCGTCGAAGAACCAGCTCACCGACGTCGTCAGCACGTGGGCCAGGGCGTGAAGCTTCGAGGCGCTGATCCGATTGGCGCCGCGCTCGTACTTCTGCAGCTGCTGGAAGGTCAGGCCGACGGCGTCGGCGACGGCGGACTGGCTGAGACCCATCGCCTTACGGCGCAGGCGCAGACGCGCGCCGACGTGCAGGTCGACATAGTGGGGCGATGGTTCGGATGTCACGGCGACGCTCCGTAGTGGAAATCTGCTCGAAGGACAAATTGGGTTGAGCGGTGTTCGCGCGGTCTGGCCAGCAGCCGGCGGTCGCGCGGGGCTCGATTTCAGCCCAGACGCGAAAGGCTGGCCCGATTAAGTTGCAGCTGAAGCCCGTCCCGAGGACGGCTCGAAGCCATCAGGACAACGATCCGCCCGGCGGGTCAGCTCGACTCGCCGCTGGGCGGATTGCCGATCAGCTGCTCGCACAGGCGCTCGGCCAGGGCCGCATCGCCCTCGGCGATCGCCTGGCCAAGCCCGCGATGCAGGGCGACGTCTTCGAGCTGGCTTTCGGGCGACTGCTTTTCCATCTGCCAGATCCAGAACCGGGTCGCCACGTTCTGCAGCGCGATCACGAACCGCGCCAGGGTCGGGTTCTGGGCGGCGACGGCGACGGCGCGGTGGAAGGCCAGGTCCATGGCCAGCATGGCGCGAAAGTCCCCCGCCGCGATCGCCGCCTCGGCGCCGTCGAACGCGTCGACGATGGCCAGGATGTCGGCGGGACGGCGATTGCGCGCCGCCAGGGCGGCCGTCCGGCCTTCCAGCATGCGCCGGACCTGGAAGGCGTGCTCGATCTCGGCGACGTCGAGCGGGGCGACGATGGTGCCGACGCGCGGCCGGCGCACGACCAGGCCCTCGATGGCGAGGCGGCCGAGCGCGTCGCGGATCCCCGCCACCCCGCCGGCATAGCGCGCGGCCAGGGCCTTCTCCTCCAGGACCTGCATGGGCGGCAGGTCACCCAGGATGATGTCCTGCAGGAGGAGGTCGTAGAGCCGGGTCTTCTGGAGACCGGGCGACCAGGCGCCGTGCGGCGCGACGCTATTGAGGGGCCCCTTCATGGGCGGGGCGCGATCGACGACTTCATGGCCAAGTTCCTAGGGACAAAACGCGGCGGCGTCATTTGTGATGGGCTCTAAAATGTAAGGTTTTCAATCGGCGACGAGCGCTTGGCCCGGCGCCACGCGACGCCCTAAGTCGCCGCCATGTCGTTGTCCCTCCCCTTCCCCGGCGCCGTCGCCGCCGCCTTCGACCAGGCCCTCCTGGCCGGCGCGGCCCTGGCCGGCGCCACCGCGCCCAATCCGCCCGTCGGGTGCGCCGCGCTGGCCGCCGATGGCGAGATCCTGGCGGTCGGGGCCCATCACGGCGCGGGCCTGGCCCACGCCGAGGCCGCCGTGCTGGACGTGTGCCGCCAGGCCGGCCGCCTGGACGCGATCGCGGCGCTGGTGGTCACGCTGGAGCCCTGCAACCACCAGGGCCGCACCCCGCCCTGCGTCGCGGCGATCCTGGCCAGCCCGGTTCGCGCGGTGTGGATCGGCGCGCGCGACCCCAACCCCGCTGTCGCCGGCGGCGGCGCCCAGGCGCTGGGCGATGCTGGCCTCATCATCGGCTTCGCAGCCGACCTTCCCCATCCCGACGCATCGGCCCTGGCCCGGCGCTGCGCCCGACTGATCGCCCCGTTTTCCCGCCGGGTGCGAACCGGACGCCCCTGGGTAACGGTCAAGCAGGCGCTGCGCGCCGACGGCGCGATGATCCCGCCGGCCGGGTCCAAGACCTTCACCAGCGAGGCCTCGCTGGATCTAGCGCACAGCCTGCGCCGCCGGGCCGACGCGATCGTCACGGGCTCGGGCACGATCCTGGCCGACAATCCCTGGTTCACCGTCCGGCGGGTGGCCGACCCCCGCACGACCCGGCGCCGCCTGGCCATTCTCGATCGGCGCGGCCGGGTGCCGGCGTCCTATCTCGTCCAGGCCCGCGAACGGGGCCTTGTCCCATCGGTCCACCCCGACTGGCCGGGCCTGCTGACCGAGCTGGCTGCAGACGGCGCGCTGGAGGTGCTGGTCGAGGCCGGCCCGACCCTGAGCGGCGCGGTGCTGGCCAGCGGCCTCTGGGACGAACACGTGCTGATCCGGGCCGCTGACCCGAGCGGCGGCGTGGATCCGGTCGAGACCCTGCTGGCCCAAGACCTGGAGATCGCCGCCTGATGTTTTCCGGAATCATCGAAACCGTCGGCGAGACCCGCTGGGTGCGGCCCGAGGCCGACGGCGCCTTGCGGATCGGCCTCGCCACCGGCTTTGCCGATCTCGACCTTGGCGAAAGCGTCGCGGTCAATGGCGTCTGCCTGACCGTGACCGACCGGGACGCCAGCGGTGAGGCGAGCTTCTTCCTGAGCGCCGAAACCCTTTCGCGCAGCACCTTCCCGCACCTGAGCGTCGGGGCCGCCGTCAATCTCGAGCGGGCCTTGCGGCTTTCGATGCGGCTGTCGGGCCATCTGGTGCAGGGCCATGTCGACGGCCTGGCGCGGATCGTGGCCATCACCGGCGGCGACGACGACCGGCGCATGCGCCTTGCCCTGCCCGGCGCGCTTTGGCCCTACTGCGTCGAGAAGGGCTCGATCGCGCTGAACGGCGTTAGCATGACCCTGACCGATGTCGCCGCGGCCGAGCCCGGCGCCCCCTTCACCGTCGGTGTGGCGCTCATTCCCCACACCTGGACCCACACCACCCTGCAGCACGCGCGCCTCGGCGATCTCGTCAATGTCGAAGTCGACGTGCTGGCCAAATATGCGGAGCGGCTATGTCACGCCTATCTGAAGCGCTCGAACGCCTGAAGGCGGGCGGCATGATCATCGTGGTCGACGACATCGACCGGGAGAACGAAGGCGACCTGGTCATGGCCGCCGAGCATGTCGACGCCGCCGCCATCGCCTTCATGGCCAAGGAAGGCAGCGGCCTCATCTGCCTGTCGCTGGAGGCCCAGGCCGTCGAGCGGCTGAACCTGGCGCCGATGGTCGCCGACAACCGCACCCGGCGCGGCACGGCCTTCACCGTGTCGATCGAGGCGGCGGTCGGCATCGACACCGGCATCTCGGCCCACGACCGGGCCATGACCATCGCGGCGGCCACGGCGCCGGACGCGACGGCCGCCGACCTGGTCTCGCCGGGACATGTCTTCCCGCTGCGCGCGGCCCCCGGCGGCGTCCTGGTCCGGCGCGGCCACACCGAGGCCTCGATCGACCTGGTGACGCTGGCCGGCCTGCGCCCGGCGGCGGTGATCTGCGAGATCATGAACCCCGACGGGGCGATGGCGCGAGGGCCCTCGCTCGACGCCTTCGCCGCCCGTCATGGCCTGCCGGTGGTCTCGATCGCCGAGCTGGTGGAACACCGGCGCGCGGTGACCGAGGTGGCGCGCGCCAACCTGCCCACCGAACACGGGACCTTCGAGGTCGTGGCGTTCCGCACGCAGGACGCCGAGCATCTGGCCCTGATCGCCGCCCCCCGTGATGGCGCCGCGCCGCTAGTGCGGGTCCATTCCGAGTGCCTGACCGGCGACGCCCTGGGCTCGCGGCGTTGCGATTGCGGCGAGCAGTTGCGGGCGTCGCTGGACCGGATCGGACAGGATGGCGGCGTGCTGGTCTATGTCGGCGGCCATGAAGGTCGCGGCCTGGGCCTGGCCAACAAGATCGCCGCCTACGCCCTGCAGGACCAGGGGCTGGACACGGTGTCGGCCAACCACGCCTTGGGCTTCGTGGACGACGCCCGCGACTATGGGGCCGCCGGCCAGATTCTGCAGGCCCTGGGCGTGGGGCGTGTCCGGCTGATGACCAACAACCCGCGCAAGGTCGAGGCGATGACCGCTGCTGGCCTGGAGGTCGTCGAGCGCGTGCCGGTCCTGGTCCGGCAGACCGACGACAACGCCGCCTATCTCACCACCAAGCGCGACCGCTTGGGCCACGACCTTGGCCACGCCGCCTGAAAGGCCCCCTATGTCAACCGACCTTCCCCGCATCGCCCTGGTCGTCAGCCGCTTCAATCGCGAGATCGTCGATGGCCTGATGGAGGGCGCCCGCGCGGTCCTCGACGCCGAGGGCGTCGTGCTGCCCCCCGAGGCCATCGTCGAAGCGCCTGGCGCCTATGAACTCCCGCTGATCGCCCAGACCCTGGCCCAAACCGGACGGTTCGACGGGGTGATCTGTCTGGGCTGCGTCATCAAGGGTGACACCGCCCACTTCGAATACATCAGCCAGGCCGTCGCCCATGGCCTGATGACGGCGGGGCTGAACGCCCAGCGCCCGATCACCTTCGGCGTCCTGACCACCTATGACGAGGAACAGGCCCAGGCGCGCAGCCGTGAGGATGAGGAGAACAAGGGCCGTGAAGCCGCCAAGGCCTGCCTGGACGCCTGTCGGGCCTTGAAGGCGATCACCCAGCAGGCCGCCTGATCTCCGCCTCGGACGCTGGCGCACGTCAGACAGCGCTCGATAAGACGCCCTTGACCACGCGCCGAAGGTCTGGCCGCCGCAGGGATGGTCCCTCGCCTGCCCTGCGGCCTTGATGGAGACGCTGACCCGGTGACACGAAAACGGCCGATCCCGAAGGATCGGCCGCACGGGCAATTGCGTCGCCGACACCAGCCCCCGCCGCCCGAGGGCGGCGGGGGCCTTCAGCGTCAGTATTCCTCGGCCAACATCAGGGTCAGGATGCGCTTGGTGACGGCGGGGTCGGCCGGGTCCGGCGATCCCTTGTCCAGGTCGAGGTCGTAGTAGTCGATCTTCCAGAGGAGCTTGGCGCTGGCGATCTCGAAGGCGCCGAAGTCGCGTTCGCCGTGCGGGTCGTTGTCTTCGGAGAAGTCCGAGAACGCGGTCACGGCCGCGAAGGCCTTGAGCCTGTCGGCCTCGGGCAGCGCCCAGACGCCCTGGGTCATCACCCAGCCCGCGCCGGGCTCGGCGCGGCAGGCGTCGTTCAGGACCGCGATCGCGGCGGAATGGTCTTGCTCGGTCATAGGAATATTCTCCTCGGTGCTCGGGGTCAGGGCGCAAGGCGCGCCTGACCCCGACGCCCGTCGGCGAGACCGGGTGTGCAAGCAGAGGGGCGTCTTCGCGGGGACCCGGCTGCAGGACGGCAAGGCCGTCCGAAGCTGGGCGGAAGACGATCCGGCGCGCGCCGAGGGCGGAGCCCTAAGCCCGCGCGCCCGCGTCAGCGGGCGCTCATGACAATGAAGCCTGCACAGGAGCCCGCCCGAAGGGCGTGGCGGGAGGCGGCGTCGAGCGTCCGGCGGCAAGCCAAAGCTTGCCTGCAAGGTCGCGCCCGAGGGAGCGGCGAAAGCCGCGGGACCGAGCGTGACCGCCGGACGGTCTCGATCTTGGGGCAAAGCCTGGCGCGGAAGCGCCGGGCGGCGCCCGCCTGGCCGATGTCCACGCCCTATCGCTCAGCGAACAGCGTTAACCAAGCTTGACAACGGGCAAGTTTTGTGGTAGTATAGAAGTAGGATTGGAATTCTTCCAACCCGTTTTCAGCGCCACTTAAAACCGACGACTGAGAAAGAAACAAAATGAACTGAAAGCAATAAGGTCTATATACAGTGATAAATCCATTTATTCAACGCATTTTCCAATCCCGCCAAGCTCGCAACGGCGGGCTCGTTCGCCGCAATATCGGCTGGGTCAACTTCCTCGCGTCCATGGAGCAGCTCGAAGCCGAGGTGCGCCGTCGCGGCTTCCACATGTTCGTCGTCGGCGACCAGGTGCTCATCCTCTGTAACAGCGGCGGCCTCCAGGTCGTCTGCTAAGGCGTCATCGGTGTCCTGGGCCTGGCCCGGGACACCACCACGCTTTGCCTGCGTGATCCTGCGGTGGCGCGAAAGGCTTCATCCCGAACCGCGCGAGGACGATGTGACGGACAGCAAAGTCGCCGAGGGCCTTCGGCCATCCAACCGCGTCCAGCGGGTCCTGATCTCATCGACCAGCTGGTTCATCGGCGAGTTCGCCGGCGATGATCTCCTGATCACCCATGCCTGGCCCAGCCTTGGAAACCGGGCGGCGCGCCAGAGGATGCTGGCCGATCGCAATGCGCGCGGCGCCTTCGTGGCCGCGTTTCTGACCGACGACTACGAGAAGGCCCCAGGCGTCGTGGTCCCGCAATATGCCGGCTACGGCGAGATGTTCGCGGCGGGTATGAGCGTACTGTTCGGCAAGCGCTTCGACGCCCATGGCTCGCTGCAGAACGATGGCATCTTCAACCTGCCCGATCTCAGCGCGTTCTCGACCTTCACCGATCCGGAGCTGCCGCAGAACAACCACCGTCCGCGCAAGACCCTGCCCGTCCTGCTGAACCTGGAAGAGGTCACCCGTCTCTATCCCGTCTGGACCGGCACGCGCGACATCCCGGCCCTGCACGCCTTCGACGCCGCGTGCCGCTTCTACATGCGCGCGCTACAGAGCAGCGAGCACGATCCCGAACAGGCCTATCTGCACCTGATCACGGCCGGCGAGATCATCTCCGAAGCTCAATACCCGGCCGGCGGGCGGCTGCTAGACCCGGACCTTGAAGACCTTCTTCAGCGGATCGAGAAGGACCTGCCGGACGGCAAGGCGGCCGGCAGTGCATTGCGAAAGCGACTGTTCGAAATCAAGCGACGGTTCGTGACCACCTTCATGGACTATATCGATCAGCCCTTCTTCGAAGGGGGCGAGGCCGAGGCGGCATTCTGGTGCTTCCAGCCTGATCGCTTCAAGGCGTCCATCGGCGCGGCCTACGACCTGCGAAGCCGCTTCGTCCATACCGGCCAGTCTTTCGCTGGCTGGGTCGAGCCCAGCCATCGGCTCAACGACGTCCAAGGCGGCCAGCCCATCGTCAACGACAAAGACCTCCGCAAGATCCTGGAACGCGCCCCGACCCTCCTGGGTCTCGAGCGCGCAACCCGCTATCTGATCCTGCGCTTTGGCCAAGCCCGCCTTGGTCTCGACCTGACGCCGCCCCCGCCACCCGAAACCACAGCCTAGCGGCCCCAGACCGAGCATCCAGCATTGAAGAACCGAGCCGAAAGCGCGACAATGCGCCGGTTCATTCACCTGGGGGAACCGTGGGCCTCACTGCGTTCAAAACCGTCCGACAGGCAATGGTGGCTTTCGCCGCCCTGCTGATGGCGGTGCTGTCCGTGCAGGCGCCAGCCGAGCAGGCCCATCTCGACGCAGACGTCGTTCAGGCCACCAGCGCGCTGAACCAAGCGGCAGAACCTCCGGGCGCCGCGGCCCAGGACGCCTCAACTTCCCTGAGGCAGAGCGCGGTCCAGCCTCCGACCGATCCTCACGCATCCGAGGCGCCCGCCTCGGGCGCGCACCATCACCATGCCGACGGCCCGCCCCTTCACGATCAGGCCGCAGACGCCGACGCTCCGGCCGTCGCGACCACCGCAGCGGCTCGATTCCGGCTGGACAACGACCACCGCGCCGGCCTGACCGGCAACCCACAAGACCGCCCACCTAGATCCGACCTCGAACCTATCGCCTAGACCGCGCGGCCCTGGCCGCGTCCTTCGTGTTCGAGGATTCCCATGTTTCTGAAGTCTTCAGGCCGCACGTCGCGGCTCCATGCGCCCGCGCGCGCCTCCACTCTGCTGTCGTCGATCGATAACCGGAGCGTCGCTCCGTGAGCCCGATCCATGACTTGACCCTCTATGCCGCCGCCCATCCCTGGGCCATGACGGCCGCCGTGCTGCTGGTCCTGATCGTCCTGATCGCCAGCCTGGTCTGGCTCTGGCAACGGCAGGCCGAGGAAATCCTCAGCCTCTATAAACAGCCCGACGACGACCCCCACCGGATCGATCTTGAGAACGGACGCTTTCGGCTCGACATCGTGCGCCGCCACGCCGGCTGGCGGTTCGTCGTGACCTGCCGTGACCACGACCTCAAACCCGGCGACGTGGTTGTGACCACGATCCGTCCGGATGGCCTGGGCCAGCGGTTCGACTTCGCTCGCCGTGGTCGGCGCCTGCAATCGATCGTCAAGGTGCGCGAACCGCTGATCTTCGTGGCCCACGTGTCGATCAGCTGGGGCGGCACGGACTCCACCTTCGTCATCGGCTTTGGTGGTGCGGTAGAACCGATCCGCGCGCACGGCGAAGTGCTCCGGCGCCCGGAGACTACCGCCGACAAAGGCTAGAGCGCCGTCTTGGCGCGCCCGCCGGGTTTGCCCGGCGGGCCCTGGAACTCGGTTCGTCCTACTCTGCGGGTCCGCGGAACGGATCGTTCTCCCGCAGCCAGCGCCGGCCGGTCGCTCGACCGCGTGATAGACCGCCACAGATACAAAGAGGCACACCGCCAGGACCCCGAGCCAGGCGGCCCAGGCCCAGACCCCGGCCGGCGGCGCCGGCAGGCGGTCCAGGGCTTCGAAATAGGCAATGTCGACCGGCAAGTGGGTCATGTAGACCGCGTAGGACACCTCACCGAGATAAACCGCCAGCGGCGCGGCCAGGACGCTGGCGCGCCCAGCCTTGTCCGTTTCCGCCAGGCAGAAGATCAGCGCCGCCAAGCCCGGCCAGATCCAGCGATCGGCCAGGCCCACGGAGGTGGACAGGACGATCCAGCCCACGGCGAGACCCGTACCCAGCAGCGCCAGCCCTGGCGACATCGACCGTGTCGCGCCCAGCCGATGCAGGGCCACGCCCATGGCGAAGGACGGCACGATCCGCAACGCCCCGCCCTGGGCGGTCAGCCGGGTCAGCGATCCGCCGAAGGTCTGCACGATCCCGTCGAGCGCGAAGAGCAGGACGATCGCCAGCGCCACGGCCAGGACGGGACGCGCGCGCAAGGCGATGGATGTGACGGCCGCCGCCGGGAACAGCAGATAGGCGAACCATTCGGCCGAGATCGACCAGGATGGGAAATTCCACTGCACGGTTGGCGTCGACCACCAGGCGTGGATCAGCATCAGATGCTGGGGGATGGCGGCGGGATCGAAGGCCTGTGTCTCGAAGCTGGCGCCGGTCCAGCGGCCCATTGCCCAGAGGACGATGGTCGCGTCCAGGGTCAGCAGATGCACAGGATAGAGCCGCGCCAGGCGGGCCCACAGGAAGGAACCGTATCGGAAGCGCCCCTCGGACCAAGCCTTCAGATAGACATGGGAGAGGATGAAGCCCGACAGGATGAAGAAGAGATCGACCCCGAGATAGCCCTTGGCGATCAGGCCGAACCGTTCGAGGTCGAGACCGAGGCGATTGCGGAAGTGATAGACGAGCACCCAGGCGGCCGCGACGATGCGCAAGCCGGTCAGGGATCGAAGATCGGCTGGATACATGGTCCCCCCCCCCGGGATGTTGATGGCCTAGCCCTCGCCGAGCATGCCGCCATCGCGGCGCGTTTCGGTTTCGCTCTCGACGCCCTCGACATTGCCGCCGGTCGGGCCGCCCTCGTCGATCATGCCGCCTTCCTTGCGGGGCGCGGGCTCCGGGGACGATGACGGCTTGCTATCGGTGCTGCTCGCCGCGTCGGGCTTGGGGGGATTGGGATTGGTCATGTGCTGCTCCTGAAAACTTGCCGTGGGACGGGTCGGGACGGGCCTTGCTCCGCGCTAGGCGGGCGCGGCCCCGGTGCGGTGGCGATGGCCGCCATAGGCGACGACCTGGATCTTGCCGATGGTCGCCAACCCCACATCGGCGGCCACTTCCAAGGTCGCGGCCAATGCGTCGAGCTTGGCGCGGCTGTCGACCATCTCGACGATCAAATGCTGTTCGGGAGCCAGATCCCGGGCCTTGGCGCCGTGCAGCACCGCCTCGCCAAAGGCCTCCTCGATACGCAGCACCGCCGCGCCGGCGATGTCCATTTCGCGGGCGCGCGCCATCAGCACCGCGTCATATGCGACCCCGTTTAGGGTCGCGCCGGCGTCCAGGTAGATCCGCAGGATGTGCAGGTCGTCTTCGTTCACGCGTCACCTCACGCTCTGAAGTCTGGCGCGCCCCAAGGTCTGGGGCGGCCAGCAGATTGAGGAGCGGCCGCCTAAGCGTGCCGCCCCTCCTCCCCGCACTCGGTCACTTCGGTCTGGATCGTGACGTGGTGCAGGTCGAAGTCGGTCTCTAGTCGGGTGGCGATCGCGGTGCGCACGGCCTCGCCCTGCGCCCCCTCCGCCAGCACGACATGGACGGTGCAGACCGCCTTGTCCGCGCCCGTGGTCCACAGATGCAGTTCGTGGACACTGGCCACCCCAGGGGTCTCGGTAATGGCCTTGCGTACGCCGGCCAGGGCCATTCCAGGAGGCGCGCCTTCGAGGAGGATTCGGGTGGTGTCCTTCAAAAGGATCCAGGTGCGCGGCAACACCCATAGGCCGATGCCGATGGCCACGATCGGGTCGACGAACCGCCAGCCGGTGATCTTGATGACGACGGCCCCGACGACCACGCCCAGCGAGCCGAGCATATCGGCCCAGACCTCGAGATAGGCGCCCTTGACGTTGAGGCTCTTGTCCTTGTGGCTGGCCAGAAGACGCATGGAGACTAGGTTGATGACGAGGCCCAGCGCCGCGACGATGAACATCCCCACCGAGCCGACGGGCTCGGGGTTGAGGATGCGCTTGACGCCTTCGACCAGGACATAGATGGCGACGCCGAACAGCAGGATGGCGTTGAAGGCCGCCGCGAGGATCTCAAAGCGCCGATAGCCGAAGGTGAAGTCCTCGGTGGGCTTACGCTGGCCGACACGGATCGCCGCCAGGGCGATGGCCAGGGCGGCGGCGTCGGTGAACATGTGCGCGGCGTCCGACAGCAGCGCCAGGCTGTTGAAGGCGATGCCGGCGACGACCTCGGCGATCAGGAATGTCGAGGTCAGCGCCAGAGCCATGGCCAGCCGCTTGCCGTTGGCCTGGCTCGCGCCGTGATCGTGTCCAGCTCCCATTGAAAACCTCTCCTCTTCCCGTGCGCCGAAAAGCGCCTGCCAAGTTTGAGGGATCAACGCACGAAACCCGCCAAATGCGAGCCTCGCGCGCGACCCTGACGTCTATTTCTTGTCGAGGATGGAAAGGGTGGCCTTCTCCATCGCGTCCTGGGTGTCGAGGACGTTGAGATTGGCCTCGTAGGCTTTCATGGCCTGCTTGAGATCGAGGCTCTCGGCCAGGCTGTTGACGTTGGGCAGCAGCACATAGCCAGCGGCGTTGGCCGCCGGATGGCCAGGATCATAGGCTTGCGGGAAGGGCTTGGGATCGGCCTTAACGCCGCTCAGCACCACCCCCTCGTCCCCGCCCATCTGCTCGACCTTGAAGACCGGAATCTGGCGGCGGTAGGGCTCTCCGCCGGCGGTTCGAGCCGTCGAGTTGGCGTTGGCGATGTTCTCGGCGAGGATCTGAATACGCTTCTTCTGGGCTTGTAGTCCCGACACGGCGATCGCCGTGCTTCCCCCTTCAATCGGCTTACTCATTCAAGTGCTCCGCAGGTGGATGTGAAGAACGAGCGGCGCGCCGAGACCAGCTCGACGCGCCGCCCCAGGCTCAGGCTTGTTCAGGACTCCCGGTTTCGGCCTTGCGCAGGACGAAGCGACAGATGGCCGGCAGGACGAAGAGCGTCAGGGCCGTGGCGGTGATCAGGCCGCCGATGACGACCGTGGCTAGCGGACGCTGGACTTCAGCGCCGGTGCCGGTCGCCAGGGCCATGGGCACGAAGCCCAGGGAGGCGACGAGACCGGTCATCATCACCGGCCGCAGGCGCTCCATGGCCCCGTCGATGATCGCTTTCTCAAGTGGCATGCCCGTGGCCAGGCGCTGGCGGATGGCGGTCATCATCACCAGGCCGTTCAGCACCGCCACGCCCGAGAGCGCGATGAAGCCGACGGCGGCCGACACCGAGAACGGGATGCCGCGCAGGGCCAGGCCGAAGACACCGCCGGCCAAAGCCAGCGGAATGGCCGAGAACACCGCCGCGGCCGGTGCGATGCCGCCCAGGGCCATGTAGAGCAGGCCGAAGATCAGCAGGAAGCAGAGCGGCACGACGAGGGCCAGGCGCGCCTGGGCGGCCTTGAGGTTCTCAAACTGCCCGCCCCAGACCAGCCAAGAGCCGGCCGGCAGTTTGACCTGCGTATCGACCTTCTGCTGGGCTTCGCCCACGAAGGAGCCGAGATCCGCGCCACGGACGTTGGCCTGGACCACGACGCGGCGCTTGCCGTTCTCGCGGCTGACCTGGTTGAGGCCTTCCGAATAGGAGAACTTGGCGACGTCGCGCAGCGGCACCGAGGCGCGAGCGCCGCCGGCCCGTTCGGGTAGCATCACCGGCAGGGCGCCGACCGCGTCGAGATCGTTGCGGCTGGCGTCCGGCAGGCGGACCACGACGTCAAAGCGACGGTCGCCCTGGAAGACCAGACCGGCCTCGCGGCCGCCCATGGCCACGGCCAGGGTGTCGGCGACCTCTTCGACCGTTAGGCCCAGGCGGCCGATGGCGTCGCGGTCGAGTTGGACGTCCAGGGTCGGGAAGCCCGAGGTCTGCTCGACCTTGACGTCGGCCGCCCCCTTCACCGTCCGCAGGACCGTAGCGATCTCCTCGGCCGTGCGGCTCATGGCGTCGAGATCGTCGCCATAGACCTTGATGGCCACGTCACCGCGCACGCCGGCGATCAGTTCGTTGAAGCGCATCTGGATCGGCTGGCTGAACTCGTAGGCGTTGCCTGTCAGGCCTTCCAGCTTGTGCTCGATGCGGCTGATCAGCTCGGCCTTGGTCTCGTTCTTGTTGGGCCACTCGTCCTTGGGCTTGAGGATGATGAAGGCGTCCGAGGCGTTGGGCGGCATGGGGTCGCTGGCGACCTCGGCCGTGCCGGTCTTGGAGTAGACGAAGGCCACTTCGGGGAAACCCGCCACGACGCGCTCGATCCGGCGCTGCATGCGCAGCGACTGCTCCAGCGAGGTCGACGGGATGCGCAGGGCCTGGACGGCCATGTCCTTCTCGTCGAGCTGAGGCGTGAACTCCCGGCCCAGGAACCCGAAGGTCACGGCGGCCAGGACAAAGAGCGCCACCGCGCCGCCGATCACCGGCCAGGGCTTGGCCACGACCTTGTGCAGCAGCGGCTCATAGCGGGACTTGGTCCAGCGGACCGGCGCGACTTCCTTCTCGGCCACCTTGCCGTTGATCAACAGGGCGATCATGGCCGGGATGAAGGTCAGCGACAGCACGAAGGCGCCGGCCAGGGCCAGCATCACGGTGATGGCCATCGGCGAGAAGGTCTTGCCCTCCACGCCGGTGAAGGTCAGCAGTGGGGCGTAGACCAGGAGGATGATCGCCTGGCCATAGACGGTGGGCGAGATCATCTCGCGGGCGGCTTCGCGGGTTTCGCCCAGGCGCTCGGACAGCGTCAGGAGACGGCCCTCGTGGTGCTGGCGCTCGGCCAGGCGCCGCAAGGCGTTTTCGACGATGATCACGGCGCCGTCGACGATCAGACCAAAGTCCAGCGCGCCCAGGCTCATCAGATTGCCCGAGACGCCCAGCTTGTTCATGCCGATGGCGGTCATCAGCATCGAGAGCGGGATAACCAGGGCGGTGATCAAGGCGGCGCGGAAGTTCCCGAGCAGCAGGAAGAGCACCACGATGACCAGCAGCGCGCCTTCGGTCAGGTTCTTCTCGACGGTCTTGATGGTCGCGCCGACCAGCTTGGAGCGGTCGTAGACCACCTGGACCTTCACGCCGACCGGCAGGCTCTTGGCCACCTCGATCAGCTTCTCGGCCGAAGCGCCGGCGACGGTGCGGCTATTCTCGCCGGTCAGCATCAGCACGGTGCCGACCACGACCTCTTCGCCGTTCTCCGAGGCCGCGCCGGTGCGCAGGGCGCCGCCCAGCTTGACGGTGGCGACGTCGCGGACGCGGATCGAGACGCCTTCACGCGCCGCGACCGTGGCGTTGGCGATCTCGTCGACGGTGCGCACGCGAGCGTCGGCGCGGACGAGGAAGGCTTCCCCGCCCTTCTCGACGAAGTTGGCGCCGACGGCGAGGTTGGCCGCTTCCAGAGCCTTGGCCAGGTCGTTGAACGAGACGCCCACCGAGGCCATGCGGGTCGGATCGGGCTGAACGACGAACTGCTTTTCGAAGCCGCCGATGGAGTCGACGCCGGCCACGCCTGCGACCGAGCGCATCTGGGGCCGGACGATCCAATCCTGCACTTCGCGCAGGAACGCCGCCTGGGCGGTGGGATCGGATAGCCGCTCCCCGGTCGAGGTCAGGTAGGACCCGTCGCTTTGCCAGCCTGGCGAACCTTCGGTGACCTTGGCGCCCTTGCCGCCCGGATGCTCGAAGGCCACGGTCCACATCAGGACCTCGCCCAGACCCGAGGAGATCGGGCCCATGGCGGGCTCGGCCCCGGCCGGCAGGCTTTGGCGCACCTGGGTCAGGCGCTCGGCCACCTGCTGGCGGGCAAAGTAGATGTCGGTCTTTTCCTTGAAGACGATGGTCACTTGGGAAAAGCCGTTGCGCGAAATCGAGCGCGTGGACTCCAGGCCGGGGATGCCGGCCATGGCCGTCTCCACCGGGAAGGTGACGAGCTTCTCGACCTCGGCCGGGGCCAGGGTCCCCGAGACGGTGTTGATCTGCACCTGCTTGTTGGTGATGTCGGGCACCGCGTCGATCGGCAGGCGCACCAGGTTGTAGACGCCCAGGGCCGCGACCAGCGTGACCAGGGCAATGACGGCCCAGCGGAAGCGGACCGAAAGGTCGAGGATACGGCCGATCATCGGGCCACCTCGCCGGTTTCCATGGCGTGAGGCTTGTCCTGATAGCGGACTTCCAGCTTGGTCACCGAGGCCAGCTGCAGCAGCGGGAAAGTCGCCTCAAAGCGGGCCGGCTCACGGTCGGTGCGCTGGGGGCTCAGGGCCGCCAGGCGCGTGGGGACGGTGATGGCCCAGTGCCCGTCTGGATCGAAGGCGCTGACATCGAGGTGAGCGGCCACCGGCGGCAGGCTGCGCCCCGGCGCGCGTCGGACCAGACCCGACACGCGCAGGCCGTTGCCGGTGTCGCGCGCCGAGGCGGTGATGATCTCGACGGCGCGGCCGCCGATGCGATCGATGGTCACCGCGTCCTTGGCCTGGACGGCCGAAGTGGTGAGCGAGGCGGCCAGAGCTGCCAGAGACAGGGTGAGCTTAGTCCTCATGGCTCGCCTCCCCCTTGCCGAGTTCGGCCTTCAGCAGGAAGGCGCCCTTGCCGGCGATCTGCTCGCCGGTGCGCACGCCCGAGAGGATCTCAACCTGGCCGCCGCCACGACGACCGACCCGGACGGGACGCGGCTCGAAGCCGTCCTTGGTGCGGACGAAGACGACCTCGGCGCCATTGACGGTCTGGACCGCCTCGTCCGGCGCGGAGATGCGGCCGCTGACGCTGGCGGCGGCGCCGCGCGGGGTGATGCGCGCGCGCAAGGCCTGACCGGGGGTCAGCATCGGGGCCTCGCCGCTCACCGCCAGCACGGCGGTAGCCGAGCGGTTCTCGGCGTCCAGCGCCGGGGTGATGCTGCGCACGGTGGCGTTCACCGACCCGCTGGCGGTCTCGACCACGGCCGCGTCGCCGGGCTTGACCCGCTGGGCGTCGGCGACCGGCAAGGCGGCCTGGATCTCGATGCGCCCCGGATCGGCGACCCGGAAGAGTTCGGAACCGGCCGCGACATAGGCGCCGAGGGTGGCGGTGGCGGCGGTGATCCGGCCCGAAATCGGGCTGGTCACGGCCAGGGTGCGGCCGTTGCCACTGACGCCAGCGGCGGCGCTGGCGCCACTGGCGCGCCGCAGTTCGGACTCGGCGATGGCCGCCTCGCGCTGGGCCGCTTCGAGGTCCTGGCGAGCGGTGATCTTGGCGTCGAACAGGCGCTGCTCACGGACCAGGGCCTGACGGGCGGCCGCGGCCTTGGCGGCCGCCGCGCTGCGGTCGGCGCTGATGGCAGCGGCGTCGCGGCTTTCGATGGCGGCGATCACCTCGCCAGCGGCGACGGGGTCGCCCAGGCGCTTGTTGATGCGGACGATGGCGCCGTCAGCGCGGGCCGCCAGGATCGCCGCGCCGTTGGGCGTGGCCACCACCGTGGCCTGGGCCGGTACGGCGGCGTCGAGCCCGCCGCCGGCCAGGGTCACCAGCTGGATGCCGTCGGCGGTGATGCGCTCGGCGGTCATGGCGACATGGGGCTTTTCGCCGGCGTGATCTTCCTTGGCCTCGGCGGCTGGAGCTTCCTTGGCCGGCGAGGACAGCATGGTCTTGCCGACCAGCGCGCCAGCGCCGGCGGCCAGCACGGCGCTGACCGCCACGGCCGTCAGCAGGGTCTTTCTATCGTTGGACTTCATGGTGAGCTTTCCTATTGGGCGGCGGCGCGTTCGAGCGCGGCCAGCGCCTTGGCGCGCTCAAGGCGCGCGGCGATGAGTTCGGTGCGGGCGGTCGTCAGGGCGCCTTGCGCGTCGAGGACTTCGAGCAGCGAGAACTTGCCGGCCTCAAAGCCACCGCGCGCCAGATCGACGGCGGTCTGGGCTTGCGGGACGATCTTGCTGTCGAGGACCTCCAGCCGGGCATTGGCCGCGCGAAGCGAAGCCTCGCCGTCGCGCACCGCCCGGACCGAGCGGGCCAGCGCCAGGCGCTCACGCGCCTCGGCGGCGGTCGCGTCGGCGCGCGCGGCCGCAACCGTGCCCTGGTTGCGGTTGGAGATCGGGATCGGCGCGGTGAAGCCGACGATCATCGCCGAGTCCCCGGTCTGCTCGAACCGCCGCACGCCAGCCTGGACCGTCAGGTCCGGGCGGCCGGCGGCGCGCTCGCGATCGATGACGGCCCGGGCCGTTTGTAGGTCCGCGCGCGCCTGGCGCACGTCCAGGGTCTCGCTAGGATCGATCGTGGTCTGGGTAGGCGCGGCGGCCTCCGGACCGCGCACCAGCTCGATCGTCTCGCCCGGCTCGCCCCAGAGGGTGACCAGCGCGCGCCGAGCGGCCAGCGCCTCGGCTTCGGCGGCGATCACCGCAGCGGCCGCTTCACGGCTGGCGGCCTCGGCCCGCAAGGCCCGAAGCGGTGGTTCGCGTCCGGCCTCGACCAGGGTGCTAGCGACTTTCGAGAGGCCCTCGGCGCGGGCGGCTGTTTCTTGGGCCAGGACCAGGCGATCCTGGGCGGCCAGCGCTTCGGCGTACCGGACCCGGACTTCCTGTGTCAGGTCGGCCTTGGCGATCGTGAAGCCGATGCGGGCGGCGTCGACCTCGGCATTGGCGGCGACGGCGCGGGTGCGGCGCTTGCCGCCCAGCTCCAGGCGTTGGCTGATCGTGGCGGTGGTCTCGGCGGCGCCGAAACGGCCGTAAGGCCCCGACCCGGCGAAGTTCTCCGACTGGAGACCTGCTTCGGGGTTGGGCATCAGGCCAGCCTGGCGAGCGCGGCCTTCGGCCGCCTTCACCGAAGCTTCGGCGGCCGTGACAAGCGGTGACTGGGTCTGGGCGCGCGAAAGGGCGGCGTCCAGGGTGAGCGGCTCGGCAGCGGCGCGCGAAAACGCGCCGGCACCGGCGAGCGCCAGGACCGCGCCGAGAACGGCAGCGGGCCGGGCATAACGGGAATGCATGGGAGGTCCCTGTGTGAGAACTGACGATGGCGATTACGCGCGCGAGGGCGCGGCCAGGGTCAGGCTCGAGGGGGCTCGTTGGGGCCGTCAGGCATGCGCGAGGCCGGCATGTCGAGGGCCGAGGCGACCAACCGAATACGGTCGGCGGACACGACGTGCTGCGCCCCAACGACCGGGTTCAGCAGCTGGGGAACATGGTGGCAGTGACCGCCCTGTTCGCCGCCTTTGGCGTCCGAGACGTCCGACGCATCCTGGTCGTCGATCTGGGCGAAGCTCGCAGCTTCAGCCGCAGCGCCATGCTCGGCGGTCACCGACGTCTCGGGCGGACAGAAGTCCAATCGCAACGACGGCGCGGCGACGGCGAGCACCAGCAGGCACGCCAAAAGCGCCCCCGTCCAGGTCTTCAGCCATGTCGTCACGTCGAACATAAAAGGGCCTATAGCGTCCGTATTGCCTCGAGGAAATACGTTACAAGATACACTCGGCGTGGCGCATCAGCGCAGCCGTAAGGGTTAGATCCGCGTGCGCGGCCGCGACCGCGCCACGGCCTTCAGGGGCGTGCTGGTGGTGACGTATTTCGCGAGAGCTTCCAGCCGGAAGTCATAGATTCTAACTAGCTTTTCGTACTCCTCCTTAAATTTGAACTGCAACGCCGCCAGACCGGTGATCTCGTTGGTGTGACGTAGCAGCGTGCCGCGTTTACTGGGCTCCAAGCGGAAGTATTCGTACGACCGCGCGAAGAACGGACCGGAGCGGAACGCCACCTCCTCGCCGGGCGCCATGCCGATGACGCGGGCCCTGACGCGCATCCGCTTTTCCGGGTTTGACCCGATGCGGATGTAGAGCCGGGCGCCCTGCACCGGCACGCCTTCGATCTCCCAGTGAGGATGCCAGCGCGGATAGGCGCCAAACTCCGACAAGGTCCGCCAGACCTTGGTCGGGGGCGCGGCGATATCGATTTCTGTCTCTAGGATCATGGGCGGCCTTTCGTCGCCTTGTCGCTCGCGCCCGACGGGGCCGAGGGCGGCTCCGGGCACGGGCGGTTCGTGGAAAGTAAGCAGACACGGAACTGCTCCCCGTCTATCGGCGGACTGGCCGTGGGCAGGTCGAAGAACGTGCAGTGGCGCTCGCGCCCGCGCAGGTCCCAGAGGACTTTCGACGCGGTGCTCAGGACCTGGCCGTCGCGATCGAGGCGATCGGCCCGCACGAAGCGCGGCGCGGGGCCGGCGGCGCGTCGGCAGACGGCGCCGTGGAAGCGCACGCCCGGGCCCTCGGCGACGGCGCGGACTCCGTCCAGCACAAAGCCTCGCGGCGTCGACAGGGCGATCGGCCTGTCGATCGTGTCGGCCAGCGCCGAGCCGGCGATCGAGGCGCCGATCATGGCCAGGGCAAGCGCCACGGCCGGGACGGAACGACGCCCGATCATGGCCGATGCCCCATGCCGACCACCGCCACGGCGATGGTGGCAGCGAGGAACACCATCGCCGCCACCAGGGCGATCAGGGCGCGGCGGGCCGAGCGGCGCGCCCAAGCCGCGGCCTCGTCGTGAGATTCAGGGCCGCTCATGCCTGACGGTCCTTGTAGGCCAGGAGGCGCAAGGCGTTGGCCACGACCAGCAGGGTCGAGCCTTCGTGGAAGATCACCGCCTCACCGATCTTCAACCCGAACAGGGTGGCCGGGATCAGCACCGCGACCATGCCCAGACTGACGAAGAGGTTCTGGCGGATGATGCCGCTGGTCTTGCGGCTGAGGCCCACCGCGAACGGCAGATGGTTGAGGTCATCGGCCATCAGCGCGACGTCGGCGGTCTCCAGAGCCACGTCCGAACCTGCCGCGCCCATGGCGATACCGACCGTGGCGTTGGCCATGGCCGGGGCGTCGTTGACCCCGTCGCCGACCATCGCGGCCTTGCCGTACTGCTCGCGCAGGGCCTTGATCGTGGCGACCTTGTCTTCGGGCATCAGGCCGCCACGGGCCTCGTCGAGACCCAGGTCGCGGGCGATGGCGTCGGAGACCGACTGGTTGTCGCCCGACAGCATGATCATCCGGGTGATCCCGAGCGATCGCAGGCGCTTGATGACGTCGCGGGCCGCCGGACGGGCCGTATCCATCAGACCGAGCACGCCGAGATACCGGTCGCCATGGCGCACCATGACGACGGTGCGGCCGCTGGCCTCCAGCTTCTGGGCCTCGCTCCAGACGTCCTCTGGCGGTCGATCGCCTTCGGCTTCGAAGAGGCCTGGCTTGCCGATGACGGCGGCCTTGCCGTCGACCTGTGCCTGGATCCCCTGCCCGGTCAGGCTCTTGATGTTGGTGGCTTCCCGGCGGGCCTGACCGTTCAGCTTGGCCTCCCCATCGCGCACGACGGCGGCTGCCAGCGGATGGTCGCTCAGCGCCTCGACCGCCACGGCGATGGCCAGCAGTTCAGAAGCCTCGACGCCTTGGGCCGGCACGATGTCGGTGAGCTTGGGCTTGCCCTCGGTTAGGGTGCCGGTCTTGTCGAAGGCCAAGGCCGTCAGGGTGCCCAGGTTCTCCAAGGGCCCGCCGCCCTTGACCAGCACCCCGCCGCGGCCGGCCCGGGCGACGCCGCTCAGCACCGCGCTGGGCACGGAAATGGCCAAGGCACAGGGACTGGCGGCCACCAGCACGGCCATGGCCCGGTAGAAGCTGCGGCTGAAGGGCTCGTCCAGCACCAGGAAGGCCAACATCAGCACGCCGACCAGCACCAGTACGGCCGGCACGAACACCTTCTCGAAGCGGTCGGTGAAGCGCTGGGTCGGTGAGCGCTGGGCCTCGGCCTCGGCGACCATGCGCACGACGCGGGCCAGGGTGCTTTCACCGGCCTTGCGGGCCACGCGGATGTCGAGCGCGCCCGCGCCGTTGATGGTGCCGGCGAAGACGCGATGCTCTGCGCTGGCCTTGGCGAAGTCGAAGTCGCGATCGGCGGCGGCGCGCTTGTCGACTGGCACGCTTTCGCCCGTGACCGGGGCCTGGTTGACGCTACTCTCGCCGGTCACGACCACGCCATCGGCGGCGATGCGTTCATTGGGCCGGACGAGAACGATGTCGCCGACCTCCAAGGCCTCGACGCCGATCTCCTCGGTCTTGCCGTCTCGGCGGACGGTGGCGCGTTCGGGCGCGAGCTTGGCCAGGGCCTCAATCGCCCGGCGGGCGCGCCCCATGGCATAGTGCTCCAGCGCATGGCCCATGCTGAAGAGGAAGAGCAGCAGCGCGCCTTCCGCCCATTGGCCCAGGGCCGCCGCGCCGGCGGCCGCCACCAGCATCAGGGTGTCGATCTCGAACTTGCGCTTGCGCAGGTTCTCGATCGCCTCGGTCAGGGTGAACCAGCCGCCGAACAGATAGGCCGCCAGGTAGAAGGCCAGCGGTATCCAGCCATCGGCCTTCAGGCTGATCAGCCACCCGACCAGCAGCGTCGCGCCGCACAGCAGGGCGAAGATGAGTTCGGTTTGCTCGCCAAACAGCCCACCATGGGCGTGGCCGCCCTCCCCGTCCCCGTGCTTGTGGTCGCCATCAGAGCCATGGTCGTGGCCCTTATGATCGTGCGCAGACTTGCTGGTCATCCTGGCCGCTCCTACCGGTGCGGTTCGACGTGATGGCCGCCGTAGCGCAGCACCTCGACCTTTTCGAAGGTGACCAGGCCGATGTCCTTGAGATCGTCGAGCTTGGTCAGGAACTCGCGCAGGCGGGCTTCCTCGTCGACGAACTCGATGACCACCGGCAGATTGTCGTTGAAGTCCAGCGGCCGGGGCTCGTGCATGCGGGCGGACTCGCCAAAGCCCTTGCGGCCGCGCAGGACCGTGGCGCCGGCCAGGCGCGCGGTCTGGGCGCGCTGGACGATGACGTCCATCAGGGAGCGGTCGCCGACCAGGGCGTTTTCGTCGGTGTAGATGCGGAGAAGGACAGCTTGTCCGGGGGTCTGCATGGGGTTTCCTTTTCGGTTGCCTCGATCGAAGGCCGGAGCCTTCGCTGGGTGGAGGTGATGCGCCGGCGCGGCGCTGTGGGGGCTGAGGGGCCGCGCCGGCGCCCCGGCCTAGTGCGTCGTGCTCAGGGGCGACGCGGCCGGTCCCTCGTCCGGGGCCTTCCGACCAGACCCCAGTTGGAGGATGAGTTTGGCGATGGCAGGCAGGACCAGCAGGGTCACGGCGGTGGCCGTGACCAGGCCGCCGATGACCACCATGGCCAGGGGCTTTTGGACTTCGGCGCCGGTGCCGCTGGCCAGGGCCATCGGGATGAAGCCGATGGCCGGGACGAGACCCGTCATCAGGACCGGACGGAAGCGTTCGACCGAGCCCTCATAGATGGCCTGGACCACGGGCACGCCGGCCTCGAGCCGCTCTCGAACGCTGGTCATGACGACCAGGCCGTTGAGGACGGCGACGCCGGCCAGCACGATGAAGCCCACCGCCGCCGAAATCGAGAAGGTGATCCCGGTCAGCGCCAGGGCGAACACCCCGCCCGAGAGTCCGAGCGGAATGGCCGCGAACACGGATGCGGCTGGCCCGAACCCGCCCAGCGCCATGTAGAGCACCAGGAAGATCAGGACGAAGCAGAGCGGCACGACAATCGAAAGGCGCTGGGTGGCGGCCTTCAGGTTCTCGAACTGGCCGCCCCAGGTCAGCCAGTAGCCGGTCGGAAGCTCGACGGCCTCGACCTTGCTGCGGGCTTCGTTGACGAACGAGCCGATGTCGCGGCCACGCACGTTGACCTGGATCACGACCCGGCGCTTGCCGTCCTCGCGGCTGATCTGGTTCAGGCCATCTGCGAAGCGGAACTGCACCAGCTCGCGCAGCGGGACCGAGCGTTGAACACCGCCTTCGCCGGCCGGCAGCATGACCGGCAGAGCGCCCAGGGCGTCTAGGTCATCGCGTTGAGCCATCGGCACCCGGACGGTGATGTCGAAGCGGCGATCGCCTTCGAAGACGTCACCCGCCTGGCGCCCGCCCATGGCCGTGGCCACGGTGTCGGCGACCTGGTCAATGCTGAGACCGAAGCGCGCGATGGCGGCCCGGTCGAACTTCACATCCAGGGTGGGCGCGCCGCCGACCTGCTCGACACGAACACCTTCGGCGCCGGGGATCGATTCCAGGACGGAACCGATCTTGGCGGCGGTGGCGCTCATCTTCTCCAGATCATCGCCATAGAGCTTGATGGCGACGTCGCCGCGGACGCCGGCGATCAACTCGTTGAAGCGCATCTGGATCGGCTGGGTGACCTCGAAGCTGTTGCCCAGCAGCGGGGCGACCTTGGCCTCGATGCGCTCGACGACCTTAGCCTTGTTGGCGACCTCCTTGGGCCACTCCTTCTGGGGCTTGAGGATGATGAAGCCGTCCGAGGCGTTGGGCGGCATCGGGTCGGTGGCGACCTCGGCCGTACCGGTCTTGGAGAACATCATCTCCACTTCGGGCAGGGACGAGACGTTCTTTTCGACCTGTCGCTGCATGGTCAGCGACTGCTCCAGGGCTGTCGACGGGATCTTCAGCGACCCCATGGCGACGTTCTTTTCGTCGAGCTGCGGGATGAACTCCTGGCCCAGCGTCGTGTAGACGACACCGGCCACCAAGAAGAGCGCCAGAGCGCCGCCGATGAACGGCCAGGGACGTTCGATCGAGCGCTTGAGGAGCGGCTCGTAGCGGGCCTTGGAGACGGCGATCACCTTGACCTCCTTCTCCGAGACCTTGCCGCGCATCAGGATGGCGACGAGGGCCGGAACGAAGGTCAGCGACAGGATGAACGCCGCGCCCAGGGCCAGCATGATGGTGATGGCCATCGGCGAGAAGGTCTTGCCCTCCACGCCGGTGAAGGTCAGCAGCGGCGCGAAGACCAGGAAGATGATCGCCTGGCCAAAGACGGTCGGGCGGATCATTTCCTGGGCCGCGCGCAGTACGGTCTCCAGGCGCTCCTTGAGGCTCAGCAGACGCCCTTCGTGGTGCTGACGCTCGGCCAGCCTCAAGAGACAGTTCTCGATGATGATGACGGTGCCGTCGACGATCAGGCCAAAGTCCAGCGCCCCCAGGCTCATCAGGTTGCCGGGCACCTTCAGGCCGTTCATGCCGATGGCCATCATCAGGAACGAGAGCGGGATGATCAGCACGGCGATGAAGGCCGCGCGGACGTTGCCCAGCAGCAGGAACAGGGTGGCGGCGACCAGGATGGCGCCTTCGGTCAGGTTGCGTTCGACGGTCTTGACGGTGGCGTTGACGAGGACCGAGCGGTCCAGGGTGGTGGTGATCACCACGCCGGGCGGCAGGCCCTTGCGGACTTCGGTCAGCTTCTCGCCGACCGACTTGGCCACCGAGCGGCTGTTCTCGCCGATCAGCATCAGGGCGGTGCCGACGACGACTTCCTCACCGTTCTTGCTGGCCGCGCCGGTGCGCAGATCGCCGCCGACGCGCACGTTGGCGACGTCCTTGACCGCGACCGGAACGGTGCGGCGCGTGGCGATGATGGCGTTCTGGATCTCGTCCAGGGTGCGCACCCGCGCATCGGCCCGCACCAGATAGGCCTCGCCGGCCCGCTGGATGAAGTTGGCGCCGACCGAGAGGTTGGCCCCTTCCAGGGCCTTGGCCAGGTCGGTGTAGGAGACGCCGTACGCCACCAGCTTGGCCGGGTCAGGCTCGACGACGTACTGCTTCTGGAAGCCGCCGATGGAGTCGACCCCGGCCACGCCCTTGACCGTGCGCAGCTGCGGTCGAACCGTCCAGTCTTGGATGGTCCGCAGGTACGCGCCCTGCGCGGTGGCGTCGACGAGACGCTCGCCCTCGGCCGTCAGATAGGCGCCATCGCTCTGCCAGCCGGGCTGGCCATCGACGACTTTGGCGCCCTTGCCGCGCGGGTTCGCGTACTCGACCGAGTACATGTAGACCTCGCCCAGACCCGTGGTGACGGGGCCGATCTGCGGCTGGATACCGGCGGGCAGGCTGTCGCCGGCCTGGGTCAGACGCTCGGCCACCTGCTGGCGGGCGAAGTAGAGGTTGGTCTTCTCCGAGAAGATCGCGGTGACCTGCGAGAAGCCGTTGCGCGAGATCGAGCGAGTGGTCTCCAGGCCCGGGATCCCGGCCAGGGCCGTCTCCACGGGGAAGGTCACGCGCTTTTCGATCTCGACCGGCGAAAGCGCGCCGGCCACGGTGTTGATCTGCACCTGGTTGTTGGTGATGTCGGGAACGGCGTCGATGGGCAGCTTGGTCAGCTGCCACGTGCCGAGGGCGGCGATGATGGCGGTGAGAAGCAGGACGTACCAACGCCCCTTCACCGACATCGAGAGTATGCGACCGATCATTTCGGCGTGTCTCCAGAATAGCGGTTAGGGGTCAGTCTTCTTCCGAGCTCTTGCCGAGTTCGGCCTTGAGCAAGAAGGCGTTCTTGACCGCCAGGGTCTCCCCGCCCTTCAGGCCGTCGACGATGACCACACGGCCGCCGCTGCGCTGGCCGGCCAGCACGTGCTGGACGCGGAAGCCTTCCTTGGTGCGCACGAAGACCACGTCGTTGCCGTTGACGGTCTGCACCGCCTCTTCGGACACGACGATCCCGGAGGAGGTAGACTGGCGCGACGTGATGCGGGCGCGGACAAGCTGGCCCGGCTGCAGGGCCCCTGCCCCGTTCGCCAGGGTCAGGACGACCGTTGCGCTGCGGGTCTCCTCGTTGACACCCGGGGTCACCGAGCGGACGACCGCGTCACGGGTCTCGCCGCTGGTGGTCTCGACCACAGCCTTGTCGCCGGGCTGGACCCGCCGGGCGTCGGCGGCCGTCACTGCCGCATTGACCTGGATCTTGGCCGGGTCGGAGATGCGGAAGAGTTCCGTCTCCGGCGCGACGAAGGCGCCCAGGCTCGCGGTCGTGGCGGTCACGCGGCCGCTGATCGGGCTGATGACGGCGACATAGCCGCCCGACACCGCCGATACGCCGGCGGCCGTGGCCGCGCGACGGGCCTCGGCCTCGGCCACGGCCAGTTCGGCCTGAGCGGTCTCGTAGTCCTGACGCGGGCTGACCTTCTGTTCGAAGAGACGCTTTTCGCGGGCCAGGTTCTTGCGGGCCAGGTCGGCCTTGGCCGAGGCGACGCTACGGTCGGCCGAGATCTGGGCGGCCTCGCGGCTGGAGACCAGGGCGAGGGTTTCGCCCGCGCGGACGGGGTCGCCGAGGCGCTTGGTGATGCGGGTGATCGAGCCCGCGGCGCGGGCGGTCAGGGCCGCTTCACCGCCGGGTTCAGCTTCGACCGTGGCTTGGGCGACGACCTCGGCGGCCAGGCCACCGGGGTTGACCGTCTGGAGCTGGACGCCCGAAGCGGTGATGCGCTCGGGGCCCATGGTCAGGGTCTGCGGGCCGGCTGGCGCCGCCGCTGCCGGCTTCTCCGGGGCCGCGGTCTCGGCGGGCTTGCCGCCAGACATCTTGCCGAACGAGAAAGCCGCGATCGCCACGACCACGATGGCCGCGCCGGCCATCAGCAATTGCCGGTTCGAGGAGTTGGACTTGGGCATTAGCGATCTCCGAAGAGGCGGCCTTGCAGGCGCGCCAGGTCGGCCTCGGCGCGGACGCGCGCCAGCTGGGCCTGGATTGTGAGGTCGCGCGCTTCGGCCAGGGACCGGCGCGCATTGATCAGTTCGACCAGCGGGGCCTTGCCGGACTCGTAGGCGATCCGGGTCAGGCGGTAGGCTTCGACGGCGCTGGTCTCGCCTTCGCCGGCAGCCGTTGCCCGCGACTGGGCCGCGCCGAGCTGGAACCGCGCGGTGCGGATGTCGGCTTCGGCGTCCAGGCGCGCGGCGTTCAACCGAGCCTCGGCGGCCTGCAACTCGCCCTGGGCGGCGGTGATATTGCCGCGGTTCTGGTCGAACACCGGGATCGGGATCGAGACCCCGGCCACCAGGGCCGTGGAGTCGTCGCCGCTGAACCGACGAACCCCGGCCGAGACGGTGACGTCCGGCACGGCGCGGGTCTTTTCGATCCGCACGCGGCGGGCGGCCGCTTCCCGATCGGCTTCAGCCGCCAGCACCGCTGGCGTCGCCAGCACGTCGATATCGCCCGGCTGGACCGGAGCCGCCGTGCTGACCAGCAGACTGTCGGTGAGTTCGGTGAAGGGCGTGGGCGAGCCGGCCAGGGCCGTCAGGCGCGCGAAAGCCCCGGTCCGTTCGGCCCGGGCCTCTTCGAGCGTGGCCCGCGCGGCGGTCAGAGCCGCCTGCGCCTGCAGGGTGCGCAGTTCGGCCTCCTTGCCAGCATCGACCAGCGCCCGCGAAGCGCGCAGGGTCTCGTCAGACAAGGTCACGGCCTCTTCAGCGAGCGTGACGCGACGCTCACCAGCTTCAGCCTGGGCATAGGCGTCAGCCAGGGCAAAAGCGAAGTCTGCCTTGGACTGCGAAAGGCGCGCCCGGGCCGCGTCGAGAGCGGCGCGGCCGGCGGCGACGCGCGCCCCCCGCTTGCCGCCGACTTCCAGCGGTTGGCTCAGCTGGAAGGTCGTCTCGGCGTTGTTCGTGCCGCTGTAGACGCCGCCGCCGCTGAAGTTCTCGATGGTGACGCCAGCCGTCGGGTTCGGACGAGCGCCGGCCTGACGGGCGAGACCTTCGGCCTGACGGACACCGGCCGCCGCTTCGGCCAACCGGGGTGCGCTACCTTGCGCCTGAGCGAGCAGGGCCTTGAAAGGCGGGGCCGGATCGGCCGCCGCGCCGCGAGCGGACGCCAACGCGCCCAAGATCGCGACCGCGCTTACGGCCGCGAAACGCAGCCGCCCACGCATGATGAGAGTCATGAAGATGTAATCCTAGAGATTGAAACGCAGACGGTCCGCCGCTCGGGGCGGAAGGGTCGCGTCAGGCTCTAGGCGGACGGTCCAGTAGAACGGCGCGGTCGCCGAGCAGGCGCTGGTCCTGCTGGGGCTGCCAGACGGCGCGATTAGCGAAGGCGACGGTTTCGGGCGCGAACGACACGGGCAGGCTCACGCCGTGAGCGGCGCAATGCCCGGTGCAGGCCGAGAGGGCCTTCTTGACGGGAGCCTTGTGGTCACCGGCGACCTTGATCACGGCCGGGGCCTCGACGGTCGACGCCACCACCTGAGCGGCGGACGGCGTTTCGGTCTCAAGGGCGGCGTGTTCGGCGGGACCGCAGACGACAATGCCGATCAGGAACGCGATGGTGACGACCAGGGCCATCACCTTGCCGAAGCTGAAACGCGCGGACGGACCGCGGCGCGAGCGCCACGTTTCGGCATTCCTGCCGACTTGCCGACCATGGAGTGCGAGTCCAACCATAGGATTCTGGCATACATGCGCAAAGTCGAGATTGAAATGCGTTATATGATTACATGTTATACTATTACATTGTTAGGAGACTTGACGAACATATCCGAACATTGAGGAAAGCTACGCCACACCTGACGAATACTCAGAACAGATAGAGCGCTGCGCCACCCTGTCGCACCAACCGAGACAGGCTGGCGCGCCTCAAACCCAGCTATCCATCCTCCGGCTCAATCTCGACCACCGGCCCTAGCTTGAAGTGTGGCGTGCTCAGCGAGGCAGGAAGCCCCTCGATGGTGAGGTCGGTCCACGTGTAGCCTTTAGACCTCATGCCACCGGCGATCTCGGGATAGTTCTTGAACAAGACCGAATTGTACTCGGGCTGGAAGCGGTGGATGAGCTGCGCTTCAACCTCCCGGGTCATTGCCTCATCCCCCAAGGGCGCCAAAGGCTCACTCATGAAACGGACAAAGGCCTCGGTGTCGGTCAGGTCAACCTCATGCACGATCGTCTGAACGCCAGGCATGTCGCTGACCCCGACGTAGGGCAATTCCGCGACGTCGGTCAGGCCGACGACTGACAACAAGATCAATGAAACTTCGAACGGCGCTCTCGCCGCCGGGGCAGCCCCGACCGGGTTTTGTACGGTGAGGATCTTCTGCATCTTCTCGTGCCCAGTCAGTCGGTCCCAAACCTTCTGATCAAATGCCTTGCCCACATAGAGGACTGAGAAGTCGAGAAACGACAGCGGATCGCCCCCATCCGCCACGGCCACTTCCAGGCCCCTGACGAGCATCTCGTAGAGGATCTTCTGGGGGCTCCACCAGACGATCATGCTCTTATCCTTCCGGAAGAGCTTGATCGCGCCGACGTCACGGAACGGCTGCTTGGCCCCAGGCGTCTTGGTGAAATATTGTGTCTCGACGCAGATTTCCTCGCCGGGACCGCAGATGCCGGCATGGACGAGATCTAGTTTGCAAGCCAGGGGCGTTGCCTCGCCGTCCGCGATCTCGAAATAGATGACGCCGTCGTCAAGCACGACGTTGTCGAAATAGGTCAGCGGCCGCTGGACCAAAAGATACAAGGTGCACTTGTCGAGGCGCTCGCGAACGACATCCTCTTCCTTGAGGAATTCGAACTCGTAAGCAGAGACAATCGGGTAGCTCACCGCGACCTGAATGTTCGCGACTTTCGCCCCCTCGACAATGTCGCTCTCTGCGTCCGCAGCTTCCATGTGCAAGCCCCCCAGTCGTTGCCCAATTTGAGCCAAACTGCGGAGCTGCGCCACTAGCCAGGTGTTCACGATCCGCCGGCGACGCACCCACCGATAGAATTCCTGTGCATCCAATCCATCAATTCAAAATACGCCGCTCCGCGCGAACAGACGCCATGGCACGACGACCGAGTGTACACGATGAGTTCACGACACCCCGTAAGCTTTTGATATTTATAATTACTTCTTACAGTCCATCATGGGCGCTATGGAAAATTTCGTCATAAGTCTTTGATTTTATTCAATAATTTTTACACCAATTGCTCCATTGGAGAATTGGACCGACAGAAACCAGACTGAAGGATTTCAATAAGTTAGCTGAATTCGAAGTGCGAGAACACACCCAAAACCACGCTCATTGTACACGCGTTGTACACGCCGAGCGCCTAATTGCGAGCAGGATGCGGACGCTTGCTCGTCGAGCTTAGCGGCGCTGGATGACCACCGAGTGGATCGGCCGTATGCCGCTTTGTTCCCGCGTCGGCCCAAGCCTGCAGATCTGCAAGGGCATAGACGACTCTACCGCCCAACTTGCGATAGAGCGGCCCTCCTCCCGTCGTGCGAAGCTTCTCCATAGTCCTAGGGGAGAGATTTAGAAAAGCTCCGGCTTCGTGCGTGCGAAGGAACTTGCTCGGAAACGTACCGTCACCACGATCTGCCATGATAATGCTCCGCTCGACGAAAGTGTTATATTGTAACAACAATAGCGGAACAACCGACCAGTTTTACGCTAACGAAGACCGCCGCACGCTCCCCCCGCCTCAAATCACGAGGCATCTCCACCGGGATCGCGCTTCCGCGCTACGCCAGTTGCTGCCGTTGGCCTGCCTCCAGGAAGAGGACGTTCCTCGCCAATCGCGGACGACTATTGAAGCTGCGGCTGGACCCCCGCTAGATTCCCCTCCTGCCCCGCCGGCACCAGCTCATAAAACCCCGACAGCTTCAGCCGCACCTTGATCGGCTTGTCGGACCGATTGCGGAAGTACCAGCCGTGGATGCCCTCGACCGGGGCCACCAGGGAGCCGTTGGCCTCGGCGCCGCTGCTGCGCTCGTAGTCGGCGACGCTGACGGCGCCGTCGCCGGCGCCTTTCACGGTGTGGCCGTGGAAGTCGAACATCAGGTCTTCGGGGACGGTCAGGCCCTCGGCCTTCCAGCTGTAGAGAAGGCTCGCGCCCTTGGGCATGCGGACCTTGAACTCCAGGGCGTTGCGGCGGGCTTCGTCGCCGCTGGCGGCCAGCGGGATTTCGAAGGTGTCGGTGCGGAACGGCACGGGCTCGCGCCGGGCGGCGGGGCCGCCGGCGGCGCTGGCGTCGACCGTCACCTCCTTCGGCGCCCAGAGGCGCGAGAGGCCAGTGGCGCGACCCAGGCCCAGCGGGTCCTTGTTGTACTCGGCCGGCAGGACGGCGGCGAAGGTGATGACCACGGCGGTGATCGCCGCGCCGCCGATCGACAGCAGCAGGGTGCGCTTGGACGGCGCGGGCGGCGTGTTGGTGTCCGACATCAGGCCGGTGCTCCGTAGGCCAGGCCTCCGAGCTGGAAGCCGATGAGGATGAAGCCCAGCGTCATCAGGACGACGTTGGCGGCGACGGACATGCGGCGGTAGCCCGGCAAGGTGCGCCAGACCATGATGAAGGCCAGCATGAAGGTCAGGGCGATCAGCTGGCCGATCTCCACGCCGACGTTGAACGACAGCATGTTGATCAGGAGGCCGTTCTTCGGCAGCTCCAGGGCCTGCAGCTTGGTGGCTAGGCCGAAGCCGTGGATCAGGCCGAAGCCGAACACGGCCGCCTTGGGGTTGGGTTGGACGCCGAACAGGGTGCGGAAGCCGCCCAGATTGTCGAAGGCCTTGTAGGCCACCGACAGGCCGATGACCGCGTCGACCAGGTAGGAGTTGACCTCGATGCCGCCCAGCACCCCGGCCAGCAGGGTCAGGGAGTGGCCGACCGAGAACAGGGTCACGTAGAGCCCCACGTCCCGCATCCGGTAGAGGAAAAAGATCACCCCCAGGATGAAGAGCAGGTGGTCGTAGCCCGTGACCATGTGTTTGGCCCCGAGATACAGGAACGGGATCGGATCGGGGCCTTGGGTCGCGGCCACGAACGCGGCGTCCTTGCCGCCCAGGCCGTGGGCCGCCGCCGAGCCGGCGACGACGACGGCCAGCAGCAGGCCAAGGCCGAGCGCCATGCGGCTCGTGCCTGGCGATGCGGAGCGGGACAGGGTCACGGGAGACCGGGCGGGATCAGCGGGCCTTGTCCGCCAGGATCGTGATGTCGAGCGCGGTCAGGTCGTTCATGCCATCGCCGAAGCCGACGACGTCCACCGACTGGCCGACCTTGATCTCCTTCAGGGTGACGCGCTTGCCGCCCTGCATCACGCGGGTGCTGTTGTCGATGTCCAAGGTGACGGTGTCGCCTTCCTTGGCCTTGATCTGGATGGTCTTGGCGGTGACGGCCGTGATCTTGCCGGCGACGGGATATTCTTCGTGGGCGGCGGCCGGCATGGCGGTCAGGACGGCCGAGGCGACGACCAGCGAGGCTAGGAACTTGCGCATCTGAAACTCCGATTGGGTGAGCGGAAACTGGGGTCGGCCAACGCCCCTAGCTGAGAACGAATTGCAATTTCAAGCCAAGACCCGCGCCTGAAAAAATATAGTTCCAATAGCGGGGGCGGCTCGATCGGGCTGCGTAACCTCTCTCATGAGGTCCAGCCCGTGGCGGCCTGATCATGGTGATTGCCTCGTTCCACGCCATGCCGCACTAACCGTTTCGGCGGACTGGACGCCGACTCTCCAGCCCCGCTCCCAGTGAACCAAATGGCCGTTCCTTCCCCCTGCCTCGACATCTGCCAATTCGACCGGCGCTCCGACATGTGCGTCGGCTGCTTTCGAACGACCGAGGAAGTCCGGCAGTGGAAGAAGATGAGCGATCACCGCCGCCACCAGATCATCGCCGAGCGCCGCCGGCGCGAAGCCAAGCTGGCCCAGAAGAAGAAGGCCTGATCGGCGCGCAAGATTTCGAGGGGGACGCGCGCGGGCTGCGTAAGGCTTAGGGCCGGGACCTTCACCGTCACGCCCGGCGCTCTCACCTCCGAGCGGATGGGTCCCGATGAGTTTCGTCGCAGCGCCAAGGTTTCAGCTGGGCCTGGCCCTGGTCCTTTTGGCCGGCGCCGCGTGGATCGCCAGGATCGCCTGGCGGAAGATGCGCGACGCCCGGATCGTTCATAGCCCGATCTTCGGCAAGCTGTGGATCGTGCCGACGCAGCCCCAGCCGCTGCTTCTGAGCCTTTGCCAGAGCGATGACGGCGTCCGGTTCCAGGTTCGCGCCGCGCTCGGCAAGCCGCCCCGTCCGGACAATGTCACCCTGCTCACGCTGCGGGCCGATGGCCTGGGGCAGCGGTTCGAGCTGGTCGATCGGCGCACGTATCTGGAGTCCAAGACCACCGTGCCCGAGCCGCACGTCTTCATCGCCCGCCTGTCGTGCCTGCCCGATCCGCGCGACCACGACATAGAGATCGAGGCCCTCGACGTCCACCACGCCCTCGACGTCGCCCTACCGCAGCCTCCACGCGCGGAACGAACGGCGCGCGGGCTCGGCGCATGGCGCCCAGACCTCGACGCCTTGAAGGCTGGCGTCGTGCTTGCCGTCAGCACACTCGCCGGCATGCTGAGCCTGGCCCTGGCGACGGCGTCTCTCCAGGCGATGCTAAGCGACTAGCTGGACGCCGCGACGATTTCAAAAAATGGCGCCGGCGCCGGGGGCGGCGCGATCGGGCTGCGTAACGTCTCTTACGAGGTCCAGCCTGTCGTGGGCTCCAACGAGGCGCTAAACCCTTGGGAATAGTCGAAGTGGTGCGTGTTCCGGCGAACCTTCGCCAGGGCCGCATGGAGGTTTCCGATGAGTGATTTCGACACCTGGCTGGACGGCGCGGCCAAGGCGCGCGTCGACTTGTCGGCGGACGCGGCCGACGCCCTGGCCCTGCGTCTGGCCGGCGAGCCCGCGCCCAGCACGATCGAGTCCCGCCGCGAGTGGCGCCAGCTGACGGCCTGCCTGATGATCGCCACCGTGTTCGGCGCGGCGACGACGGGCGGCATCGGCATGCTCAAGCGGCCGTCGAACGAGGTCGTCGCCCGCTGGCCGGCCGCCGCCTTCACCGTCTCGCCGTCCAACCTGCTGGTCCCGCGAGCCGCCGGATGAGCCGCGCGAACTGGACCCGGATGACGGTCGGCGCGGCCATCGCCGGGGCGGTCGGCGCGGTCGTGGTCTCGGGCGCGCACTGGCTGCTGCAGTCGGCGCACCCCAAGCCGATGGACCTGCACCAGGAACTGCACGAGCTGGTCCCGCTGAGCCCGCAGGAGCAAGCCCGCCTCCAGCAGCGCGAGGACGCCTATCAGGCGCGCCGCCGGGCGATCGAGCAGAGGGTCAAGGCCGCCAATGGCCGCCTGGCGCGCGCCATTGCCTTGCAGCCCGGCTGGACCCCCGAGGTCGAGGCCGCCAGCAAGGAGGTGGAGTCCGCCGCCGCCGAACTGGAGCGCGCCACCCTGCAGCACGTGGTGGAGATGCGCGAGGGCTTGGACGCCCAGCACCGACCGGCCTACGACGCGGCCCTGGTCAAGGCTCTGTCCGACGGAGCCAAGTGACCGCCGCGCCGGACGACGCCGAACTCGTCGCCCGCGCCATGGCGGGCGACCGGTCCGCGTTCGTCGACCTCTTCCGCCATCATGGTCCTTCGGTCGCCAAGCTGACCCGCGCCTACGGAGCCCCCGCCTCCGAGGTCGAGGATGTCGTGCAGGAAGTCTTCCTCTCGGCCTGGCGACGCCTGGCCGACTATGACCGCCAGCGCCCGTTCCGCGCCTGGCTGTTCGCCATCGCCCTGAACCGCGTGCGCGACATGGCCCGCCGCCGTCGCGTGCGGGCGTTCTTCTTCGGCGCCTCCGAACTGGACGATGGCGCGACCCGCATCGAGGCCGAGGCGCCTGATCCCGAGACCCAGGCCCATCACCGCCTGGCCCTCGAAGAGGTGTCCCGGCGCATCGCAAACCTGCCGGAAGACCAACGCACGGCGCTGGTCTTGACGGCCGTCTCCGGCCTCAGCCAGCAGGACGCTGCCGCCGCCCTGAAGATCACGGTGAAGGCCCTGGAAGGCCGCATCGCCCGCGCGCGCCAGCGCCTGCGCGCCGCCGAAACATCCGCTTGAAAAATCCACTCCCCCAGCGGGGGCGCCGCCGAGGGCCTGCGTAATCGCAGGTAGGCGGCCCGCGCGGTTGTTACGCGCCGGCCCAAGCTCAGGGGACGTATCCTGTCTAGACTCTCACACCTCGCCCTCGCGTGCGCCGCGTGGGGCGCCATCGCGGCGGGTCCCGCGTGGGCGCAGCCCGCGCCGGCCTTCGCCGACCTGCTGCGCCAAGCCACGCAGACCGCGCCGCGCCTGAAGGAAGCCCAAGCCGGCGTCCGCGAAGCCCAGGGCCTGGCCCTGCAAGCCCAGGCGCGTCCCAACCCGGTCGTCGGTCTCGAAGCCGAGAACTTCGGCGGCAAGGCGCCCTACAACGGGACCAACCAGGCCGAGACCACGCTGTCGGTGGCCCAGGCTCTGGAGCTGGGCGGCAAGCGCTCGGCGCGGGTCTCGGCCGCTAACGCCGAGGTGACCGCCGCTGAAGCCCGTAACCGCCAGGCTTCGGCCGACTTCGCCTATGAGCTGGCGGTCGCCTATGCCGCCGCCGAGGCCGCCCAGGCTCGCGCCGATCTGGCCGCCCAGGCGCTGAAGCGCTCGCAAGACGACCTGGGCGTCTCGCGCGCCCTGGTCGACGCCGGCCGCGAAGCCAATCTGCGGCTGGTCACGGCGCAGGCCGCCGAGGCCTCGGCCCGCGCCGACGCCGAAGCCGCCCGCGCCGATGCGGTTGAGGCCCTGGCGCGACTGTCGGCCCTGGCCGGCGTCGCCGAGCCCTATACCAGCCTGGCCGGCGGGCTTCTCTCCGCCCCGGCCTCGCCGTCGACCGCCGATGGCGTGCCGCCCGCCGACATGCCCGCCCTGCAGGTGGCGCGCGCCGAGCGGGAAGCCGCCGGCAAGCAGGTCACGGTCGAACGCCGCCGGGCTATCCCGGACCTGACCGCCTCGGTCGGCGTGCGCCGCCTGAACGGGCAAGGCCTGACCGGCAATGACTCCACGGCCCTGGTCGCTGGCGTCTCCGTTCCCTTCCCGCTGTTCGACCAGAACCGGGGCAATGTCGCCGCTGCCTCGGCCCGCGCCAACGCCGCCGACGCCCGGTTCGAGGAGGCCCGCCTGCGCGCCGAGGCCGACTGGCGCTCGGCCCGCGTCCAGGCCGACGCCGCCGTCAGCCGGGTCTCGGCCTCCCAGCAATCGGAAGCCGCCGCCGACGAGGCCTATCGCCTGGCCCGTGTCGGCTACGAGTCCGGCAAGACGCCCCTGGTCGAAGTCCTCAACGCCCAGCGCGCCCTGACCGACGCGCGCCGGACCACCCTCGATGCGCGTGTGGCGCGGGTTCGCGCCCAGGCCACCCTGGCCCGCCTGGCTGGCCGCGCCCCCTTCGGAGAATAAGACATGGCTACCCGCAACGCGGCCGGACCGCGCACCCTGATGCTGGGCGTCGCCGCCATCGCCCTCCTGGGCGCCGGCTACGGCCTGGCCAAGCTGACCACCAAGCCCGCCCCGCCGCCCGAAGCCGCCGCCGCCCCCGAGGCCGCGCCAACCGAGGTCAAGGTCGAGGCCTCGTACCTGAAGGTCTCCAACATCGCCCTGCAGACCGTCACCGCCGGCGACTTCGGCGGCCAAGTCCAGGGCTCGGGCAGCGTCGTGGCCACGCCCGGCGGCGAGGCGGTGCTGACCGCCCACGCCGGCGGCACGGTCGTGCGCATCTTCAAGCGCCTGGGCGAACCGGTTCGCGCCGGCGAGACCATCGCCCTGGTCGAGAGCCGCGATGCGGCCCTGGTCGCTGGCCAGCGCGGCGCAGCCGACGCCCGCGCTGTCCTGGCGACCTCCAACCTCGCCCGCGAGAAGAAGCTGTTCGAGCAAGGCGTGACCTCCCGCCAGGACTACGAGACCGCCAAGGCGCAGGCCGACGCGGCTCGGGCCGAAGCCGCCGGGGCCCGCGCCGCCGCCGGGGCCTCGCGCGTCTCGGCCGACGGTCGCAGCGTCGCCGTGGTCAGCCCGATCAGCGGCCGGATCACCGCCGCCCCCGCCACCCTGGGGGCCTTCGTCCAGTCGGAGAGTGAGCTGTTCCGCGTCGCCGACGCCCGCGACGTCCAGGTCGAGGTGGCGGTCAGCCCGCAGGACGCGGCCCGCATCGTCCCCGGCGCGACGGCCTCGGTGCGCAACGCCGCCGGCCAGACGATCGCCGCCACGGTGCGCTCGGTGACCCCGACCCTGAACCCCGAGACCCGCACCGCCACGGTGGTGCTGTCGGTGTCGGGCGGCGGCCTCGTCCCCGGCGAGGCCATCCAGGCCACGATCACCGCACGCGGCACCGGTCAGCCGGGCTTCATCCTGCCCGAAGAGGCCGTGCAGTCGATGGAAGGCCGCGACGTGGTCTTCGTGCGCACCGCCACGGGCTTCTCGGTCCGTCCGGTCGTGGTCGCCACCCGCAGCGGCGGTCAGGCGCTGATCGTCTCGGGCCTGAAGGCCGGCGAGACCGTCGCGGCCCGTAATGCCTTCCTGCTGAAGGCCGAGATCGTCAAAGGCGCTGACGCAGAATGATCGACCGCATCCTAGCCTTCTCGGTCAGAGCACGATGGATGGTCCTCGTGCTGGTGGCCATCGTCTCGGCGTTCGGGACCTGGCAGCTCTTCAAGTTGCCGATCGACGTCACGCCCGACATCACCAACAAGCAGGTGCAGATCAACACCGTCGTCTCGACCCTGGGACCGGTCGAGGTCGAAAAGCGCGTCACCTTCCCGATCGAGACCGCCCTGGCGGGTCTGGCCGGCGTGGAGAGCACCCGGTCGTTCTCGCGCAATGGCTTCTCGCAGGTGACGGCCGTCTTCAAGGAAGACGCCAACCTCTACTTCATGCGCCAGCAGGTGACCGAACGTCTGGCCCAGGCGCGACCCAGCCTGCCCGCCGGCGCCGAGCCGCAGATGGGTCCGGTGTCCACGGGCCTGGGCGAGATCGTCCACTACGCCGTCGACTTCAAGAACCCGAATGGCAAGGGTGCGAAAGTCCAGGACGGCAAGCCCGGCTGGCAGAGCGACGGGTCATTCATCACCGATGACGGCGAGCGCCTGGCCGACGAGACCGCGCGCCTGGCCTATCTGCGCACCGTGCAGGACTGGATCGTCCGTCCGCAGCTGCGCGCGGTGCCGGGCGTGGCCGACGTCGACTCCCTGGGCGGCTACGTGAAGCAGTACGTCGTCGAGCCCGATCCGGCCAAGCTGACCGCCTACGGCATTTCCTACAGCGAGCTGGGCGACGCCCTGGAGAAGGCCAACCTGTCGGTCGGCGCCAACTTCATCCAGCGTTCGGGCGAGAGCTACATGGTGCGCGGCGACGCCCGCATCCAATCAGCCGACGAGATCGCCCGCGCGGTGGTCGCCACGCGCGGCGGCGTGCCGGTGCTGCTGCGCGACGTCGCCACGGTCAATATCGGCGGCGAGCTGCGTCGCGGCGCGGCCAGCCGCGACGGCCACGAGATGGTGGTCGGCAGCGTGCTGATGCTGGTCGGCGAGAACAGCCGCACGGTCGCCCACGCGGCGGCCGAGAAGCTGAAGGCCATCAACCCGAACCTGCCAGCGGGCGTCACCTCGGAAGTGATGCTGAACCGCTCGCAGCTGGTCGAGGCGACCATCGCCACCGTGGCCCGCAACCTCACCGAGGGCGCGCTGCTGGTCGTGGCCATCCTGTTCTTCATGCTGGGCAACTGGCGGGCGGCCCTGATCGCCACGCTGGTGATCCCGCTGTCGCTGCTCTTCAGCGCCATCGGCATGAACGGGATGAAGATTTCCGGCAACCTGATGAGCCTGGGCGCGCTGGACTTCGGCCTGATCATCGACGGCGCGGTCATCATCGTCGAGAACACCCTGCGCCGCATGGCCGAGCGCCAGCACCACGAGGGTCGCATCCTGAACCTGCAGGAGCGGCTGGAGGTGGCGCTGAGTTCGACCCGCGAGATGGTCCGCCCGACCGTCTACGGCCAGATCGTCATCTTCCTGGTCTTCCTGCCCTGCCTCACCTTCCAGGGCGTCGAGGGCAAGATGTTCTCGCCGATGGTCATCACCCTGATGCTGGCCCTGGCCTCGGCGTTCGTGCTGTCGCTGACCTTCGTGCCGGCCATGACCGCCCTCCTGATCCGGGGCCACATCTCGGAGAAGGAAGTCCCCGCCGTCGCCAAGACCAAGGACGCCTATGCGCCGTGGCTGCACCGCGCGGTGGCCCAGCCCTGGCCGTTCATCGGGGCTGCGGTCGGCGTCTTCGCCCTGGCCATGGTGGCGTTCGCCTTCGTGGGCCGCGAGTTCATGCCGACCCTGGACGAGCAGAACCTGAACCTGTCCTCGGTCCGCATCCCCTCGACCTCGATCGACAAGTCCGTCGAGCTCGATTTGCCGATCGAGCGGGCGATCATGGCCCTGCCCGAGGTAGTGACGGTCTATTCCAAGGCCGGCACCGCCAGTCTGGCGGCCGACCCGATGCCGCCCAACGCCTCGGACAACTACGTCATCCTCAAGCCCAAGAAGGACTGGCCCGCCGGCGTGAAGACCAAGGAGCAGGTGATCGAGCGCATCCGCAAGGCCACCGCCCCGATCGTCGGCAACTTCTATGACGCCACCCAGCCCATCGAGATGCGCTTCAACGAACTGATCGGCGGGGTCCGCTCCGACGTGGCCGTGAAGCTCTATGGCGAGGACCTGGGCAAGATGACCGCAACGGCCGACCAGATCGTCAAGGTCCTGCGCACCGTGCCGGGCGCCTCCGACGCCCGCGTGGCCCAGACCGAGGGCTTCCCGACCTTCGACATCAAGTTCGACCGGGACGCCATCGGCCGCTATGGCCTCACCGTGCAGGACGTCGCCGACACCGTCTCGGCCGCCCTGGGCGGACGCGAAGCCGGCCAGGTCTTCGAAGGCGACAAGCGCTTCGACATCGTCGTGCGCCTGCCCAACGCCAAGCGCAACGACCTGGACGCCCTGGGCGCCATCCCGGTGATGCTGCCGCAGACCGGAACCGGCCCCCGCGCCTCGGTGCCGCTGCGCCAGCTGGCCAGCTTCCAGTTCACCGAGGGCCTCAATGAGGTCAGCCGCGACAACGGCAAGCGCCGCGTCTATGTCGAGACCAACGTCGTCGGCCGCGACCTCGGCTCATTCGTCGACGAGGCCCAGAAGAAGATCGACCAGCAGGTTCGCCTGCCGGCCGGCTCGTACATCGAGTGGGGCGGCCAGTTCCAGAACCTGCAGGCAGCCAGCAAGCGCCTCAGCCTGATCGTGCCGATCTGCTTCCTGATGATCTTCGGCGTGCTCTACATGGCCCTGCGTAGCGCCGCCTTGGCCGGCACGGTGTTCACCGCCGTGCCGCTGGCCCTGGCGGGCGGGATCTTCGCGATCTTCCTGCGCGGCATCCCGTTCTCGGTCTCGGCCGCCGTCGGCTTTATCGCCGTCTCGGGCGTGGCGGTGCTGAACGGCCTCGTCCTGATCGCCGCCATCCGCCGCAATATCGAGGACGGTATGGCGGTCGACGAGGCGGTGACCCACGGGGCTCTGGAACGCTTCCGGCCGGTGCTGATGACCGCCCTGGTCGCCTCCCTTGGCTTCGTACCCATGGCCATCGGCACGGGCACGGGCGCGGAGGTGCAGCGTCCGTTGGCCACGGTCGTCATCGGCGGCCTGATCACCTCGACCGCCCTGACCCTGTTCGTGCTGCCCGCCATCTGCGGCCTCGTCCTTCGCCGGACGCGCCGCGCGGCCGAGGTCGCCTGACGGTTCGCCGGAGATGCTCAGCCCCCAAGACATCTCCGGCGCTCGCGGCCGGCGGTTCCCCCCCCCCGCCGTCGGCCGCACCTCACCAGCGCCAAGGCTTCGGAAAGTCCGGGGCCCGGCCTCTAGTCGATGGGCTTGAAGACGAGGATCGCCGCTTCCGCCGAGCCCGCCGCCCTGGCCGCCACGAACAGCCGATCCTGCTCGGGCACGAAGAGCCCCGTACGCGCGCCGCTCCGCGTCTTCGCCCGTCCCAGGGATGCATAAGGCGGCGTCGATGACCGCACCTCCACATCGCCCGAACCGCAGACGACGTAGAACCTTTGGCGTCGGCCATCGACGAAGACATCGTCAGCGTCGCCGCAGGTGGAGACGTCGCCGCGCACAGCGCCGTCCGCCATCACCGCCAGGCGCGCGGGCAGTCTGTAGACCGTGACCAGCGCACCGTTCCCGTCCAGCGCCATCGGGAAGTTCCAGCGATGGTCCGCCTTCCAGGTCGCCGTCACCCTGCCCTGGTCGATATCCCCTGCCACGATCGCGCCAGCGTCGGGCACATTGACGAAAGCCTTGGGGCCGTCCAGCCGGAAGCCTTCGGGATGGCCGGGAAGCTTCAGCTCGCTCACCACCTTCCGCGAAGCCGGGTCGATCGTCGCCAGGGCGCCGTCGCCGTAGCCCACCACCAGACGCCCCGATCGCGTATCGATGCGCAGATTGTCGGCATCGTCGCCAACGCGGACCATGCCCGCCGGCGCGAGGTCGGCGGCCTTGTAGAAGCGCACCGTCCCGTCCCCGCCGTTGGCCACAGCCAGTTCGTCACGGTCGGCCAGATAGGCCAGGCCCTGCGGTTCCGCGAGACCGGTGATCCGCCCCAGCGACTTGCCCGAGCGCAGGTCGATCGCCTCGACCGAGCCGTTGCCCAGTTCGGCGACGAATAAGCGCTGGCCGGCGACATCCACCGCCAGATGGTCGATGCGTCCCTTGACCCCGGCGAGCGGGATCGTTCGGTCCAGGGCCAGCGGCGCCTGGGCGCCCGCGCTGGCGCAGGCCGCGACACCGCATAGGGCCGATAAGGCGACCGCCGCCCATCTCCAAGGATCGGGTCTCACGGTCGCCTTCCCCGTCACGCGGCCATGCCCTTGAACAGGCCGTCCGCGTGGCTCCAGTTGATGGTCGCCATGAAGGCGTCGACATAGGCGCCCGCCTTGGCGCCGTAGTCCATCGCGTAGGCGTGTTCGTACATGTCGAGCGCCAGCAGCGGCGTTCCACCAGCCAGGGTCATGGTGTGATCGGCGGCCCAGGTGTTGACCAGGCGCTTGTCGCGCGCGCTCCAGGTCAGCAGCACCCAGCCCGATCCGCCGCCCAGCGCCTTGCCCATGGCCGCGAACTCGGCGCGCCAGCGGGCGTCGCTCCCAAAGTCCCGCTCGATGGCGGCGGCCAGCGCCGCGCCCGGCTTGGACGGCGCGCCCAGGCCGGCGAAGTACAGCTCGTGCAGGATCATCGAATTCCAGGCGATCAGCTCCTCGCGCTTGAGGCCGTTCAGCAGGAACGTCGGCGCGGCGGCGGGGTCGAGTCCGGCGAGCTGTGCGTCGATGGCCCCCAAGCGCTTCACGGCGCCGACGTAGTTGTTGTCGTGGTGGCTGGTGAGCAGCTTTTCCGACAGGCCGGTGATCGTCTTGGGATCGAACGGCAGGGCTTGAGGCGCGAAGCCGGGCGTGGCCTTGGTCTGGGCCAAAGCCGGCGCTGCGGGAGCGGCGGCGAGCGCGCCGACCAGAGCCGCTCCCGCCAGGACCTGGCGACGATCAGCACGAAACTCGGTCATGGGTGGTTTCCTGTTAGCGAGGGATGGAAGACGTGGAACGGCAGGAACTCTCGGCCAGCTCGTTCAGCAGTTCGCCGAGACGCTGGTCGAGATCGGCTTTGGCGCGATCATAGTCCGTGACCCAGGACGGCGTGCGCCAGGCGCGGGCTTCCGAAAGCCCCGGCGCCGCGGCGGCCTCGTCGAAGGCGATGACGATGTCGGCCCAGGCCGCATCCGCCAGCGCGAAAGTCCGCGCGGGCTCTGAAGTCGGCTCGATCCCGTCGGCGTGCAGTCGCTCGGCAAGCTCGGGATAGAGATGATCCTCGATCTTGAGCCCGCGCGATCGCACCTCGATGGGGACTTGCCAGGCCGGCGCCTTCCTCCTCAGAACCTCACGTGCGATGGCGCTCTTCACCGTCCCCGCCGGGCAGACGAAGAGCACGCGGTAAGGGGCGCAAGCTCTGGGATTGGCGCTGGCGCTGACACTCGTGCTGTCGCCGGCGCTGGCCACGCCAGGCAGCAACAAGAGTCCGAAGACCAGCGCGCTTCGGCGACTCAAGCCGGAGCGATGGCCGCCCATGCTCGAGGATTTCAGAACTTGACGCATGATCGCTCGATCGCCGTCTGGGGAAATGTCCTCCCAGTCTGCCCGCGAAGTTTAAGGCAGTTTTAGAGGCCGGCCGCTCTTCGGCGCCCCTTAAAACAGCCGTAAAAGAACCCGCGCCCTATCGCGTTGAGAGGAAGCGAGGAGCCATGCGCCTGCTGGTGATCGAGGATGAGCGGCGGATCGCCGAACTGGTCGCCGAGGGACTGCGCCAGGCCAGCTTCGTGGTCGATACGGTGGCGACGGTGGCCGACGCGCAGGCCGCGCTGGAACTGACAAGCTACGACGCGGCGGTGCTCGATCTGGGCCTGCCCGACGGCGACGGTCTTCGCCTGCTCACGGCGCTGCGGCGCAAACCCGACACGCCTCCGATCCTCGTCCTGACCGCACGCGACACCGTAGAGGATCGCGTCGCGGGGCTAGACGCCGGCGCGGACGACTATCTCATCAAGCCCTTCGCCATGGTCGAGGTGGTCGCCCGCGTGAAGGCGCTCTTACGGCGTCCCGGCGGGCCGCTCGGCGTTCGCCTGGAGGCCGGCAATCTGGTGCTCGACACCGTGGGGCGCGATGTCGAAGTCGACGGCCAGGTCGTGCCGCTCGCCCGGCAGGAGATCGCCATCCTGGAGCACCTGATCCGCCGTCTCGGAAGGGTCGTGCCCAAGGCCGTACTGGAAGAGAAGCTCTACGGCATGGGCGACGAGCTGGGCTCCAACGCCATTCCGGTCCACGTCCATCACCTGCGGCGCAAGCTGATCGAGGCCAAGGCCGTCTGCGCCATCCATACGGTGCGCGGCGTCGGCTACTTCCTGGAGGAGCAGGCATGAAGCGCGCGTCCTGGCCTCGCTCTCTGGAAGGCCGGCTGCTGCTCCGGCTGGGCGTGCTGCTGGGCGTCACCTTGATCGGGGGCTTGGCCTCGGGCATCGGCGCGGCCCTTCATGCGGCCAAGACGCTCGCGGACGACGGCATGGCCGACAAGTTCGTCGCCGAGTTCATGGGCGACGTCGGTTGGATGTTCCCGGTCCTGACCCTCGCCGTCCTGGTCATCGCCGCCTGGACCCTCCGAGCCAGCCTGAAGCCGTTGCGCGCGGTCTCGACCCAGGCGGCGGCGATAACGCCCGGCGCCATCGCCGTCCGCCTCCCGATCGAGGACCTTCCGCTGGAACTGCAGCCGGTCGTCATGGCCGTGAACGAGGCCCTGGACCGTCTGGCCAAGGGCTTCGAGACCCAGCGTCAGTTCACGGCCGACGCCGCCCACGAACTGCGCACGCCCTTGGCCATTCTCACGGCGGGCTTGGAAAACCTGCCGACCACCGGCGAGATCGAGCGCTTGCGGCTCGACGCCGAGCGTATGAACCGCCTCGTCGCCCAGCTGCTGGGCGTGGCCAGGCTCGATGGGCAGCCTCTCGACGTCAGCCAGACGGTCGATCTGGGCGAGGTGGCGGCGCGGGTCGTCGAGCGCTTCGCGCCCTTGGCGGCCAAGACCGGGTGCAGCCTGGCGTTCGAGCCAGCCGCCAGCCCGGTGCTGGTGACAGGCAATACCGACGCCCTGGGCGATGCGATCCGCAATCTGGTGGAGAACGCCATCGCCCATAGCCCGCCGGGACAGGAGGTCACCGTCGGCGTCGACACGGCCGGCGCCGTCTGGGTCGTCGACCAAGGTCCGGGCGTGCCGCTGGAGGACCGGGACCGCATCTTCGAGCGCTTCTGGCGCAGCCGGGAGCGACGCGGCTCCAGCGCCGGCGCGGGCCTCGGCTTGTCCATCGTCGCCGAAATCGCCCGCGCGCACGGCGGGACGATCGCGGTGATGGACACCCCCCAAGGCGGCGCGCGCTTCGTGCTGGATGTGCCGCTCGCCCCATCCGTCGTCGGATCGAGGGACACCGATCTATGAGCGGCGGAGGCGCCAGGGCGAACGCCCGATCGCGCATTGCCTCCCACCCATTCCCCAAGTATGCGGTGACGCACCGGGCTCTCGCGGGTCGCCCGGACACAGACGGTCCGCCGTCCAAGAACCCGCTCTGGAGGACGCGCGTCACGCGCGGCCAATGGAGCGTGTGTGTTGGATAGTCAGATCGAGACCCCGATCCCCTCGAAGTCGATATCGTTCGGCGAAGCACTGAAGGTGTGGGCGCGCGTAGCGGCGCTGAGCTTCGGCGGCCCTGCCGGCCAGATCGCGGTGATGCACCGCATCTTGGTGGAAGAGAAACGCTGGCTGGGCGAGCGCCGGTTCCTGCACGCGCTGAACTATTGCATGCTGCTGCCCGGTCCGGAGGCCCAGCAACTGGCCATCTATATCGGCTGGCTGATGCACAGGACGATCGGCGGTTTCGCCGCCGGTATCCTGTTCGTGGCGCCCGGCTTCCTGGCGATCATGGCGCTCAGCGTCCTGTACGCCCTGTTCGGCCAGGTCGGTCCGGTGGCGGCGCTGTTCTTCGGCCTGAAGGCGGCGGTGCTCGTCGTGGTGGTCGAGGCGGTGCTGCGGGTCGGTCGACGGTCGCTGAAGAGCCGCGCGATGATCGCCATCGCCGCCGTCGCTTTCCTGGCGCTGTTTGTCTTCAAGGTCCCATTCCCCATCGTCATCGTCACCGCCGGCCTCATTGGCTTCGTGGGCGCGCGACTGGGCGTGGCGGCCTTCCTGAAGGCTTCCGGTCACGGTCCGGCCAGTGGTCATGAAGTCGCCGACGCCGACACCATCCTAGGCGAGGACACGCCCGAGCACGCCAGGCCAAACCTGCGCTGGTCGCTTTCGATCAGCGCGGCGCTGCTGCTGGCCTGGTGGGCGCCCGTGGGTATTTCGGCGCTGGTCCTGGGTCCGAACGCCACGCTCACCCACATCGGCCTGTTCTTCAGCAAGATGGCCATGGTGACCTTCGGCGGAGCCTACGCCGTGCTGGCATACGTCGCCCAGGAAGCCGTTGGGACCTACCACTGGCTTCGCCCCGGCGAGATGCTGGACGGCCTGGGCATGGCCGAGACGACGCCCGGCCCGCTGATCATCGTCACCCAGTTCGTCGGCTTCATGGGGGCCTATCGCAACGCTGGAAGCCTCTCGCCGCTGACAGCCGCGATCCTGGGCGGCGTCCTGACCACCTGGGTGACGTTCGTGCCGTGCTTCCTCTGGATCTTCCTGGGCGCGCCATTCATCGAGGCCCTGCGCGGCGCCCGCGCGCTCAACGGCGCGCTGTCGGCGATCAGCGCGGCCGTCGTGGGCGTCATCATGAACCTGGCCCTGTGGTTCGCGCTGCATGTGCTGTTCGCGCGGATGACGGTGCTCGATGCCCTGGGTGCGCGCCTTGAGGTTCCGGACCTTTCCAGTCTGAACCTGCCGAGCGCACTCCTGGCCCTGGCGGCCGCCATCGCCGCCTTCCGCTTCAAGGTCCCGATGATCCCGCTAGTGGCGGGCTGTTCGGCAGCCGGCGTCCTGTTTTTCCTGCTGGTCGCCCACAGCTAGGATCACGCCTTCGGCCAGCGCTTGTGCTGACCGTCGATCACCACCGGATGGGCGTGGGCTCCATCCTGGCCGTTGGCCAGGTGCGGATGCTCCGCCGGCAGGTCGTCGTGCGTGTGCGGCAGGTTCTCGGGATCGTTGGCCGGCCAGATCACCAGCCCCAGGATAGCGCCCAGACCACAAAGCCCCGCCAGCACCAGGAACGCGGCGCTGGGATTGGCCTGGGCCGAGACCAGGCCCGCCACCGGATAGGCGATCAGCCAGCAGGCGTGCGACAGGGCGAACTGGGCGGCGAACAAGGCCGGGCGATCGGCGGCCGAGGCCGAGCGGCGCAGGGCTCGCCCCGCCGGCGTCAGGGTCAGCGAGTAGCCAAAGCCCATGACCAGCCAGAGCGCCAGCAGCGCCGGATAGCTCTTGGCGGTGAAGGCGCCGGCCAGTAGCACGCCAGTCATCAGGAAGGCGCCGGCGACCATGGCGCGACGGTCGGTGACCTTCTCCAGGACGCGCGGCAGGACCAGGGCCGCGCTCATCGAGCCCAGGCCGAACACCGCCAGAGCCCAGGCGCTGGCCTGGTTGGACATGCCGAAGTTCGAGCGCACCAGCACGACGGTGTTGATGAACACCATGGCCCCGCCAGCGGCCTCGGCCAGGCTCACCGCCAGCAGGCCCCGCAGGCGCGGCGTCAGGGCGAACAGGCGCAAGCCCCCGGTCAGACGCTGCGAGAACGGCAGCTGCTGGGCGCTGGAGACCGGCGGCAGGACGGCCGTGACCACAAAGCCGGCCGACAGCACGAAGCCCAGCGCCGTGCCCAGGAAGAGGTCGTTGAAGCTGATCACCGACAGCAGGATCGCCGCCAGCACCGGGCTGGCCACGCTCTCCAGGTCCGACGCCAGGCGCGAGAGCGACAGGGCTTTGGTGTACTCGGCCTCGTCTTCGAGCAGGTCGGGGATCATGGCCTGGAAGGCCGGGGTGAAGGCGGCCGAGGCGATGTAGAGCACCGTCATCAGGCCATAGACCTGCCAGGGCTCACGCACGAACGGCAGCGCCACGGCCACCAGCGCCCGCACGACGTCGAGCGACACCAGCAGCGTCTTGCGGGGGAGCTTGGTGGCGAGGGCCGACGCGAACGGCGCCACGCCGATATAGGCGACCATCTTGATCGACAGCACCGCGCCTAGGATTTCCCCGGCGCTGGCGCCCGCTAGGTCATGGGCCAGGAGGCCGAGGGCGACGGTGGCCATGCCCGTGCCCAGCAGCGCGGCGACCTGGGCGATGAAGAGGTGACGGTAGGCGCGGTTGCGGAGGGGCGAAAACATTGGGCGGGGATCCTCGATCGGCCAACGAGACAGCGGACAATCCCGTTGCAAGGTCTTACGCAGCCCGCGGGCGCCGCCCTCGCCTCAATAGGTCGATGTCAATGAAGTCGTGAGGCTTTGCCGCCCCGAACGCCGCACAAAGTCGTTGGAGAGATCGTTCAGTTTCAACCTTCACGGCGATGGTGGATCGAACCAGTCTTCAGCGCCTTCCAATCCCTCGTGAGCACGATGGCGAGGATGGTGTCGAAGGTCCCCACAAGGAACCCCGATAGCCACTTCATGCCGATGAGGCCAAGGACAATGCCCACAATCAAACTGGCCGCGGCGAGCCATCCCAGCGTCGCATAGATGATCGCCTGAGCGCCCTCGCCTCGCTTCGCCAGCAGGAGTTCCAGGATACGTTCAAGCCAAAAGCCAATCACCTTCCCTCCCCTCGATGGACATTACTATCACCCACCACTGGCCGACCTAATTTCGACTGCGCAGGCGGATGGCCGTGCGAACATCCCGAGCATCGGCGCGGCTGGCTTGCAACTGCTGGCGGAATTGCGGAAAGATCGGCCGCGTACCTTCAGGGTCTTCCAAAGTCAGAAGCACAGCGAAGGGCACGCCCTCGGCAGGGAAGCTCGCCTCGGCCCGCACCAAACTCGTGACCTCCAAACACCACTGCGAGGACTCGCCGTTCTCGTTGAAAGTGCTCTCGTACTGCTTGGACGGCCACCATTTCAGGCCGTGATCGATCAAGGCTCGCTCGGGAATGGCCAGCTTCGCCGACCCTGGCAGATAGCCGGCATCGATCTGGTTGAGGAAACGCGCGCGCCCATCCTTGGCTGGTTCGGTTTGCCGCTGCCTGAGGCTGGCCTCAAGATTGACGCGAACGAATTCCGCGCCAAAGGCTGGGTCCAACGGCGGCGAGTAGACAAGGGTAATCCGGGCCCGCCCCGAGCAGGCCCCGTCGGGCGTGGTCAGGCTCTGTGGCCAAGTGAACGGGAAGTGCAGGATAACGGGCTTGCGCTCACCGATGCTGAGCCGGCTCTGGAACAGCAGCGTGATCTGATGATCGCCGGTCTCCAGCATGTCGACCACCTGAGCCGGCTGACCGAAGCCCGCGAATTGTCGGGCCAGTTGCTTGTGCCCGCGCTTGGTCAACGGTTCAGGCATGACCGCGTGGTGCAGCAACATGGCGCGCAGGGCCTCACTGGTCAGCCCGCCCTCCGTCGCGACATCCAGGCCCGCCAGGCCGCGTGCCACCAGAGGCGCAGCGAAGCTGGTGCCGACCACGTCCTGACGAAGACCGGCCGGAGTCAGGGAGCTCAGGCCCGTGGACGCACCAGGCCGAGCCCCGCCGGCCCCGCCATACGCGGCCACGTCAGGTTTGACCCCAACCTGCAGACCAGGCCCGCGCGTGGTGTAAATCGTCGGCGCTCCAGCCACATCCGCCAGACCTGGCGGATTCAACGCCCCCACCGAGATAGAGCGTACGCTCTCGGACGGTTTGAAGATCGTGTCCGGCGACGTGCGTGAGGCGAAATACGACACCGCTTCGCTAGGCTTCTTGGGCCATGGCGCCCGCGACTGAGACCGGGGGAGATTGCCTGCGGAATTGACGAAGATCACCCCGTAGGTGTCGGCGATCTGATCCAAGCGCGAAGCGTAAATGCTGTAGCGGTGACGCTCGACATCCGACACGGCGTTGATCGACAGATTGAAAACCCGCACGCCGTGCTGCTGGATGGCCTCAGCGACCGCCTGCTCGACTTCCTCGAGGAAGTCGGTGAAGCCCCGCGGATACTTCTCGCTGAACGAACCGGTTGGATAGAGCGGCACGTCGTAGATCTGGCAGCCGTTGGCCTCTGGCGTCACCGTCGGCGGATTCACCAGCTGCGGAACGGCGATCAGGCCGGCCACCCCAGTGCCGTGGACAGCGTTAAACTCAGTCTCGTCCAGGAAGTCGAACCGCCCGACCACCCAATCCTCAAGACACTTGCCAACGCCAGAGTCGATCACCCCGACGACCGGATAGCTCGCCCTGCTCGCTGGCGTTGGGATTTCCAACGGCTCATCCCCAAGGGAAAGCCCCTCGGCGGACCGCGTCGGGGTCTCCTCGTCCGTAAGCTGCAGAAGCACCGGCGGCAGCACCGCCCGCACAAGGGGATGGGCCTGCAGAGCGTTCAACACGGCTTCATGCCGCGCAGGATCCAGGTCTACCGGAGCCGGGGGCGGCGCCGGTACCAGATCGGACCGGATAAGACTGGTGCGGTTGTCGACCAGGGCCGGCTGGACGCTGCGGGTCAGCTGCAGTTCCATAACCGGCGTACGGCCGATCGCCGAAGCGATGAAGCTGCGCGCGCCAGCGCCAGTGGACAGCAACACCTGCTCGAGCGATCGGCGCAGCGCAGCTCGCCCCGTGAGATCGCTGGCGATGACCTTTTCATCCGGCGTCTCAAAAAGTTCGATCTGGTAACCGGAAACCACGCGCGGGTCCTCGAAGGCCGCCAGCGCCGCCGAGACCGAAAACGAGCGCTTCTGTTCGGGCGGCGCGATTTCGATGGACTCGATCGCCCCGACCTCCTGGCGCGCGTAGGTGGGAGCCTTGTAGGGTTCGCCGTCGCGCTGGCGATACTTGGTGACGACCGTCAGCTCCGCCTGTTCGATCCTGGCCCGGAGCGTGGCGAGATAGAGCAGCGGGGCCCGGAAGTAGAGCGTTCCGACCGCGTCGGCGCCGACGCACGGGAACTGGTCGCGCTTGAAGAGCCAGCCCGGTCGATAGGACTTGGCCAGCGCCTCAGGACGCATCTGGACCTTGAGATAGGTGGCCGGCCCGTGAGGGCTCTTCGTCACGGCCGCGATCACCGCGTCGACTGCCGCAAGCAACTCGGCCTTGTGTGCGGCGAAGGCGGCGTCGGCTCCGTCGTAGAAGTCCTTGGTGCGGGGCGGCTGACCAGGCTCGGGGGCCTGATGGAAGTCCTGATCGTTGAGGATGATCTGGACCGGATTGTTAGGCATGAGCGGCCTCCATCAGGGGCAGATGCAGCTTGGCTTTCTTCAGATCGCTTATTTTGGATTGGGCGTAGCCGGTGGCGTCGCCGATCTCGGTCTGCTTGAGACCCGCATCAGGGTCACTGGCGATAAGACTGACAAAGGCCTCCAAGTCGGCGGCAAGAATGCGCGCAGGCTGGGAGTCCAGCGATGGCGCGCGGGCCAACACCGCACTAAGAGCTCGGAACAGGGCCGGCCCGTCATGGGCGTCGCCACTCAACGCGACCCAACGCTTCACCGCTGCGCACACTCGCTCAAGATCAGCGCCGGATCGCCCGGCCAGGCAGTAGGCGAAGATCCGCAAGGTGGCAGGCTCGGCACCGATCGGGCGCAGGAAGCGGGCGATCATCTGTTCGCGAGCCCCAGGTTCAGGCTCGCCCATGTGGACGTGGGTCTCGAACCGCCGCCACACCGCCGGATCGAGAAGACGGTCGTGGTTGGTGATGGCGACGGTGATGCCGAACTCGCGGCGCATGTCGAGGTTCTGCAGCAGGGTATTCACCACCCGCTTGATCTCGCCGATCTCCTGGGGGTCGTCGCGAAGCTTGGCGAGCGCGTCGAACTCATCGAGCAGAAGCACGCACGCGTAGCGATTGGCGAAGTCAAACAGGTTGGCGATGTTGCGCGCGGTGGTGCCGAGGAACGAAGAGATCAGGCCGTCGATGCGGGCGGTGATCAGAGGCAGGCCAAGACGCTCGGCAATGTAGCGCGCGGTGACCGTCTTGCCCGACCCCGGAGGGCCATAGATAAGCAAGGTGCGTGTTGGCTCCACGCCGACAGATTGAAGCGCCGCCGCACTGCTCCATTCTTGGAGCAGGCCTTCGATCGTTTCCCGGATAACCGGGCCATAGATCGGCGCCGGAAGACCGTCGCCGACGAAATCGATCGAACACAGCCGCGCGCCGGTTTCGCGATCGATGGGCGGATGCACTTCACGGGTCAGCCGCTCGCCGGTGACCAGAGAGCGGGAAACCTCGACGCGGCTGGGCGCCATTTCGCGGGTTTCCTCGACCGCCTCCAGCAGGCGCTCCAGCGTCGCGGCCTCCTTCGCCGCGCCGGCCTTCTCCAGCCTTTCGCGCAGACGGGCGACCTGTTTGCCCAATGCCGCCTGATCGCCCGCAAGCGCGGCGCGAACGATACTCTGCACCACAGCAAAATGTTCCATAGGACGATCCACCCGTAAACCAGTAAGGCAGATTCATATCGACGAAACAGAAAGAGAACAAGGGAAATTTCGTTAATTTATCTCAAAACTCCCGATCAATATCGGGATTTTCGCCATTCATATCTGACAATTGGGAAATCAAATCCGAATTGGACGGCGGAGCCATCGCCCATCCCGTCCGCATAAGCGCCGCCCCACCCGAGGCGACCCCTTAGGCGTCGAAGTAGACGAACGAGTAGCTGAGCATAGTCCTTCGCAGCCCCGAGGGCTGGATCGCGCCGCCGACGGGCCGGCGCGCAATTTCGGGCAATTTCGCGCGCTGGAGGGGAGAAGAAAAGGCGAACGCAGTGTACACGCACTGTACACGTCGCCCCATAAGTTATTGATATTTAAGGCCGATCAGACCAATCCATCATGGGCGCTATGGAAAATTTCGCCATAAGTCTCTGATTTTATTCAGCAATTTTCACACCAATTGCCCCAATGGATAATTGGACCGACAGAAATCTGATTCAATGATTTCAATGAGTTAGCTGAACTCGAGGTGCGAAAAACACGCCCAAAGCCACTCTCACTGTACGCATAGTGTACACGCCGAGGGCCTATTTGCGAACAGGACGCGGACGCTTACTTGTCGAGGTATGCGGCGCTAGGGTGTCCGCCGTTGGTGTAGGCTGTATGGCGCTTTGTTCCTACGCCGGCCCAAACCTGCAAATCCGCGAGAGAATAGACAACCCTACCGCCGGCGTCTCCTACATGGAGGCCATGATCCCGCACCACTCGATCGCGGTCATGACCAGCGAGCGCGCTCGACTGCGCGATCCGGAGGTGCGTCGGCTGGCCGACGGAATTATCGACGCGCAGCTACGCGAGATCGAGGAGATGAAGCGCCATATCGCGCGACTGAAGGCCAATCCGCCGTCTGATTCCGCACCGCCCCTGCCCTCTTATCGCCAGCGTCACGTCCCGCCGCCGCCCCCGCGCACCGATCGTTCGACCGGCATAGACACCTTGTCCATTCCGCGCTGATCGAGGGTGCTATTTCGAGCTGGCCGCCCGGGCGGCGGAGCCAGACGCCTGACGCCAGCCGCGCACAGCAACAACACGGCCAAGGCGGCGATCACGGCGCTGATGACGCCTGCCGTATGGGCGACGATCAGCCAAGCGTCGCGCGTCATGATGCTGACCGCGACGCCGCCCAGCAACAGCATCGCGCTCCCGAAGACCATGCGCAGAGCGATCCGCAGCAGGATCATGCCCGCGGCTCGCCGTGTTGGGCGCTCTTGCCGGCCCGCCGCCTGGGCCGCGTCCAGGCGCGCGCCAGGGCGTGGTAGAGCGGAGTCGGCGCGATGGCTTCCGAGCAGCGACGCGCGATCAGGGTGCAGAGCAGCAGCGGTCCGACAAGACCGGGGTCGCGGGTCATCTCCATCAGGATCACAGCGCTCGTCAGCGGCGCCTGGACGACGCCAGCGAGATAGCCGGCCATGCCCAGGGTCACCGCTTCACGGGCGCCCGCCCAAGGCGCGAGATGCGAGAAGAGCGCGCCCAGGCCCGCGCCCGTGGCCAGGGACGGCGCGAAGATGCCGCCCGGGGCTCCGCTGGCGGCGGCGGCCAGGGTGGCGAGCCACTTACCGACCGCCAGTCCCCAGCCCGAGGCGAAGCGGCCAAAGAGCAGCGATTTGGCCTCCGCATAGCCCGCGCCATAGGTAGCTCCGCCGCTGAGCAAGGCCGCGCCGGCGGCGACCAGGCCGCACAGCGCGGCGAAGCCGATCGGCCGCGCGTCCTTCCATCGGCGAACGGGATTGTCGCCGACCAGGACCGCGGACATCGCGCGCGAGAACAGGCCGCCCATCAGGCCCGAGCCGACGCCGATCAAGGCCGCGCTGATCCAGGCGTTCCACCCCGCCGAGCCGGACATGTCGCCGAAATAGGCGTAATTGCCGCCAAGCGCATAAGCCGCCACGCCCGCCGAGACGACCGCCAGAATGACCACGGTGTTAGCTCTCTTGTCGAAGCCGCGCGCCAGTTCCTCGACCGCGAAGACGATGCCGGCGATCGGCGTGTTGAACGCCGCCGAGACGCCCGCCGCCCCGCCGGCGATCAACAGGGTGCGGCGCCCGGGTCCGCCGCGAAGCCAGCCGGTCAGGAACACCATGACCGCCGCAACGACCTGAACGGTGGGGCCTTCGCGGCCGATGGAGCCGCCGCAGACCAGCAAGAGCGCCGCCAGCGCCACCTTGACCAAGGCCGTGCGGATCGAGACCCGTTCGTCGTGGATCTTCTCGCCTCCAGCGTCGCGCCCGCGACCGATTTCGCCAGCGGCGATCACCTGCGGAATGCCGCTGCCCGCGGCGGCGGGCGCCAGCCGGCGCATCAGCGCCACGCAGAGCGGCATCCCGATGACGAGCAGCACCGGCCCCAGCCACGGCCTACCAGCCAAGAGGCGCGCGTGCGAGGCCATGGCTAGGTCGCAGAGCTTGGCGAAGCCGACAGCCGCGGCGCCCGCCGCGATCGCGGCCGTGACCACGGCGCCCGTGCGCATGGACCGCCGAGCGCGCAGGCGGACAAGTTTGCGCTGACGATCCAGCGCGCGAAGGGGTGCGTTCATGAACAGGCTCTGGTGGCCGGCGCCCTGGGAAGAGAAGGCGCACTTTCTATCGCGTTACGATGTTTATCGCCGTAGCCACCCTCGGATCCGTGGTCAAGGCGCGCCCTCCCCAGCCTGGAATGTGCTGGCGGCGTCGCGCCTCAGCTGGCCAGACGCAGTGACGCGACGGCGACGCAGACGAGCACGGTCGCGATGATCACGGCGACTTCAACCGGAAAGCCAATCGGACGATCGCGTTTCAGGGCGCGTCTCCTCCCAGCGACGGCTCTGACGGCCGTGCGCGTCGAGACGAGCTCGACGGGAAGATCGTATCACGATGCTTTTCGGCTGTCGCCGCCGGTGTTGGTCACGGTCGCGAGATCGCCGGCCAAGGCGGCCACGAACCGATCGCGCCATGCGGCGACGTCATCGCGGAGGACGCCGTCCATCAAACGCCGCCAGCGCTTGCGCCGCTCTTCGCGCGGCATGGCCAGCGCCCGCGCCAGCGCCTCGGACATTTCCTCGCGGCTGAAGGGATTGACGATCAGCGCATCGGTCATCTGCTCGGCCGCCCCCGCATAGCGCGACAGGACGAGCACGCCAGGATCCTCGGGGTCTTGGGCGGCGACATACTCCTTGGCCACGAGGTTCATGCCGTCTCGCAAGGGTGTGACCAGACCGACATGGGCGGCCCGATACAGGCCAGCCAGTTCGTCGCGGCGATGGCTGCGATTGACGTATCGAATCGGCACCCAGTCCACGGTGGCGTAAGCGCCGTTGACGCGGCCAGAAATCGCGTCGAGCCGGGCTCGTATTTCCTGATAGGCCTCGACCGCGTCGCGGCTCGGCGTGGCGATCTGCAGCAGGAAGACTTGCTCGGCCAAATCCTGGTGATCGGCCAGCATCTGCTCGTAGGCTAGGAAGCGCTCCTCCAGGCCCTTGGAGTAGTCGAGCCGATCAACGCCGATGATCATCCGCCGGCCGGCCTGGCTTTGCCGCATGCGCTCGAAGGCGGCCCGCGCCGCCGGCGCTTGGGTCAGTCGCGCGAAGGCCTCGCCTTCGATGCCGATCGGAAAGGCGCCCGCGCGCGTTTCGCGATCTCCGAAAGCGATGATCCCGTCTTGGACCTTCAGGTCGAGTTCTCGCTCCACATACTCGCCAAAAGCGGTCAGCGCGTCGTTGCTCTGGAAGCCGACGAGATCATAGGCGAGCAAGGATTCCACCAACCGCCGATGCTGCGGCAGGGTCGTAAGCGTGCGGGGCCCCGGCCAGGGGATGTGCAGGAAAAAGCCGATGCGGTTGGCGACCCCCAGGCGACGCAGTTCCTGGCCCAGCGGGATCAGATAGTAATCGTGGATCCAGACCAGATCGTCGGGCCCGATCAGCGGCGCGAGCGTCTCGGCGAAGCGCCGGTTGACGCGCTGATAGCCGGCGTCGAAGGAGCGCTCATAGGCCGCCAGATCGGTGCGCGAGTGAAAGAGCGGCCAGAGCGTGCGGTTGGCGTAGCCGTCGTAATATTCCTCTCGGTCCTGCTCCTCGAGATCCATCAGGGCCACGGTGACCCCGCCGATCCTCTGCATGGAGATCTGGCCGGTGAAGGTCTCGACGGTCTCGCCGCTCCAGCCGAACCAAGTCCCGGAATACTCGCGCAAGGCCGCAGCCAGGGCCATGGCCAGTCCGCCGGCGGTTTCGACGCCGGCGTCGGCCGGCGGGTTGACGCGATTAGAAACGACGATCAGCCGACCCATTTGTCGCCTCCAAGACAGGTTTCGAGCCAGGCCAGCACGGCGGCGGGCGTCTCCAGGCGATAACGCGCCAGCGTCGCGCGGCGCGGTGGCCCGACCAGGACGCCAAAGCCGCCGGCCGCCTGCGCCGCCAGGAAGCCATCTTCGTCGGTCAGGTCATCGCCAACGAAGATCGGCCGCGCGCCCTGGAAGGGCCACTCGGTCAGAAATCGCTTCACCGCCGCGCCCTTGTCGTCTCCGCGCGTCCGAAGCTCGGCGACCATGTCGCCCTCCTGCAGCATGAGGTCGGTGCAGGCTTCCAGGCGGCGGGCGGCCTCGCGCACGGCCTCGCAAGCTGCTGGCCGACCACGATAGTGCAAGGCCACGCTCACGCCCTTGTCCTCAAAGATGAGGCCCGGCTGGGCGCTCGCGAGATTTTGGAAGACCTCGCGCGCCTCGGCGAGGTCGGGATCGGGGACCGCGGCGCTGAAATCGCCGAGCACCCCGCGGCGTTCGAGCCCGTGAACGCCGGCGATCGCGGGCACGACGTTCTCGGTGATCGCCGTGATCTGGCGAACGGAGCGGCCGCTGACGATGGCGATCCGCCGATCGAAGCGGTGGACCAGACGGCGCAGGACGAAGGTGCGCCAGGGATCGGGACCGACGGCGTCCGGCCGATCCATGATGGGGGCAAGCGTGCCGTCGAGGTCGAGGAAAAGCGCGTCGCGACGGGGCGACAGCACCGGCGGGGCGGTGAGAGAGTCTGGGAAGGCGATGATCTGAGCCGTCATGGCGATCTCCATGGCAAGCGCCGAAGCAGGACTTCGACGCGGGGCGCGGCGCGTGGAGGCGTCTGCGCGTTCAGGACGAGCGCGGTCTGGAGAAGACCCTGCGCGCTAGGGCGGCGATTGCGACCCTAGAGGGGTCTCAGACTCGGTTGCCGCCATCGGCATGCGCGAAAAAGATCGATCGTCATGAACAGCCCTCTTCGAATTGGACGCCGTGCGCGGCGCGGGAGATCTCCAGCCAGATGGAGCCGCCGTCGGACGGGACGGCGAACCGTGTCGCTGTATGCGAGCGGTGGCCAAGGACCGACGAGGCGGCCTGACCGTCAGAACCTAGCAAACGATTGCGCTTGCGGACGGACTGTCACGCGATGGTGAGCCGGAAGTGACCTTGGCGAGCGGCGACACGCGCAGGCGGGGCCCGTTCAGGCGGGGCGTCGCCAGCTCGTCCATGCCGATCGCCTGGCCCGCGAGAGCTCCTGCGAAGGCCATGGTGATGGCTCCGGCCAGCGCGATCCAAAGCCGCCACCCGGGGCGAAGCGTCGGCGCGCGCGGGTCCGGGTGCGCGTGCGCCGACGACCCCGGCGTGCGGACCTGATCATCAGGAGTCGCTGCCATGGGACCTAAATATCGCTCCACGATATATTGGTCAAATCGCCGGTGTCGCAGGGGCTCGGGATTATGTTAGACGTGGCTCACGTCGCGCTGGGGTGCGGCGCTGGAAGATCGCCTTGCCTAAACGCCAACCCGCCTCCGAGGCCGAGCCCACCCTCGCCTCTTCCGATTACCGAGCCTTGGGTGAGTTTCGCTTCGCGATCCGACAGTTCCTGGCGTTCAGCGAGGAAGGCGCCAAGGCTCACGGCCTCACCAGCCAGCAACACCAGGCGCTCCTCGCGATCAGGGCCCATCCGGGCTCAGATCCGATCTCCATCGGCGAGCTGGCCGAAAGCCTGCTGATCAAGAACCACAGCGCCGTCGAGCTCGTGGCCCGGCTGGTCGAGCGTGATCTGGTGGCGCGGCGCGATTCCGACGCCGATCGCCGGCGCGTGGTCCTGACCTTGCGTCCGAAAGGCGCGGAGATCCTGGAAACCATCTCCCGACGCAACCTGGCTCGGCTGAACGAGGGCGCCGATATCCTGGCGGACATCATCGATGCGGCTCGCCGGGCGGCCAGCGCCCAGCGTTCAGGGTCCTAGCAGACAACAACGCTGGCGCGGGCCGACCAAAAGCTTCCAGGTGGGGCCGCGCTGAGACCCGGCCCGTTGTCGCCGAGGAGCACGGCCCGCGAGATGACGATCAGGTCAGATGGCCGATCGCGCAGGTAGCGCCATATCCCCTGGCCGATCCGCTCGGCCCGGATGGCGAAAGCCTGGGCGCGGCCATCCAGCGCTTGGCGGGCCAGGGCGACCTTGTCATCGGCGACCTCTCCCTCCCGCGAGACCACGAGCACATCGAGTTCGACGTCCTGGCCGGCGTGAAGCGCCACAAGATCGATCGCCGCGCGCCGGTTGGGATCCGCATCGGTAACCGCGACGACGCGGTGGATGGGCAGAAAGACCTGAGAGGCGAGACAGATCGGGACGGTCATGGCTCGGACAAGCGGCTCGACATGTCGGCCAAGGTGCTCGCGGGACTGGTCGGCCCGCCCTCCGCGCTTCCCCATGACCACCGCCGCCGCGCCGGCGCTGAGCGCCGATCCCAGCACCCCGCCTTCGCCGAGGCTCAGCTGCGGCCTGGGCGCGCCTTGGTCGGCGAGCGTCGCGGCCAAGCCTTCAAGCAGATCTCGGCCTTGCGGCGGTGTCTCGTGGCCTTCGCGAACATGCCGAAGTTCCAGCTTGGCGCGTAGGCGCTCGGCCAGCCAGGCGCCGTGCTCGGCGACGCTCGCGGCGTAGGCGGACTCGTCGACCAGCGCGCAGACCAGAGGCGGCGCGGCGACGATGTCGTCCGTCATGTCGGCCACTGGGCCAACGTCGCGCCCTTGTCGTCCTCGAACGCCACGCGATCGAGCGCGGCGCCATAGAGGCAGGTCGGCCGGTGTTCGGCGGACTCGCTCCAGCAATGGATCGCGGCACCGTCGGCGAAACCCGTCAGTCGCCCCTCGATCACCAGCACGAAGTTCTGCGCCGCTCCGACTTCGCCCGCCGGGGACTTGATGACGACCTCGTAGGGCCGGTCGCCCCGGCGAGCCGCTCGCGGCCCGTCCGCGTCGTGGAACACGGCCAGGCCTAGGCTGGGGGCTTCCACCGGGGTCGGCGTCGCGGGCGGCGCCACCGGCCGCCGCTTCGGACATCCCTCGGCCGTGAGCCAGGGCCGAGGCAGCCAGAAGCCTTCGACGCTCTCGGTCTTCGGCGGAAGCGGCGCGCCGCGGATCAACGGCAGGTCCGTCAGGATCACGGGTCGGGCCACCAAGCGAAGTGTCCCCGCCGCGACGTCACGCTGGTAGTAGGCCTGAGCGACGCCAGGATCGACCACGGGCCCCGCGCATCCGAAGGCCAGGCGCAGTGAAAATGCTCGGCCGGCCAAGTTCGTTGGAGCCGCGACGCCGCCGGCCGCGTAGGCGTCGGCCGCCGTCCGGGCGCCCTCGATCAGGTTCGCGCGGCGCAGAGGCGCGTTCGCGGCGGGCGGAGCCGCCACCAGGGGCGGCGCGGGCTCTGACGCTGGCGTGGGTGGCGCGGGCGCTTTGACGGTCGGCGCCGGTCTCAACAGCAACATGATCAGCACCGCGACCGCCGCCAGACCGATCGCGATCGGCGCGACCAGGGCGAACTTGCGGTCGGGGGGCCTTGGCCTATTGTCGCTCATGCCCTCAGCCTAGAAGACAAGGTCTCGATTGCAACCTCTTGTGCTCAGGCCATGACCGCGCCCCAGCTCATCGCGCTCGGCGTTCTGGTCGTCGTCGTCGCCGCGCTCATTCACGGCAAGCTTCGCTCCGACGTCGTGGCCCTGGCCGGCGCGGCGGTCCTGCTGGCGACCCGCACGGTGCGTCCGGTCGAGGCCCAAGGCGCCTTCGCCAGCCCGGCGATCATCGCCCTGGCCTCCCTCTTCGTGATCGCCTACGCCATGGAGCTCTCCGGACTTCTCGGCCTAATGATCCGGGGGGCGACGAAGCTCTGCGCGCGGCTGGGCGCGGCCGGACTGTGGATCGTGATCGGTCTGTGCGGCCTGGCCTCCGCCTTCCTCAACAACACGCCCATCGTCGTGCTGAGCGCCCCCGTGGTCCGCGACGTTGCTCAGGGTCTTTCCCTCTCGCCCAAGCGTTTCCTGATCCCTCTGTCCTACGCGACGATCCTGGGCGGCGCTTGCACCTTGATCGGCACCTCGACCAACCTGCTGGTCAACGACATGGCGCGCAACGCCGGCCAACCCGCCTTCAGCCTTTTCGAGGTCACGCCCGTGGCCTTGGTAGTCGCGGCCGTAGGCGGTCTTTATCTCCTGCTCGTCGGTCCTCGGCTTCTCGTGGCTGATCCCCAGCCCGAGCAAGAGCTCCTGGTCCGGCCACACGGGACGCCGCCAACCGGCGAGGATCCGGCCCTTTATCCGCCCAACCCACCGCTTCAGCCGGTCAAGGCTGTCAGCGCCCTCCTTGTCTTTCTTTTGGTGGTAGTGGCGGCGTCGACGGGCCTCTTGCCCATCGCCGCGTCGGCCTTCGCCGGCGCCGTGGCCTTGGTGCTGATCCGTGTGATCGGCGTCGACGAGGCCTACAGGGGATTGCGTCCGGACATCCTGCTGCTGATCGCCGGCATGGTCGTGGTGGGCCTGTCTCTGGAGGTCACAGGCCTCGCGGCGCTCGCCACTCAGCGGCTCGCCGGCTGGATGCACGGGCTTGGCCCGCTCTACGCTCTGGCTCTGGTCTACGGCGCGACGCTGCTCTTGACCGAGGTGCTGTCGAACGCGGCGGTGGCGGTGCTGCTGACGCCGGTCGCGGTGGCCCTGGCCGAGAGCCTGGGGGTCAGCCCGCGACCGTTCCTGGTCGCGGTGATGATGGCCGCCAGCGCCGCGTTCGCCACCCCGTTCGGCTACCAAACCAACGTCTTGGTCTATCAGCTGGGCGGCTATCGCTACCTCGACTTCGTGCGCATCGGCGCCCCACTCAACCTGATCACCTGGGCCGCCGGCATGGCCGCCATACCCGCCTTCTTCCCCTTCTGACGCGACGGGTCACGATATCGTCAGGCCGATGTGTCCAGCTTCACCATTAGATCGTGATACGATCTATTTAGGCGAGCCAAAGGGCTCTTTGACGCTGGGGAGCGCATGCACGACACCGACAAGGAAACCGTTCTTCTCATCTGCGGCGACGCGGCCGAGGCCGCCCGCATCATGGCCGACCTCTATGAGGCCGAGGTCCGGGTCATAGGACCGATCCAGACCGCCGGGGTGGCCTTGGCCATGACCGCCCAGACGAGCGCCACCCTGGCCCTGCTCGCTGGCGAGCCGACGGGCCAGCGCACCGCGCCGCAGTTGGCAAAAGCCTTGCTGGAGACTTGGGGCGTGCGCTCCATGCTGCTCGACGAAACGGAACACGCGGCCTTGGGCGATGTCGCCTGGCGCGCGCCCGAAGTCCAAGTCTCACGCATTCGCAACGTGCTCTCCCGCACGCCGCTGTCGGCCTAGGCCACCTATCGGGCCGTCCAACGGCGGCCCTTTCCAAGATTCTGTTTCAAGGAGCACGCGCCGATGACGGCTAGCGAACGCATCCTCGCGGCCCTCAAAGGCCTTCTGACGCATTTCTCGGCCCTGAGCTTGACCGGATGGCTGATCAACCTCGCGCTCACCGCGACGGTCATCGCCCTGGCCTGGGCGGCGGGGCGTGTTGCGCGACGGCTCACGCTGATCGGCGCGCACCGATTGCCAGGGCCGGCCGACGCGGAAAAGACCGTGCGCACGCATCGTCTGGCGCGACTCGCCGGCTTCACCGTGAGGAGCGTCTCGAGCCTTCTCGCCGTCCTGGTGGCGGCGGATATCTGGGGCTTCAACCTGCTCGCCTGGACGGCCACGCCGGTGGGCGCTCAAATCCTGGCCGGCCTTCTGCGCCTAGTGCTGTTGTTGATCGTCGCGGTGGCCGCGTTCGAGCTGGTCGGGCTGGCGATCGGACGCGCCATGGGCGGCTTCGCCGAGCGCGCCGACGAGCCGCGCCGTCGCGCTCAGCTGGCGACCTTGGCGCCTCTCCTACGAGGGATCACGCAGACGGCCATTGTCGTCGTCGCGGTGCTGATGGCCCTTTCGGAACTGGGCGTCAAAATCGGCCCGCTCCTGGCCGGCGCCGGCGTGGTCGGCGTGGCGCTTGGCTTCGGCGCTCAGACACTGGTCAAGGACTTCCTGACCGGGATCTTCCTGATCGTGGAGGACATCGTTTCGGTTGGCGATATCGTGCGGATCGGCGACAGCGGCGGCCTGGTCGAGCAGATGACCTTGCGCACGATCCGCCTGCGCGACTTCGACGGGACGGTCCATGTCTTTCCCTACAGCGAAGCCCAGGTGCTGCATAACCTGACCAAGAGCTTCTCCTATTATGTGTTCGACCTGCAGGTGTCCTACAGCTCGGACCTGGACGCGGCGCTGGCGATCATGAAGCGCGTAGGCGCACGCCTTAAGTCGGATCCCAATTTCGCCGACAAGATCCTCGAGCCGATAGAAGTGGTCGGCGTCGATAATCTGGCCGACAGCGGCGTGGTGCTGAAGGCGAGGATCAAGACCATTCCCATTCAGCAGTGGACCGTGGGCCGCGAATACAATCGTCGGATCAAGCTGGCCTTTGACGAGGCAGGCGTCGAGATTCCGTTCCCGCACCTGAAGGTCGTCATGCCCGAGCAGCAGATCGCGGAGCTGACCGCGACCCGAGGCGCGCCGAACTAGGCCGCGTGGAGGCGGCGCACGATCGGCGATCAAATTAGATCGTTACACGATATTTTGAAGCCACCTTCTAGCGCTAAACGCATTTCTCCGACTGAGCGCGGCTGTACGGGCCGCGGCGGACGGAGGGTCCTGCCATGAGCGAAGCAACCAAATCCTGGCCGGTGAAAGTGCTGGCGGTGAGGATCTTCGCCGCGATCCTGGCGCTGATCGGCGCGATCCTGGCGGTCGGCGGGACCTGGTTGGCGACCCTCGGCGGCTCACCGTACTATCTGCTCGCCGGCATCGGGCTCATTGTCTCCGGCGTGTTGATGATGCGGCTGCGGCTCGTCGGGATCTGGGTCTATAGCGGCGTCTTCTTGGCGACCCTGGCCTGGGCCGTTTGGGAGGCGGGGCTGAACGGATGGGCGCTCGTCCCCCGGCTGGTCGGTCCCTATGTCCTGCTGGTTCTCACCTTGGCCTGCGTTCCAGCCCTCTCCGCCCAAAGAGGAACGCGCCGGACAGCGCTCGCGCTCTTCGGCGCGGCGACGGTGATTGTCGCGGGGCTCTTCGGGGTAAGCGCGATCGGCGGGGGAGGCGCGATCGCGGCGCCGTCCGGCGGAACGCCGCCGGCCGGAGACGTCGTGGGCGCGGACTGGCCAGCCTATGGCGGGACGTATGGCGCTCAGCGGTACTCGGCGCTCGCCCAGATCACGCCCGACAATGTCGGCAAGCTGAAGCGCGCTTGGCTGATCCACACGGGCGACCTCCCCGCCTCGGAAACCGCGCGCAAGATGTACGGGGCCGAAACCACCCCGCTGAAGGTCGGCGACACCCTCTATCTCTGCACGCCCAAGAACATCCTGATCGCTCTGGATCCGGCGACCGGGGCGACGCGCTGGCGCTTTGATCCAAAGGTGCCCGACGCCAACATCCCCTACACCGCCGCCTGCCGGGGCGTGGCCTACTACGCGGTCCCTGGAGCCGCTCCCGAACAGGCCTGCGCGACACGGATCATCGAAGGAACGCTGGACGCTCGCCTGATCGCGGTCGACGCCCGTACCGGACGTCCCTGCGCCGACTTCGGCTTCGGCGGCCAGGTCGACACTACTCAAGGGATCGGCAAGCACGTCCCCGGGATGTTCTCCATCACTTCAGCGCCGACCATCGTGCGCGGCGTGGTGGTCACCGGCCATCAGGTGCTGGACGGCCAGAAGCGGGACGCGCCTTCGGATGTGATCCAGGGCTACGACGCCGTGACGGGCGAGCTGCGCTGGGCGTGGGACATGGTCCGGCCCGACCGCGTGGGCGCGCCGCCGCCCGGCGAGACCTATACACGCGGCACGCCGAACATGTGGACGACCGCGACCGGCGACGAAGCGCTCGGACTGGTCTATCTGCCGCTGGGTAATAGCGCCGTGGACTATTGGAGCAGCACGCGCTCGCCGCAGGAAAAGGCCCATTCGACTTCGCTGGTCGCCCTCGATGCGACGACGGGCAGGAAGGCGTGGTCGTTCCAGGCCGTTCACAACGACGTCTGGGACTACGACCTGGGCTCCCAGGCGAGCTTGGTCGATTACCCGACTGCCGCCGGCGTCGTTCCCGCCGTGATCCTTCCGGGCAAACAGGGCGACCTCTACGTCCTGGACCGCCGCACCGGGGCGCCGATCACCGGCGTGGAGGAGCGCCCCGTGCCGCAAGGCGGCGTCGAGCCGGAGCAGAGGTCGAAAACCCAGCCGTTCTCGCTGTTCCACACGCTCCGCAAGGCCGACCTCACCGAAAAGCGGATGTGGGGCATGTCGCCGATCGACCAGATGATCTGCCGCATCCAGTTCCGACGCGCGGCCTACAAGGGCTTCTACACCCCGCCGGAAACCGAGCGGCGGTATGTCGAATACCCCGGCTATAACGGCGGCTCCGACTGGGGCGGCGTCGCCATCGATCCGGCCCGCGGCGTCATCGTCGCCAACTACAACGACATGCCCAACTATAATCGCCTGATCCCCCGCGCCGTGGCGGATCGGAAAGGCTGGGCGCCGCGGGGCGAGGAACGCGGCGGCAGCCTCAAGAAGGGCGCCGAAGGAGCCGGCGATCCGCAGATCGGCGCGCCCTACGCGATCGACGTCAACGCGGGCTGGCGCCTGCCCGGCACCGGTCTGCTCTGTAAGGAGCCGCCCTATGGCGGTATCCGCGCGATCGATCTGAAGACTGGGCGCACGCTTTGGGACCGTCCGATCGGCACGGCTCGCACCAACGGTCCGTTCGGCATTCCGTCTCACCTGCCGCTGAGGATTGGCACGCCCAACAACGGCGGCGCGGTCGTCACCGCCGGCGGACTGATCTTCATCGCCGCCACCACCGACAACCTGATCCGGGCCATCGATCTTAAGACCGGGAAGACGCTCTGGAGCGACGTGCTGCCGGCCGGGGGCCAAGCCACGCCCATGACCTACGAGTCCGGCGGGCGGCAGTACGTGGTGATCATGGCGGGGGGCCATCACTTCATGGAGACGCCGATCGGCGACGCTCTGGTGGCCTATGCGCTGCCGCGTTGAATTGAACTCACGCGGAATGGAAGACCAGCGGCAGCCGCCCAAGGCCGGTGGGCGTTGAACGCTGATGACCGCCTCTCCTGACAGCGCACGCGGCTATCCGCGCCTCGCCTTGACCCTCCTCGCGGTGATCGCAGCGGTCTTCCTGGCCTGGAGGCTCGCCAATGTCGCGCTCATCGCCCTGGCGGCCGTCATCGTCGCGGTGCTGCTGCGCGCCCTGGCTGACCCGCTGCGCCGACGAACCCATCTCCCCGAGGGCGTGACGCTGCTGCTGTCGGGCGTCGGTGTCGTGGGAGCTCTGGGCGCGGCGAGCTGGCTCTTTGGATCGACGGTGATCGAGCAACTGCAAGGCCTGTTCGCGCGCCTGCCGCGTGATCAGGAGGAACTCCAGGCGCTGCTTGACCGGCTGCCTTTCGGCGAGACCTTGGGCGACATGTCGCTGAGCGCCGGCGCCTTGGTCGGACGCATGGACGGCGTCGCCGGGCGCGTCGGCGGCTATGCGCTGAACGCCTTCACCGCCCTGACCAACACGGCCCTCGCCCTGGTCGCGGGCGTCTTCCTGGCGCTCAAGCCAGCGGTCGCGCGCGACGGCCTGTTGCTACTGGTTCCCGAGGACAGGGTGGCGACGATGAGAGCCGCGCTCGACACGTCGGGAAGCGCGCTTCGGCTATGGCTGCTGGGCACGTTCGCGGACATGGCCGTAGTCGCCGTGATGACCGGTATCGGCACGGCGCTCATCGGCCTGCCCTCCCCCATCGCCCTCGGGATCCTGGCCGGGGTGGCGGCCTTCGTGCCGATCGTGGGCCCCATCGTTTCGGTCATCCCGGCGATCCTGATCGCCGCGCAGGAGAGCCCCGCCATGGTGCTCTGGACCGTCCTCGTCTACGTGGCGGTCCAGCAGATCGAGAGCAACCTGATCTTCCCGTTCATCCAGCGTCGCGCGGTCGATCTGCCGCCGGTCCTGACGCTGTTCGGCGTGTTGGCGTTCGGCGTGCTTCTGGGCCCGCTGGGCGTGATCCTCGCCACGCCGCTGCTGGTCGTCGGCATGGTCTTCATCAAGCGCTTCTATGTTCGAGGCGCGCTCGGAAAGACCGTCAGTATTCCTGGCGAGCGCGATCCCGGCGAGGCCTTGTCTTGACGCCGTTTCATCTGGCGGCGCTCCTGCTCGTCCTCGTGGCGGCGGTGGGCTGGGTCAATGTCCGCTTCCTGCGCTTGCCGACGGGTGTCGCCATGGTCTTGGCCGGGAGCTTGGGCGCGGCGGGTCTCTTGCTTCTCCGCTGGCGGCTTCCCGATAGCGGCGCGGCGTCGGCGATCACCGCTTTGAGCAAGCTCGATTTCACCAAGGCCATTCTGGACTACCTGCTGGCCTTCCTGCTGTTCGCCGGGGCCTTGCAAGTCGATCTCGCCGACCTGCGGCGCCGGGCGCTGGCGGTCTGGACCTTGGCGACGCTCGGCGTGCTGGCCTCGACCATCATTGTCGGGTTCGGGCTCTGGCTCGGCGGCAAGGGCCTTGGCGTCGACCTGCCCCTGGCCTGGGCCTTGGTGTTCGGCGCCCTGATCAGTCCCACCGATCCGATCGCCGTGCTAGCGGCCGTGCGCGACGGCGGCTTTTCCCGGAAGCTGCAGTCCATCCTGCAGGGAGAGGCGCTGTTCAACGACGGCGTGGGCGTGGTGATTTTCAGCGCGGCCGTGGCGGTGGCGGCCGGCGGCGGCGAGCTGCATCCGCTCGCGGCGCTCGGACGCGTGGGTGTCGAGGCCATCGGCGGGCTCGTCCTGGGCCTGGCGCTAGGCTGGGTGGCGATCAGCGCCACGCGAGCGATCGACGACTACGCGGTCGAGGTCGCCATCACCCTGGCCCTCGCCGCCGGCGCCTATAGCCTCGCGCAAGCCCTCCATGTCAGCGGTCCGATCGCGGCGGTGGGCGCGGGACTGCTGGTCGGCGACCGCGGCGTCCAAACAGCCATGAGCGACACCACCCGCCGATATGTACGGGGCTTCTGGAGCCTGGTCGATGAGATTCTCAACGCCGCGGTGTTCCTGCTGCTCGGGCTGGAACTAGCGGTGCTCGGTCTACCGTGGCGCGACGCCGGCCTGTGGTTGCTGGCCATCGGACTTGTCCTGGCCGCGCGCCTAGTCGTGGTGGCGCCGTGGGGGGCTCTCATGCGCATCCGATACGAGGAGCGTGGCGCGACATCGGTCCTCATGTGGGGAGGCCTGCATGGCGCCCTTTCGCTGGCGCTGGCGCTCAGCGTTCCTGAAACCGGGCCACGCGACCGGGTGCTTTCGATCACCTACGCCGTCGTGCTCTTTTCCGTCCTTGTTCAGGGCCTGACCTTCCCCGCGTTCGCCCGGTGGCTTGGCCGGAATCAACGAGTAGGAGCGGTTGACGAGGCGCGGAGCGACGGCGACTTCCATGACTGAGCTGCGCCGACATGGGGCCTAGCCCTACTGGCCGTTCTTCCTACAGCCCGGGAGTGCAATCACTCTAGCCAAACCGCCCGCAGACATAGTCCTGGGTTCGCGTCACCTTGGGACGCATGAAGATCTCGTCGGTGGGACCGAACTCGATCATCTTCCCTAGGTACATAAACCCCGTGTAGTCCGAGATCCGCGCGGCCTGGGACAGGTTATGGGTCACGATGACGATCGTGTAGTCGGCCTTCAGCTCGGTGATGGTCTCTTCTAGCTTCGCGGTCGAGATCGGATCGAGAGCCGAGGCCGGCTCGTCCAGCAACGGGATCTCGGGCTCGACGGCGATGCCGCGGGCGACGCACAGCCGCTGCTGCTGGCCGCCCGACAGCGACAGGCCCGAGGCCTTCAGCTTATCCTTCACCTCGTCCCAGAGCGCAGCCTTGCGCAGGGCGTTCTCAACCACGGCGTCCATCTCGGCGCGCGACTTGCCCTCGTAAAGGCGGACGCCGAAGGCGACATTGTCGTAGATCGACATCGGAAACGGTGTCGGCTTCTGGAAGACCATGCCGACCCGCGAGCGCAGCCGCGCCACGTCCTTCATGGCCAGCAGGTTCTCGCCGTCCAGCATCACCTCGCCCGAAGCCTTCTGGCCGGCATAGAGGTCGTACATGCGATTGAAGGTCCGTAGGAGCGTCGACTTCCCACAGCCCGAGGGGCCGATCAGGGCGGTCACGGCGTTGCGCGCCACCGGCAGATTGACGCCGTGCAGCGACTGATGCTTGCCGTAGAAGAAGTCGAGATCGCGGGCGCGCAGGGTGACCATGCTGTCTGGCAGGTCGGCGACGAAGCTTTCGGGTGGGGTCATGGCGTTCATGGGCGGTGGCTTCCCCGCGCGGCGATCACGCGGCCAAGGATGTTGATGGCGAGCACCGCCAGGGCGATCAGCAGGGCGCCGGCCCAAGCCAGGCGCCGCCAGTCGTCATAGGCGCTGAGCGCGTATTGGAAGATTACCGCCGGCAGGCTGGCGGTGGGCTTGGACAGGTCATGGTTCTGGAACTGGTTGTTCAAGGCCGTGAACAAAAGGGGCGCGGTCTCGCCGCTGATCCGGGCGAAGGCCAGAAGGCCGCCGGTCAGTAGGCCGCCGCCCGCGCCGCGCCAGATGATCTTGCGGATTGTCACCCAACGCGGCGTACCGAGCGCGGCGCCCGCCTCGCGCAAGGCGTCGGGCTGGAGGCGCAGAATGTCCTCGGTCGTGCGGGTCACGACCGGCACGGCCAGCAGAGCCAGAGCCACCGCCCCCGCGAAACCCGAGAACCCGTGCAGCGGCCGCACCACCAGTTCGTAGACGAACAGACCGACCAGGATCGACGGCGCGGCCAGCAGCACGTCGTTCAGGAAGCGCACGAGGTGGCCGTAGGGGCTGGCGCCGCCGTATTCGGCCAGCCAGGTGCCGGCCAGGATCCCGACGCCGACCGCCATGGCCATGGCCAGGGCGCACATCATCAGCGACCCCTCGATGGCGTTGCGCAGGCCGCCGACCGATCCGGGCGCTGGCGTGTCCTTGGTGAAGATGTTGGCGTCGAGGCCGCCGACCCCCTGTTTGAACAGCGAGTATAGGATGAAGCCCAGCGCGGTCAGGGCCAGGACGGTCGCCAGGCCGCAGGCCGCGACGAAGACCGTGTTGGCGAAGGCGCGTCGAGCAGGCCTGGAAAGGATCGTGCTCATCGGGCGCCCCTAGTCGTACCGCTGCCGCAGAAGCAGCAGCCGCGCGATCGCTAGCACGGCGAAGGTGATGACGAAGAGCACCAGGCCCAACGCCGTCAGGGCGGCCGTATGCATGACGCCCGTGGCCTCGGTGAACTCGTTGGCGATGGTCGAGGCCAGGGTCGAGCCGCTGTCGAACAGCGACTTGGGCAGGCCGTGGGCGTTGCCGATGATGAAGGTCACGGCCATGGTCTCGCCAAGCGCGCGGCCCAGGCCCAGCATGACGACGCCGATCGCCCCGCCGCGCACATAGGGCAGCACCACCGACAGGATCACTTCCAAAGGCGTGCAGCCGATGCCGTAGGCGCTCTCGCGCACCTGCGGCGGCACGGTCAGGAACAGCTCCCGAAACACCGCCGCCATGTAGGGCAGGATCATGATCGCCAGGATCAGAGACGCGGTGAAGATGTTGGCGCCGTTCGGCACGCCGTAGAACAGCGTCTCCCAAATCGAGCCGGCCGGCGCGTTCATCATCAGCGGCAGCTGAACGTGCTCGGCGAAGAACGGGGCCAGCACGAACAGGCCCCACATGCCGTAGACGATTGAGGGGATGCCCGCGAGCAGCTCCACGGCCACGGCGATCGGCCGGGCCAAGGGCTTGGGGCAGAATTCGACGAGGAAGATCGCGACGCCCAGGGCCACCGGCAGCGCGATGGCCAGCGCCAGGAACGAGGTGACCAGGGTGCCGATGATCGGCCCGGCAGCGCCATAGACCTCGGTCACCGGGTTCCACGAGGTGGTGACGAAGAACTTCAGGCCAAAATGGCTCAGCGCCGGCCAGCCGCCGATCGCCAGGGACACGACGACGCCGGCCAGGGCGGCCAGCAGCAAGGTCGCGGCGAACAGGCACGCGCCTTCGAAGATCGGATCAAGCCAGGCCCCGCGCGAGGCGGGCCGGCTCAGGGCGGCGTCGGTCATGGTCGCCTCAAAACAAAAAGCGGACGGGAGCCGAGGCTCCCGCCCGTTACCCACACTTACTTCGAGACGTAGACCGGCTTGCCGCCGGCCTTGACGTTGGCGGCCCACTGCTTGCGGACCAGCGCCTTCACGGCGGCCGGCATCGGCACGTAGTCCAGAGCGCCGGCGGCGGCGTCGCCGTTCTTGTAGGCCCAGTCGAAGAACTTCAGCACGCCTTGGCCGGCGGCGGCGTCGTCCTGGTTCTTGTAGACCAGGATGAAGGTCGCGCCGGTGATCGGCCACGACTTGGCGCCCGGCTGGTCGAGCAGCAGCAGGTAATTGCCCGGAGCCTTGTTCCAGTCGGCGCCCGCTGCGGCGGCGGCGAAGTTGGCGGCGGTCGGCGCGGGGAATTGACCGGCCTTGTTCTGCACCAGGGCGTAAACGGCGTGGTTCTGCTTGGCGTAGGCGTATTCGACATAGCCAATCGAGCCAATCGTCTGCTTCACGAAGGCCGAGACGCCGTCATTGCCCTTGCCGCCCAGGCCCGTCGGCCATTCGACCGAGTCGCTGGCGCCGACCTTCGATTGCCATTCGGGGCTCTTCATCGACAGGTAGGAGGTGAACAGGAACGAGGTCCCCGAGCCGTCCGAGCGGTGCACGACGGTGATCGGCAGGTTCGGCAGCTTCACGCCCTTGTTCAGGCCGGCGATGCGCGGGTCGTTCCACTTGGCGACCTTGCCCAGATAGATGTCCGCCAGCAGGGAGCCCGTAAGATGGACTTGCCCCGGATTGACGCCCGGCAGGTTCATGATCGGCACGACGCCGCCCATCACCGTCGGGAATTGATAGAGGCCGACCTGGTCCAGTTGCTCGGGCTTCAGCGGCTTGTCCGAGGCGCCGAACTGCACGGTCTTGGCCGTGATCTGCTTGATGCCGCCGCCGGAGCCGATGGCTTGGTAGTTCAGGCCAATGCCCGTCTGGGCCTTATAGGTCTCGGCCCACTTGGCGTAGACCGGCGCGGGGAACGTGGCGCCCGCGCCAGACAGGTCCGCCGCTTGAGCGGCGCCGCCCACCAGAACCGTCGCGCCCAGAACCGTCGCGCTGAGCGCGACCGCGATCGTCTTGAACATCCGTGATCTCCCAGGGGCGCACGCGTTCAATAGGCGCCCGACGGGAGCTGCTTAGGTGGAAAATATAACAACCCGATGACACATATTAAGTTTGACTTACAATGATCGGGCCGCGCCGCCTTTCAGTCGCGCCGTGCCGCGGCGGATCTCCAGCTTCAGCCAGCTGACGAACCGCTCGGCCGCCTCCCCCATCGCGCCAGCCGACCGAAGGGCCAGGCCGCGCGAGGACGGCGCCTCGAACGGCAGCGCCACCAGCGAGCCGCTCTCGAGATGACGATCGGCCACGAACAGATTGGTCAGGGCCACGCCGGAGCCGTGGATGGCGGCCTCCATCGCCAGGGCCGGATCGTCGAACACGTGGGCGCGCGGCGCGCGACCCGGGGAAAGGCAGTGCATGGCCCATTCGCCCCAGCTGGCGCCGGGCTCGGCGATCAGCGGCGCGCGCACGACGTCCTGGGCGGTCTCAAGACCCAGCGTGGTCAAGAGGTCCGGATGGCAGACGGGGACGTGCGTCAGTTCATAAAGCGCCTGGCTGTCAGGGAGTTCGGTCCAGGCGAGGCCGACCGCGCTGGACGCGTCGTCGGCGCGAGTGCGCACCTCGACCTCTACGTCCGGCAAGGCCATGCCCAGCGCTGAGAGCTTCGACGAGAACCACAGGCGAGCAAGCTCCGGCGGCATGGACACGGCCAGGGTGGAGATCGCCTCGGGGTCGGCGATCTCGCGGATCGCCCGTACCAAGGCGTCCTGGGCGGCGGAATAGGTCTCGGCCAGCTTCAGGGCGGCGATGGACGGCTCCATCGCCCCCCCCTTCCGCTCGAACAGGGTCGCGCCCAGCTCGGTTTCGAGCCGGCGGATCGACTGGCTGACGGCGCTGTGCGTGATCTGCAGCTCGCGCGCCGCGCCGGTGAAGCTGCGGTGGCGCGTGGCGGCCTCGACGGCGCGCAGGGCGGTAAAGGGCGGCGATCTCTCGGTCATCGTCTCGACGCTAGCTTGGAAACTTGTACTTACAAAGACTCGCGACGCTTAGTGCAGGGTGGGTTCGAGCACACGACGCTGCCCGTGGCCGCCCTCGAGCGGGAAGGTCAGCTCCGAGATCCTGCCCTCGGCGGCGCTGCGCGAGGAGAATCGCCCCCGCAGTTGCTCGACCATGGCGTCGATCAGGGAAGGGCCGCGCGGCGCGATCGGGCGCAGCGGGCGTTCGATCTCGGTGATGCGCAGACTGCCGATCCCGCGATCGGCGCGCAGGCCGATGCGCATCACGCCGGGGTCCTCGGACGCCAGGCGCTCGTTCAGGCACTCCAGCAGCACGATCGCCACCGAAGTGGCCTGCTCCGACGACAGCCAGAGGCCACCCTGATCGAACTCGATCCGCAACGGCGGATTGGCCCGGGCCGACAGGGTCGCCTCCAGCAGTTGGCGGGCGAAGGCGTCGAAATCCAGCAGCTCGCCGCCCTCCCCCGCGATGCTGCGGTGGGTCTTGGAGATCAGCATGGTGCGGGCGGCGGCCTCGCCCAAGGCCTTGCGAGCGGCGGCGTCCGGCTCATCACGCGCCTGTAGCTGCAAGAGGGCGGCCACAAGCTGTAGGTGATTGGTCACGCGCTCGTTCAGCTCGCCAAACAGCGCCGCGTGCGCCTTGGCCAGGGTCTCGGCGCGGGCCTGGGCCTCGCGGGTGGCGGCGACCGCGCGCGCCAATCCATGGATCAGATAGATGGCGCTGGACGAGGTGACGGCGAAGAAGCCCAGCGAGGTCAGGCTGTCGGCGTCTAGCTTCACGGCGTGGGCCGGCGCGGCGAAGCACCAGTAGCCCAGCGCGGCGCTGACCAGGGCCGCCAGGATCGCGGGTCCCGCCCCGAACGCATAGGCCGAGACCAGCACCACCGGGTAGAAGGCGGTATAGGCGTGGTTGGCGCCGAAAACCGGCTGCAGCGCGAGGCGGGCGGCGTAGCCCAGCATGGCCAGCCCCAAGGCCGCGGCGTAGGTCGCCCAGCGCTTTGTCCCCCGTCGGTCCACGCCCGCACTCCTTCACCGTTCAAAGCTTCGCTTCGTACGACAATGGCGCGACAGATCAATGACGGACTTACAGGCCCTTTCGCATTGTAAGTTCATCTTGACATATGCCGACGAGAGGCGGCTAGACTCTGGCGTCATGCGTCTCGCCTATGTTCAACTCGGCGCCGGTTTCCCGCCCCTGGACGACCAGGTGCGCCGGCTGATGCCGCTCTATCCCGACGACTATGCGATCGAGGAGAATCCGACGATCGCCGCCCTGCGTCGGATCTGCGGTCGTCTGGACGCGCTGGGCCCCGGCGACCGTCTGTGCGTCGCGACGTTGGACGCGTTCTGCGGCACCGCGCGCGAGATGATGGCGGTCTTCCTCGATCTGTTCAAACGCGGCGTCGTGGTCGAGTCCTTTGACGAATATGGGGAAATCTTCGAGCTGGGCGGCTCCGGCGAAGCGCTCCGGCTGCTCGATTGGCTCGTGGCCAGGCCGGAATCACCCGCCGCCCGCAGCCCGCGCCGCGGCGGAGCCCTCGCGCCGCTGTCGGCCGGCGACATCGCCGAGATCAAACGTCTGGCCGCCTCGGGGCTGACAGCGCGGCGCATCGGCTTGATCTTCCGACGCTCCCCCAAGAGCATCGAGGAGATCCTCCGGCTCCGTACCGCGACGCAAACGCCACAGGCGCCGCAAAGCGCGGCGCGTTACGGATAGTGTAAGTTTAAATTACATAAGACTGTCATGAAACGTGACTAGCACCCCTGTCCAACCCGACCAACCGGGTGGACAAGGGGACCCTCCATGAAATCGAAATTGTCTCTGTGCGCCGGCGCCGCCCTGGGCGTCATGCTGGCCGCCGGCCTCGCCGCGCCCTCGCAGGCCGCCCCGCGCAAGGCCAAGGCCGCGCCCGCCGCCAGCCAGGCCGAGATTCGCGAACTGCGCGCCCAGATCGAGGCCCTGACGGCCCGCCTGAACGCTCAGGAAGCCGCCCAGGCCCAGACGGCGGCCGCCGCGCAACAGGCCCAGGCCCAGGCCGAGACCGCCACGACCCAGGTCCAGGCCGTCCAGGCCGCCGCTGACAGCCAGATCAAGATGATCCCGGACCAGGTGAAGACCGCCGTCGCGGCCAATACGCCGAAGCCGAAGAAGAGCTGGGCCGACGACACCGTCGTCAGCGGCCGCATGTACTACGACATCTCAAACGTCACGAACAAAGTCGACGGCGTGAAGAAGGCCCCGTCGGGCAACGGCTTCGACATCAAGCGCTTCTATGTGGGCATCGACCACAAGTTCAACGACACCTTCTCGGCCAACATCACCACCGACTTCCAGTATTCGTCAGCGATCGGCGCGACCGAACTCTACATCAAGAAGGCCTACCTGCAGGCCAAGGTCAGCGACGCCCTTGTGATCCGCGCTGGCTCGACCGACCTGCCCTGGGTGCCCTTCGCCGAGGACGTCTACGGCTACCGCTACGTGGAAAACACCCTGATCGACCGCACCAAGTTCGGCACCTCGGCTGACTGGGGCGTGCACGCCTCGGGCAAACTTGGCCCGATCTTCAGCTACGCGGTCGCCGTGGTCGACGGCAACGGCTACAAGAACCCGACCCGCGCCAAGACCATGGACGTCGAAGGCCGCCTGAGCGCCCAGCTCGACAACGTTATCCTGGCCGTCGGCGGCTACAGCGGCAAGCTGGGCAAGGACAATCAGGGCTCGGTGACCTATCACACCGCCAACCGCTTCAACGCCCTGGCCGCCTACAAGACCAAGACCTACCGCGTCGGCGTCGAGTACTTCTCGACCGAGAACTGGAACAATGTCGCCACCGCGGTGTCGGACAAGGCCGACGGCTATTCGGTGTTCGGCTCGTACCAGTTCAACGACAAGTTCGGCGCCTTCGCGCGCTACGACTACGTCAAGCCGACCAAGGACACGGCCTCGGCCAAGAAGGACGGCTATTACAACGTCGGCCTGACCTACAGCCCGGCCAAGATCGTCGACTTCTCGCTCGCCTATAAGCACGACAAGGTCGAGAACGGCACGCTGTCGACCTCGAACGGCGTCATCGGCGGCGTGCGCCAAGGCACGTACGACGAGATCGGCATCTTCGGTCAGTTCCGCTACTGACGGCCGGTGGGCCTCGCGCTCACGGCGCGAGGCCCACTTGCGAAGAACGCCAAACGTCCAACCTCGGCGGGAGCAAGCCGCATACGTCAGTCGCGCTGCGTGTCAGTAGAGGTCGCGACAGGTTCGCCGGCTTTTGTCTCAGCCCGCTTCTTCCGTGAGCGGACTTTCCCAAGGTCGGCGATGAGTCACGTCTGCTGTAAGCGTCCGGCCGCTGCACGTCGGTCAGGTGTTGACGTGATTTCCGCTCTTCCAGGCCCAGGGCAGCAGCTCGTCGAGGCGGTTGACGGGGTGGCCGTCGACCATGCGCTCGAGCACATCGCGCAGGTAGGCGAAGGGCTCGACGCCGTTCATCTTGGCGGTCTCGATCAGCGATCCGACCACGGCCCAGCGGTCGCCGCCGCCGTCCGAGCCGGCGAACAGGTGGTTCTTGCGGCCCAGGGCGATAGGCCGGATCGCGCGCTCGACGGGGTTGTTGTCGAGGTCGATGCGGCCATCGGTGAGGAACAGGCTGAGGGCGTCCCAGCGGCCCAGGGCGTAGCGAATGGCCTCGGCCAGGGCGCCGCGCGGCGGCACGCGGGTGAGCTGACGTTCGAACCAGGCGTGCAGGGCATCGACCAACGGACGGGAAGACTCCTGACGCGCCGCCCGTCGCAGCGCCGCCGACTGGCCGCGCACCTGGGCTTCGATGGCGTAGAGCTCGCCGATCCGGCGCAACGCCTCGACGGCCACGGGCGCCTTGGTGGACTCGGCGATCTCATAGAACTTGCGCCGAGTGTGCGCCCAACAGGCCGCCAGCTTGACGTCCCCGGACGCCGTCAGCGGTTCGAAGCCGGCATAGCCATCGACCTGGAGAACGCCCTTGAACCGGCCCAGATGGGCGGCCGGGCGCTCGCCCTTTCGGTCCGGCGCATAGACATAGACCGTGCCCGGCGGCTCGGGTCCGCCCCAGGGTCGATCATCACGGGTGTAGGCCCAGAGGCGCCCGGTTTTGGTCCGGCCCCGGCCAGGATCCAGCACCGGGATCGGCGTATCGTCGGCGAACAGATGGCCGCTGGCGAACAGGTTTTCGGCCAGCCTGTCGTGCAGGGCTTGCAGCCACCAACAGGCTCCGCCGACCCAGCCGGCCAGTGTCGAGCGTTCCAGATCCACGCCATGCCGAGCAAAGATCTTGGACTGCCGATAGAGCGGGGTGTGGTCGCAGTATTTGCTGACCAGCACCTGGGCCAGCAACGCTGGCGTGGCCAGGCCGCCGTCGATCGGTCGCTCCGGCGCCGGCGCCTGGACCACCGTGGCGCAGGCCCGGCAGGCATACTTGGGGCGCACGATCCGGATCACCCGCATCTGCGCGGGGACCCAGTCCAGCATCTCGCTGACGCTCTCGCCGATGCTGTGCAGCGCGCCACCGCAGGCGCAGACCGGGCTGGCGATATCGATCAACCGGTCTTCGCGCGGCAGGTGGTCGGGGAGCGATTTGCGCTTGGGCTGAGCCCTCGCGGGCGCCGGCAGGATGTCGGGCCGGCGCGCTTCGGCGGCGGCCAGATCGGTCTCGACATCCTCCAGGGCCAGCGCCAGTTGATCGGCGTCCAGGCGCTCGGACCGGCGGCCAAACTGGGCGCGCTGGAGCTGCTTGATGATGGCTTTGAGCCGCTCGATCTCGCCGTCCCGCTCACCGACGAAGCCAGCCATTTCGCGCACCAACTGATGCAGCAAGGCCGTGTCGGTAGGCAGGTTTTCGAGATCCAGCCGCATGCCCGATTCTACTATTTTCGGAGTCCGCGACCAAGCACTTTCCCCTTATTTGACAGGGGTTTTGGCGTGGTTTCAGCCGGCGATGGCGGGCCTCCAGGTGCGCTCTGGGAACCGCCAGTCGATGCCTTCGATCAGCATGGCCAGTTGTGCGGGCGTGAGCACGACGCAGCCGCCTGGCGTGGTGATATGGGGCCAGATGAAGCGCCCGCGTTGCAGTCGCTTGGTGAACAGGCACAGCCCCGTTCCGTCCCAGTAGAGCAGCTTGATGGTGTCGGCCTTTCGTCCCCGGAAGGCGAACAAGTGGCCCGAGAACGGGTCTTCCTTCAGCAGGTCTTGCACCAGCATCGACAGGCCGTCGAAGCCCTTGCGCATATCGGTTTGACCCAGCGCCAGATGCACCTTCACGCCGGAGGGGATGATCATCATCGCGCCGCCTCCCGCTGGGCCACGTACCGTCGGACCTCGTCCGGATCGCTCCCGGGCGGCGCGAAGACCCGGCGTCCGTCGCCAAGATCGACCGCCACCGCGCCTTCGGGAATGGGCAAGGGGATGCCCGCCGTGGGCGCCTGGCCCGCTGCCTTGAGGCCTTCGCCAACCAGGCGAACGCGAGCCAGCCGGGCGCGCTGGTCCTGGCCAAGGCCCATCTGGGCGCGCCACCGGAACACCATGCTGGTGACCACGCCGTGCTTCCTGGCCACCGCGCTGACCGTGGCGCCGGGCGCCTGTGTCTCGGCGACGATGGCGCGCCTTTGCTCGTCGTTGAACGTCCGGCGGCTACTCCGACCATCACCGTCGCGGACGGTCCTGGTCGCGCCCGTCAAGCCGGATTCCGGCGTCCGGGCCTTAGCACTAGTGCTTCGTCTGGGGCCCACATACGGGCGGGCGCTGGGATGAACGAGCTCTCGCCAATCGATCCCAAGGGGGTCTTCGTCCAGGCGTTGACGCCACTGACGCAGCGACGACGGTGTCAGTCGATGGGCGCTGGCGTACTCTGCGGCGCTCAGTCCGCTCCACAGTTGGGCCTCGACGTGCATGGCCCAGAACGCCTGCACGGCCCTGTTGCGGACCTCGCTGGCGGAGCGTCGCGGCGGAGGCTTTCGCTTGCTCGAAGGCTTGTGCTGCAAGGCGTCGGCGTCACCGATCTTCTTCAGCCAACTGCTGAAGACGCCGGGTTTGAGCTGGTGCTCGCCGCAGTACGCCGCGCGCGACAGACCGCTCAGCCGCCAGGCCTCGATGTGGACCGCCCAGTAGGTCCGCAGTCCTCGGTTTTGGTAGCGCTTCGACGCCACGGCCGACCTCCCTCGATCATCAGGAGCCCGACATGGTTCGTCTCATGGAAGGAGAACAAGAGTGCAACAACCGAACGCAAACCGTCTGCTCGCCCGACGAAGCCGAAGAAAAGCGCAAATGCGCGTGTGCAATTCGCGCACAATATGCGGAATAAGTTATTGATTTTTATGTAAAAATACACCAATCCATCATCGGCGCGACGGAGAATCTATGGCTTCGAAAGGCGTCATTTTTATCGCAGATTCAATGCATTAAGAGCGGCGAAGTCCGAAGGCCGCACCTGAAGGCGCCCATGTCTTCTCTATGTTCCGACATTTCACCGTACGCATGGCCTACACGAAAATGGCGGACTCTGGGAACCTGCCGCTCGGCGCCTGGCGAGCCGTCATCCATCGGGGCGCTATATAGGCGAGACGTTCAAGCCGCGCGAGGACGCGCGGCGTTGGGCCACGGCCACGGACATATCCCCCGCTTCGGCTCCAAGCGCCGAGATCGCCATAGGCATGGGCGCGAGCTCGTTTCCAAGGCCGCCGGCGCCCTGGCGAGATCATGTTGAGGATCGACGCTTCGCCACGCGGGCGGCGCGTTGATAAGACCCGTTTGGGTCTATCTATAAATCCGATCGGGAGGCCTTCGACGGGGGTAGCGCCCGATCAGGAAGCAAGAATGACACGCTATCAGGTTGATCTGGCCGGGACCCGGCACCGCTTCGAGACGCTGGCCGAAGTCCTGGCCAAGGCCACGCCGTCGCGCTCGGGTGATCACCTGGCGGGGCTGGCGGCCCTGTCGTCCGAGCAGCGCGTCGCCGCGCGACTGGTTTTGGCGGACCTGCCTTTGACGACCTTTCTCGACGACTTGGTGGTTCCCTATGAAACCGACGAAGTCACCCGGCTGATCATCGACCGTCACGACGCGACGGCTTTCGCCCCCCTGCGCGCCCTGACCGTGGGGGGCTTGCGCGAATGGCTGCTGGACGACCGCACCGACGAAGCGGCCCTCAAGGCGGCCGCCCGCGGCCTGACCCCGGAAATGGTCGCCGCCGTGTCCAAGCTGATGCGAAACCAGGATCTGGTGTCGGCCGCGCGCCGGATCGAGAACGTCACGGCCTTTCGCAACACCATCGGGCTGCGAGGCCGCCTCTCGACCAGGCTGCAACCCAATCATCCCACCGACGACGCCAAGGGCGTGGCGGCCTCCATCCTCGACGGCCTGCTGCTGGGATCCGGCGACGCGGTCATCGGCGTCAATCCGGCGACCGACGACATTCCCACCATCGGCCGGTTGCTGCGCCTTCTCGACGAGCTCCGCCAGGGGCTGAATATCCCGACCCAAAGCTGCGTGCTCACCCACGTCACCAACACCATCGCGCTGATCGGCCAGGGCGCGCCCGTGGATCTCTGCTTCCAGTCGATCGCCGGAACCGAAGCGGCCAACCGCGGCTTCGGCGTTTCCCTGGACCTCCTGGCCGAGGCCCATCACGCCACCCTGGCCCTGGGGCGAGGATCGGTCGGGACCAACGTGATGTATTTCGAAACCGGCCAGGGCTCATGCCTGTCATCGGACGCCCATCACGGCGTCGACCAGCAAACCCTGGAATGCCGCGCCTATGAGGTCGCCCGCGCCTACGCGCCGCTGCTGGTCAACTCCGTCGTCGGCTTCATCGGCCCCGAATATCTCTACGACGGCAAGCAGATCCTGCGCGCGGCGCTGGAAGACCACTTCTGCGGCAAGCTCCTGGGCCTGCCGATGGGTCTGGACATCTGCTACACCAACCACGCCGAGGCCGACCAGGACGACATGGACGTCATCGCCACCCTGCTGGGCGTGGCCGGAATCAGCTTCATCATGGGCGTCCCCGGCGCCGACGACGTGATGCTCGGCTATCAGTCCACCAGTTTCCACGATGCGCTTTACCTGCGCGATGTCCTTGGGCTGCGGCCCGCGCCCGAGTTCGAGGCTTGGCTCGCCGAGGTTGGACTGACGGACGCCGCGGGCAAGCTGGTCAGTCCGGATTCGCGCCTGCCATCCCTCGAGCGGGTTCCAGCCTTGGCGGCGCTCTATGGCTGACCTGATCACCTCCTCGAGCCTGCGCGAGCGTCTTCGCGCCTACACCACCGCGCGCGTAGCCATGGGCCGGGTCGGCAGCGCCGTCCTCACGCGCGACATGCTGGACTTCCAGCTGGCTCACGCCCGGGCCCGCGACGCCGTCCACAATGGCTTGCCCGAAGGCGCCTTTGGCGTCGCTTTGCACGGCCAGCCCGTCGTCGAGGTCCGCAGCCAGGCCCCCGACCGGGCGACTTATCTGATGCGACCGGATTTGGGTCGGCGTCTGAATCCCGAAGACCTGCCGCGCTTGGCGCGTGAGCGCGCCCAGTTGGCGATCGTCATCGCCGACGGCCTGTCGGCCACCGCCGTCCTGGCCCATGCCGCGGACCTGGCCGGCGCGGTGATCGCCCGCGCCGGGCGCTGGCGGGTCGGGCCGCTGGTGGTGGCGCGCCAGGCGCGCGTGGCGCTGGGCGACGATATCGGCGAGGCGTTGGGCGCGGACCTGGTGGTGGTGCTGATCGGCGAGCGTCCAGGCCTCAGCGCGGCTGACAGCCTATCGGTCTATCTCACCTGGAAACCCGTGCGCGGCCGCATGGATAGCGAACGAAACTGCATCTCGAACATCCGCCCGCCCGAGGGCTGGAGCATCGAGGCCGCCGCCGACGAGATCATGCGCATCGCCGCGACCGCGCGCCTGCTCGAGAAGACCGGGGTGGGTCTGTTCAACGGCGACGTGACCGCCTTGCCGGCGGGCTGATTGAATCAATCAGATCGAATAAAAGATCTTCAATTCAAAAGTTTAGAGCTTTTTTCGATCCGATGACCGTTTCCCACTTGTTGAAAAATGCTCTAGCCGCCGCCGCGCTCCACGGCCAAGCTCCGTAACAACCCGGGGGGCGACATCGGCGCCGCCTTGGATTAAAGCCGGTCTCGTGACTCGTTCGCCGCTCCAGCGCCGTTCCTTCGCCCGCGCCGTCTTCATGACGCTCGCGGCGCTGGCGGTCGCCTTCAAGGTGATGATCCCGGCCGGCTTCATGACCGCGCCCGATCCGCGCAACGGCCTGCCGTTCTCTTTGGTGCTCTGCACCGGCGACGGCGCCAAGCTCGTCCAGCCCGGAGAGGCGCTGGCCGGTCATCACGACAAGGACGCCGACAAGTCCGCACACGACTCGCCCTGCCCGTTCGCCAGCCACGGCGCGGCGGCCCCGCCGCCGAGCCCGTTCACGGCGACCAAGGTCGCGTTCGTCGCCTATCTCGACGTCCCGCCCGCGCGGGTCGTCCACCTCGCCCCCGGGCGAGGCCTCGCCGCCCCGCCCCTGCCGGCGCGCGGTCCTCCAAGCCAGCTGATCTAGAGCCTCCGGCCGCCGCTGGAGCGTAGCGCGCCGCCTCGCGGACGCCTCCACTCGCGCGCGCCGCTCCGCCTTTCAGTCTTGCTTATCCGGCGCGCCAAGCCGCGCCCAAGGACCTACCATGAAGTCTCTCCTCCTGGCCGCCACGGCCATCGCCGCCTTCGTTCCGCCCGTCGCCCACGCCGCCGACAAGCCGGACGCCGACACCCAAGTCTCGTCGGTCATCGTCACCGCCCGCCGCAATCCCGAGGACCCGCCCGTCGTCGCCGACGCGCGCAAGCGCCTGTCGGAGACCCCCGGCGCGGTGTCGGTGATCTCGCAAGAGAGCTACATCAACCGCCAAACCCTGGCGCTGGACGACATGCTGCGCGACGCCCCCGGCGTCTACGCCCAACGCAAGTGGGGCGGCGACATCCGCATCTCGATCCGCGGCTCGGGCATCGGCAACGCCAACCACAATCGGGGCCTGCTGATCGCCCAGGACGGCGTGCCGCTGAACGAGGCGGACGGCTATGGCGACAGCCAGGTCGCCGATCCGCTGAACACCCGCTACGCCGAGGTCTATCGCGGCGGCAACGCCCTGCGCTTCGGCGGCGCCCTGCTGGGCGGGGCCATCAACATGGTCACGCCGACGGGCAAGGACGCGGGCTTCTCCAACCAGATCCGCATCGACGGCGGCTCCTATGGCCTGCTGCGCGAGCACGTCGCCATGGCCCGCCAGTTCGGCGACTGGGACGTCTACGCCGCCGCCACCAACCAGACCAATCAGGGCTGGCGCTCGCAAAGCCAGCAGAACATCCAGTTCGGCAGCCTGAACATCGGCCGTTCGTTCGGCCAGGACCGCGAAGTCCGCTTCATCGTCAACGGCTCGAACATCAACCAGGAGATCCCCGGCGCGCTGACCCTGGACCAGTTCAACAAGAACCCGCGCCAGACCCCGGTCGCCAACATCAACGCCGATCAGGGCCGTAACCAGCGCGGCGTGCGCGGCTCGCTGCAGACGACCTGGCGTCTGAACGATCAGGTCGTGTTCCAAGGCGCGGTCTATGCGGTGTGGAAGGATCTGGACCATCCGATCTTCCAGGTCATCGACCAGCAAAGCCGCAACTACGGCGCCTTCGGCCGCTTCGACTGGGACGGCGAGATCGGCGGCAAGCGCGCCGACGCCTTCTTCGGCGCCTGGTACCGCCAAGGCGACCTCGACTCCAACTTCTACGTCAACAATCGCGGGGCGCGCGGCGCGCCGACCTCGCGCACGCTGCAGAACGCCAAGGCGATCGATCTGTTCGGCGAAGGCCGGCTTTTCGTGACCGATCAGGTCGCCCTCGTGGCCGGCGCGACGTGGGGCCAGGCCAAGCGCGACTACACCAGCTTCGCCGTGCCGGGCGTCAGCTCGACCTTCAATCTCAAGGCCGACAAGACCTACGACTGGATCTCACCGCGCGTCGGCCTGCTCTGGCAGAACGAAGCGGGCGATCAGATGTTCGCCAACCTGACCCGCTCGGTCGAGCCCCCGAACCTCGGCTCGATGTCGCCCATCAACACCGGCTTCACGCCGGTGAAGGCGCAGAAGGCCTGGACGGGCGAGGTCGGGGCGCGCGGCCGTCGCGGACCGTTCACCTATGACGTCACGCTGTATCGAGCCGAGCTCAAGGACGAGATGCTGCAGTACACGCCGGGCGGATTGATCCCGGCCGCGACTTTCAACGCCGACAAGACGATGCACCAGGGGATCGAGGCGGCGCTGGACTGGGCCGTCGCGCCCAAGTGGCGCATTCGCCAGACCTGGACCTATTCGGACTTCCGCTTCAAGGACGACGTCCAGTACGGCGACAACCGTCTGCCGATCGTGCCCAAGAACTTCTACCGGTCGGAAGTCCGTTACGACGATCCGCGCGGCTGGTTCCTGGCGCCGTCGGTCGAGTGGTCGGCCACCGACCAGTGGATCGACTACAAGAACACGAAGAAGGCCCCCAGCTACGCGATCCTGAACCTGAACGCGGGCTGGAAGGTCACGCCGGCCGTGTCGCTGTTCCTCGACGCGCGGAACCTGACCGACAAGGCCTACGTCTCCAACACCCAGGCCGCGACCACCTGGACCGCCTCGACCGCCACCCTGTGGCCAGGCGACGGCCGTTCGGTGTTCGGCGGCGTGACCGTCAACTTCTGATCCGGATCGGCGGCGACTCGCGAGAGTCGCCGCCACTCGCTGTAATCTACCCGCTGGTCGGCGCGTCGCTGATCGCGCCCCTTCTGATCGATCTCATCTTCCGGCGACTGACCTCGCCTTCCCTGAAAGCTGGAGCCTGACCATGAAGACCCTGACCCTGATCGCCTTCTCCGCCGCCGCCCTGGCCTCGGCCGCTCACGCGGCGCCCGCGCCGAAGGTGACCGCGACCGAGGCCTGGTGCCGCCCGACCGTCGCCGGCGCCATGGCCGCCGGCTGCTACGTCACCCTGACGGCCAAGGGCGAGGATCGCCTGATCGGCGTCGAGACTACGGCCGCCGACCACGGTGAAATCCACACCATGTCGATGGACGGCGGCGTCATGCGCATGCGCAAGCTGCCTGATGGCCTGGCCTTGCCGGCCGGCAAGGCCGTGGCGCTGAAACCCGGCGGCGAGCACCTGATGCTGATCGCGCCCAAGTCGGCGCTGAAGGAAGGCGCGAAGGTTCCAATGACCCTGAAGTTCAAATCGGCGCCCCCCCTGACGGTCGAGGCCGTCGTCAAGACGCCGCCGATGCCTGGCATGGCCCACTGATGCGGCGGGCGCTTCTGATCACCGCGGCCGCCATCCTGGCGGCCGCGCCCCTGGCGGCCTGCAACCGCCAGGACGGGGCGGGTCCGGCGCGTTCGCTGGTCAAGATCGGCGGGCCGTTCAACCTGGTCGACATGAACGGCAAGCCGGTCACCGAGAAGTCGCTGCTGGGCAAGCCCACGGCGATCTTCTTCGGTTTCACCTATTGCCCGGAGGTCTGCCCCACCACCCTGACCGACCTGACGGTGTGGCTGAAGACCCTGGGCCCGGAGGCCGACAAGCTGAACGTGGTGTTCGTCTCGGTCGATCCCGAGCGCGACACGCCCGAGCAGATGCGGCTGTATCTCTCGAACTTCGACCCGCGCATCCAGGGCTTCACCGGGACGCCCGCCGCGGTCGCCAAGGCGGCCAAGGCCTATCGGGTCTACTACCAGAAGGTCCCGCAGGAGGGCGGCGGCTACACGATCGACCACTCCTCGTCGGTCTATCTGTTCGACGCCCAAGGCCGGTTCGTCGCGCCGATCCCCTACCAGTCCCCGCCGGATCGGGCGGTGCATCAACTCCAGGCGCTGCTGGCGAAGTAGCGGCCAAAAGAAAAGCCCGGCGACAAGGCCGGGCTTGGAAAGTCAGGGAGGAAACGCCCAGGAAAGGGCAGAGGCATCGGCCTCACGGGGAGGTCAGTTATGATCGCCCCGTCCCCATTCAAGGGGCGTGGACGGAAAAACTTCCCGTTCCGCGCGCTTGGATTGGCCGGGCCGTGTGGTATGAGCGCCGACGACGAGTGCGGGCGTGCGCCCGAAGCGAGCGCCGATCCCATGTCCGACGAGCCGAACGACCTCGACCCCAACACGCCGCCGCGCCAGCCTAGCCCGCCGCGCGACCCGCAGGCGGCGTTGGCCGATCCCGCGCTGGCGTCCGCGCCCGAAGCCACGCCGCCGGCGCCCGAGCCCATGCCCGAGCCGGCGCCTGAGCCCGCGCGAAAGCCCTTCTGGCGGCGGCACATCTGGCTGATCGGCGCGGTAGCCGCCGTTGTCCTGGTCGTCGCCCTGGTCGCCACCCTCTTCTGGTCGCTGCCGCTGAGCCGGGCGCTGGAGCCGCTGAACAATTCGGCCATCGTGCTGGTCGCCAGCGACGGCTCGCCGATCGCCAAGCGCGGCTCCTACAAGGAGGCGCCGATCGACGCGACGAAGCTGCCGCCTTACGTGCCCGGCGCCTTCATCGCCATCGAGGACCGACGCTTCTACAGCCACATGGGCGTCGACCCCAAGGCGATCGCCCGGGCCCTGGGCAAGAACGCCCAGGCCGGCGGCGTCTCGGAAGGCGGCTCGACCATCACCCAGCAACTGGCCAAGAACGCCTTCCTGTCCAGCGACCGCAACCTGCGCCGCAAGGCGCAGGAGGCCCTGATCGCCGTCTATCTGGAGGCCCGCCTCTCCAAGGCCGAGATCCTGTCGCGCTACCTGTCGTCGGTCTATTTCGGCGACGGCGCCTTTGGCCTGCGCGCCGCGGCCCGCCACTATTTCGGCAAGCAACCCGAGCAACTGTCGATCGGCGAGGCCGCCATGCTGGCCGGCCTGGTCAAGGCCCCCTCCCGCCTGGCCCCGACCAACAATCTCGAAGGCGCCCGCGAGCGCATGCGCGTGGTGCTCGGCGCCATGGTCGAGACCGGAACGATCACCCAGGAACAGGCCGACGCGGTCGGCGACGTCTCCCCGATCGAGGTCGAGGACAAGGTGCCGACCGGTTCCTATTTCGCCGACTGGGCCCTGCCCCAGGCCCGCGCCAGCATCGGTCCCCGCTATGGCGAGACCATCGTCCGCACGACCCTGGACCCCAAGCTCCAGGAAAAGGCCGAGAAGATCCTCAACGACTTCATCGAGCGTGACGGCAAGGTCCTGAACATCACCCAGGGCGCCCTGGTGGCCATGCGCAAGGACGGCCGCGTCGTCGCCATGGTCGGCGGCCGCGACTACAAGCAAAGCCAGTTCAACCGCGCCGACGGCGAGCGCCAGCCCGGCTCGTCGTTCAAGCTGTTCGTCTATCTGGCCGCCCTGCGCGAAGGCATGACGACCACCAGCCCGATCCTCGACACCCCGGTGCAGGTCAGCGGCTACATGCCCAAGAACCACGAGGGCAAGTATCGCGACCGCGAGATCCCGCTGATCAGCGCCTTCGCCGCCTCGTCGAACGTGGCCGCCGTGCGCCTGGCCCACGACCTGGGCCCGGCCAAGGTGATCAAGGTCGCCCGCGATCTTGGCATAACCGAGAAGATACCCAACGACCTGACCATGGCCCTGGGCACCGGCTCGATGAGCCTGACGCGGCTGACGGCGGCCTACGCCTCGGTGGCGGCGGGCGAATATCCGATCGTCCCGCACGCGCTGGAGACCTTCAGCAAGCCCAAGACCACGGCCTATGATCCCAAGGTGCTGGCCGGCATGCGCGACCTGCTGCGCTCGGCCACCCATCGCGGCACGGGCCTGGAGGCCGCCATCGACGGCGCCTATGGCAAGACCGGCACCACCCAGAACTATCACGACGCCCTGTTCGTCGGGTACGTCGACGACCTGGTGGTCGGGGTCTGGGTCGGCAATGACGACAACAGCCCAATGAACGGCGTCGTCGGCGGCGGCGAGCCGGCCAAGATCTGGAAGGCCTTCATGCTGTCGGCCCTGGGCCGCGACGTCGCCCTGCGTCCCGCCGAGGATCCGCTGGAGGACCTGGGCCTGCCGCTGGAAGGCGAGATCGGTCCCGACGGCCTGCCCGTCGCCCCGCTGACCGTCCCCGCCGAACCGGCGACGCCCGCCGCGCCGAACAGCGGCGTCCCGCAGGCCCCGCCGCCCGCCGAGCCGCGCCCTTAAGCCTCGTTCAGGTCAGGTTCACACGGCCAAGCTCCAACTGCTCCCGAGGGCCAAGCCCTGGGGAGGTTGAAATGCGTGTTCCTGGTAAGCGGTCCGTGGTCATCGGAGCCTTCGTCGTCCTCGCCGGCCTGACGGTCGCCGCCTGCGCCACGCTCAGCAAGGAGCAGTGCCTGCAAGGCGACTGGCGGGCCATCGGCTATATCGACGGCGCCGACGGTCGGTCGATGAGCCGGATCGAAGACCACGCCAAGGCCTGCGAGAAGACCGGCGTCGCCCCCGACATGAGCCTCTACATCCAGGGCCGCGACCAGGGCCTGATGCGCTACTGCACCGAAATGAACGGCTTCCGCGTTGGACGCCAAGGCCATTCCTACGCCGGGGTTTGCCCGCCGCCCGTCGAGCCGGAGTTCCTGGGCGGCTATGCGGACGGCGAGCGGGTCCACGCCGCCGAGAGCCGCCTTTCCAGCGCCCGCTCCGACCTCAGCAGCGCCGACGCCCGGGCCGACCGGCGCGCGCGAGAAGCCGACGGCGTCGAGGACGAGCTGCGCAATCCCAAGCTGACCGACGAGCAGATCCGCGAGCTGCGCGACCGTCTGCATCGCCTGCGCCGCGAGCGCCGCGAGGCGATCGAGGACGGCCGCCGGGCGGCGGACGCGATCCGCGACGCCGAGCGCGAGGTCGACGACCTGAGGGCCCGCTTCGCGCCGCACTACGGCGGGTGGTGACCTAGTCCGCCACCAGCTTGCCGGCCGGCGGCACGCGGACGATGAAGTGGCCCTTCACGCCCTCGGGCCACTGGCGGTAGGGCACGACGCCCTCCTCGCTCGCGGCATAGGCCAGGGCGTAGTCCAGGATCGCCCGCGCCGCCTGCGCGGTCGGCTCGAAGCGGCCCAGGACGTAGCCGATCTTGCCCGGCGCGCGCAGGTGGACCGAGCAGTGCTGGCCGCAGTTGAACAGGCACGGCATGGTCTGGACCGCCACGCCCGTCCCGTCGGCCGCCTCGCGCAACGCCGCCGCCAGCAGCGCGCCGCCCCGCACGCCGTCCGGACCGTCGCGCTCCTCCGCCGAGAAGCGGCAGGTGTCGCAGACCACCACCGCCGGACCGTCGTCGGCCTCGCGCAGGACACTCAAAACTCGATCCCCGCCTGGGCCTTCACGCCGGCGCGGAACGGGTGCTTGACCTGGGCCATCTCGGTGACGAGGTCGGCGACCTCGATCAGTTCGTCGGGCGCGTTGCGGCCGGTGATCACCACGTGCTTGCCCTCGGGCCGCGCGGCCACGACCTCCAGCACCTCGGCCAGCGGCAGATAGTCGTAGCGCAGGATGATGTTCAGCTCGTCGGCGATGACCATGTCCCAGTCGTCGGGATCGAGGATGCGCGCCTTGATCACCTCCCAGGCCGCGCGGGCCACGGCGATGTCGCGGGCGCGATCCTGAGTGTCCCAGGTGAAGCCCTCGCCCATCGGCCGGAACTCGACCTGGTCGGGAAACGCGTCGAATACCACCTTCTCGCCGGTTGTCATCGCGCCCTTGATGAACTGGATGATGCTGACCCGGTGGCCGTGGCCGATGGCGCGGATGGCCATGCCCAGCGCCGCCGTCGTCTTGCCCTTGCCCGCCCCCGTGTGGACGATCAGCAGGCCCTTCTCGATGTTCTTCTCGGCCATCATCTTGGCGCGAGCCGCCTGGATCGCCTTCATCCTGGCGTTATGGCGCGCGTTCTTTTCAGCCTCTTGGGCCGCCTCGTGGTGCGTTTCTTCGCTCATCGTCCGTCCTTCGCCGGACACCCCGCCGGCCGCGTTGATGTGACGAAGGCCGGTCTCCTGGCTTACGCCCTCCCGTCGCGGCGCCTTCCCAGAACCGAAGCTCCAGTGGCGTGAGGCCGCGACGATCGACGGACGATCACAGTTGCGGGGGCAGCCGCGGATTGGTCACCGCGTTCCCGGAGGCCTTGCGGCCTCCATGCCTTCGAGAACCGGCGTAGGCGCGGCGGGTGGACGGGTCAAGCGGGGATGGCGCCCCGCGCCAAGGTCAAGCTTCGTCCGCACACGGACGCTGTCGCAAAACTGTCGCCGAACTGTGACAAAAGCCCGCTCATCGATCCGGCATGTTCCCCCCAACTTCCCCCGGACGACACAGGATTTGACGACATGAACAAGCTTCTTGGCGCGGTCGCGACCATCGCCCTGCTCGCCGTCGCCGATCAGGCCCACGCGGCCCGCGACTATGTCTGGGCCGCCGGCTCCTCGACGGTGTTCCCCTTCTCCACCCGCGTGGCCGAGAACTTCTCGAAGAAGACCGGCAAGAAGTCGCCCAAGGTCGAGAGCCTGGGCACCGGCGGCGGCATCAAGATGTTCTGCGGCGGTACGGGCGAGAAGTTCCCCGACATCGCCAACGCCTCGCGCCCGATGAAGAAGTCCGAGTTCCAGGCCTGCCAGAAGGCCGGCGTGAAGGACATCGTCGAGATCAAGATCGGCTTCGACGGCATCGTCGTGGCGACCGACAAGCAAGGCCCGGACTTCAACTTCAAGCTCGAGCAGCTGTATCTGGGCCTGGCCGACCAGACCCTGCGCGGCGGCCAGCTGGTCAAGCAGCCCTACAAGAACTGGAACGAAGTCGGTCCTGGCCTGCCCAAGGCGCGCATCCTGGTCTACGGGCCGCCGCCGACCTCGGGCACCCGTGACGCCTTCGTCGAGCTGGCCATGGAAGGCGGCGCGGCCAAGCTGCCGACCCTGGCCAAGATGAAGGGCGAGGACGAGAAGAAGTTCAAGGCCACTGTCTCGCCGATGCGCACCGACGGCGGCTGGGTGGACGCCGGCGAGAACGACAACGCCATCGTCGGCACGATCGAGAAGACCCCGAACGCCCTGGGCGTGTTCGGCTTCTCGTTCCTGGAAGAGAACGCCTCGCGCATCAAGGGCGCGGCGGTCAACGGCGTGAAGCCGACCCCGGCCACGATCGCCAGCGGCCAGTATCCGCTGTCGCGCTCGCTGTTCATCTACGTGAAGAAGTCGCAGGTCGGCGTCACGCCGGGCCTGAAGGAGTTCGTCACCGAGTTTGTGTCGGACGCCGCCACTGGTCGCGGCGGCTACCTGCAGGGCCGCGGTCTGATCCCGCTGCCCCCGGCGCAACACGCGGCGATGAAGAGCAAGGCCGGCGCCCTGCCCGCCATGCCCGCGCCGAAGGAATAACCGAAAGCGTGCAGGCGCACGCTTGACCTTCCGTTCCAGCCGGCGCTCCATGACGGCGGCTGGAACGGAGACGGTCATGACCGACAAGGTCGAAGAGAGGCTGCGCGATCTTGAGGCTCTGGTGGTCCGCCAGGCCGAACGCATCGAGGCGCTGGAAGACTACATCGCTACGCTGATGCAATTCTCGCGGCGCGCGATCATGACGCGTTTCGTCCCGCCCGAAGACGAAGCGGCCTGATCACCTATCCTCCGCCGGTTTCGCGCCCATACGGACGAGCGTCGTCGCAGATCTCGTACCAGGAGGGCTTGTCCGGCGCGTATTCATGAAACTTCACCCGCGCCTCGATGTCGTCGTCCAGGCAGTTGGCCGAGATCGCCAAGATGCGGCCCGCATAGGGGTCGCCGATCGACGTGCCGCAGCGACGACAGAAGACGCGATTGAACCGCATCGGCGGTTTCGGCTGATAGCGGATCAGCAGATTTCGACCCGCCAGCCAATGGAAAGCCTCCGCCCGAACATAGGCATAGGTGCTGGACCCAGCCTTTCGGCAGCGGGAGCAATGGCACGTCCCCATCATCGCGGGCGGCTCGAACAACTCGAACCGCACGCCCCCGCACACGCAGCTTCCCTTGATGGTCAAGCGCATCTCCTTGATAGCCCAAGGAAACTGCGCCCCTCCTGCCGCCAGCGCGGTGTCAGCAGGCTGTGGATGAATCGTGAGACGGGTTGTCGCGGCTCACTTCGGCTTGGCGCGGGACGTCATGCCGGCGGCGGCGGCGTCTTCGGCGACCTGGGGATCCAGCTGAGCGGGCGGCGGCGCGGCGGCCGGGGGCGCTTCCGGCGTGGGAGCGGCCATAGGCGGCGCCGTGGGAGACGACTGCGCTTCCGAGGCTGGAGCCCCGCGCATGGCCGCGTCGGCCGCCTGCTCGGCGGCGGTGGCGCGCGGCTCCATGTAGTCTTCGACGCCGCTATCGTCGGCCAGGTTCAGGAAGAAGATCGCCACGAAGGTGGTTAGGACGCCGAGGACGAAGCCGACAAAGATCCAGCCGAACCGGCCGCCGCGACGCTCGCTCATCCTACCTCGCTTCGATCACGCGCCCTTCCATTGGCGCACCCGGCCCACGTCCACGTGGACGAACCGGCTCTGCGGATAATAACCCACGCCGCCCATGCCGAGATCCAGGGCGGCGGCTCTTACGTGTTCGAGGGCGACGTCCTCCAGATAGATGTCCATCGCCTTGCCCTCCATGTGGAGGCTGTGTTTGGCGACTTCGCCGCTGCGGTTGGACAGCATCTTGTTGGTCGCCGGCGAGCGATAGCCGGAGATCACCTGGAAGGGCGACTTGGCCTCGGTGCGGGCCTGGATCTTGCCCAGAATGTCATAGAGGCCGGGGTCCATCGGGTGGACCTGGTCGTTGCGATAGTCGCGAAGCACCTTGTTCAGGGCCTGGACCGCGTCGGGGACGTACTCGCCGTTCTCCCAGTAGACCGCTTCCAGCTTCTCGCCAGTGTGCACGTTATGCAGATGGACCCAACGCGTCTCGATGGGCGCCGGCGCGGCCGCCGGCGTGGGCGGCAGAACCGGCTCGGCGGGAACCGGAGCCGCGGTCGGATGTTTCCCCTGAAGGATCGCGCCGATGATGTCGTCGTCGGCGCGCGCGGCCGCGAGCGGCAGAAGTCCGGCCCCGAAAGCGCCCAGCCCCCACTGGAGCAGCTTACGTCGATGCATGCGTTTACGCCCTTACCCGACACTGAAGTGGGGGCAGGACACCGCAAGAACGTTAAGAATGCAAGCTGAGCCGGGTCAGAGTGCGGCGATACGCTGCACCAGCTCCTTGTCCCAGCCATACGGATCGTCGCGGAAATTCACCTGCCCGTCCGGCGTCACATAGGCCGTCCAGTACAGCAGGAAGACCGCCATCTGCTGGGGCAACTTGGCCCGCACCGTCTCGCCCGAGGCTAGGGTCGCGTCGATCTTTTCCGGCGTCCAGACCGGGTCGCCGGCCATCAGGAGCTTCACCAGCTCGATCGGCTTTTGCAGGCGCACGCAGCCGTGGCTGGCCAGGCGGCTGAAGCTGTCGAACTTCGAGCGGCTGGGCGTGTCGTGCAGATAGACGCCGTAGGGGTTGTCGAAGTCGAACTTCACCTGCCCCAGCGCCGCCTTGGGGCCGGCCTTCTGCTGCAGGCGCGAGCCGCCGTCGCCCGTCGGGATGACGATGAAGTCGTTGCGCGCCAGATAGCCGGGGCTGGCCTTTTCCTTGGGCCAGATCTCCTTGGCGGCGATCGACTGCGGCACGTTCCAGGGCGGGTTCAGGACGATGCTGTGAATCAGCGACGACAGCATCGGCGTCTCGTCGCCCGGGCGGCCGGTGACGGCGCGCATGGTCAGGGTCGGGACGTCCTGCTGGAACACCGACATGACCGCGGCGGCGACGTTCACCTGGATGCGATCGGCCGGCAGGGTCTGGGGCAGCCAGCGCCAGCGCTCCATATTGGCCTCGATCTGGTCGATGCGGCGCGCGATGGGCACATTCAAGGCGCGCAGCGTGCCCGGTCCGACCACGCCGTCGGGATCGAGGCCGAAACGCTTTTGAGCGCGTTGCACGGCCTGGACCAAGGCGGGATCATAGAGGTCGCTTCCGGTCCGGGCGACCGTGGCGTCCTCGACGGATAGACGCGCCCGCAGGACCTTCACGCGCGGATCGGTCATGCCTTCGGTCAGGCTGGGGCCTGACGGCACCACGCTCCAACCGCCCTTGGCCGCGAGACCGCGATAGGTCGCAAGGCCCGTCATCAGCGTCTGATAGCCCGTATACGGCGGCGGCAGGCTGGCCAGCCACGCGGCGATCCGATCCTGCTGAACGGCGGCTGCGAAGTCCGGCGCGGGGTCGTAAGCGTCCGGCCGCAGCCCCCACTCGGCCATGAAGGCGCTGGTCGGCAGGCGGCCCACATGGACGGCGCGGGCATAGGCCAGGGTCAGGTCGATCAGCTGCGCCTGGCCCTTGGCGCGGGCGGCCGGGTCCTGGCCGGCCAGCAGCGCCATCGCCGCGTCCGGCGCGAACGTCTCCGGCGGCAAGCCGTGGGCGTCCGCGCCGCGCAGAGCCTGGGCCAAGGCGTCGGCCTGGGCGGCGCTCAAGGAGAGGGTCGTCAGGTCGACCGCCGGCTTGGCGGGAACCACCGGAACCGCCTGCACCTGGCGACCGGCGGCGACGGGCGGGCTCTGGGATTGGGCCAAGACCGGCGAGACGGGCAACACGCTCAGCGCCGCCGCCAGGACGCCGCAGGATCTCAAGACTCGCTTCACCGTCACTCTGTCCGTCGCCTTCGCGCGGCCGCGCCGCGTCTTGAAGTTCAGATGGTCGCCTGGACCTTCGCCGTCAACGCGACAGACCCTCGCCCCACCCTTCCGCCGCGCCGTCGCGACGGATTTCTCGAAGACAGGAACCCGCAAGCCACACTGTTGGTTTCAACCGGCGAACGGGGACCCCTGGGGGCGGCCCGAGGGGGCGCTAGGAACAAGACCTTGGACAAGAAGACGCTCGACCTCTTCCCGATCGGCAATTGCGCGGTCAGCGCGCTGATCGACACCGCCGGCCGCTTCGTCTGGGCCTGCGCGCCGCGCGTGGACTCCGATCCGGTGTTCAGCGCCCTGCTCGACGACGCCGATCCCGACGGCCAGGACGCCAAGGGCCTGTGGGACGTGCAGGTCGACCGCCGCGCCGAGGTCCGCCAGGGCTACATCCGCAACACGCCGATCCTGCGCACCGAGATCGCCGACCTGGACGGCGCGCGGCTCGAGATCATCGACTTCGCCCCGCGCTACGAGCAGTTCGGCCGGATCTTCCGCCCCACCGCCTTCATCCGCCTGATCCGGCCGCTGGTCGGGGTGGCGCGCATCACCCTTCGCCTGCGCCCCACGGCGGGCTGGGGCGCCAAGGTCGCCGAACACACGCGCGGCTCGCACCACATCCGCTATCTCTGCTCGGACATGACGATGCGGCTGACCACCGACGCGCCGGTCTCGCACATCCTGGAGGAGCGCACGTTCCGCCTGGAAAAGCCGATCGCCATGTTCCTGGGCGCCGATGAAGGCTTCGAGGCTCCGGTGGGCCCGACCTGCGAGCGGATGCTGCGCGAGACCGAGAGCTATTGGAAGCACTGGGTGCGGGGGCTGGCCGTGCCTCTGGAGTGGCAGACGGCCGTGATCCGCGCGGCCATCACCCTGAAGCTGTGCCAGCACGAGGAGACCGGCGCCATCGTCGCGGCGCTGACGACCTCGATCCCCGAGCACGCCGACAGCGGCCGCAACTGGGACTACCGCTACTGCTGGCTGCGCGACGCCTATTACGTGGTCCAGGCCCTGAACCGGCTGGGCGCGGTGGACGTGCTGGAGAACTATCTCGGCTATCTGCGCAACATCGTCGACCGGGCCCAGGGCGGCCACATCCAGCCCCTGTTCGGCGTCGGCTTCGAGGAGGTGCTGACCGAGCGCGTCGCCCCCGACCTTCCCGGCTATCGCGGCATGGGGCCGGTGCGCGTGGGCAACCAGGCGTTCGAGCACATCCAGAACGACGTCTACGGCCAGATCGTGCTCTCGACGGTGCAGGCCTTCTTCGACGAGCGCCTGCTGCGGCCGGCCACGATCGACGACTTCGAGGCGCTGGAGCCGGTCGGCGAGCAGGCCTTCCGGCTGCACGACCAGCCCGACGCCAGCCTCTGGGAGTTCCGGGGCCGCGCCAACGTCCACACCTATTCCTCGGCCATGTGCTGGGCCGCGTGCGACCGCCTCGGCAACGCCGCCGAGAAGCTGGGCCTGACCGAAAAGGCCGCCTTCTGGAACGGCCGCGCCGCCCATGTGCGCAAGGTCATCGAGGACCGCGCCTGGAACGCGGAGCTGGGCCGCTTCGCCGCCACCTTCGAGGGCGACGAGTTGGACGCCTCCCTGCTGCAACTGGTCGACCTGCGCTTTCAGAAGGCCGAGGACCCGCGCAATCTCGCCACGCTCAAGGCCGTCGAGGAAGGCCTGCGGCGCGGGGCCTACCTGCTGCGCTACGCCATCCCCGACGACTTCGGCTCGCCGCAGACGGCGTTCAACATCTGCACCTTCTGGTTGATCGAGGCGCTGCACCTTCAGGGCCGATCCGAAGAAGCCCGCGCGCTGTTCGAGGACATGCTGAGCCGCCGCACCGGCGCGGGCCTGCTGTCCGAGGACATCGGCTTCGCGGACGGCGAGCTGTGGGGGAACTATCCGCAGACCTATTCGCTGGTCGGGCTGATCAACTGCGCGGTGCTGCTGAGCCGCCCCTGGACCTCCGTCCGTTAGGCTTTCGCAAGGCCCGGATGTTGCAATCTTGGCAAGCACTGAAATCCGGACGCCACATGCGGCAGGCATCGGCGATCTTGGGACTTTGAGACTTCGGAGACGTTCCTTGACAAGCCACAAGCTGGCCCTGGTCGGGTTCATGGGATTTGTCGCGGCCGGCGCCGCCCACGCCCAGGACGCCAAACCCGCCGCCCCCGCCTCCCAAGCCAAGCCCGCCGCCGCACCGGCAGCGACGCCTCAGCGCGCGCCGCAGACGGCGCAGAAGCCAGTGACGCCCGAAGACCTGGACACCGAGGTCGAGGCCATCACCATCACCGCCAGCGGCAAGCCCTATGGCGCGGTGCTTGGCGACATTCCGCCCGAGGAGACCTTCAGCGCCGCCGACGTGCGCTCGTTCGGCGTCTCGTCGATGGAGGACCTTCTGACCGAGCTGGCGCCCCAGACCACCAGCGGGCTCGGCGGCGATCCGGTGACGCTGCTGAACGGCCGCCGCATCTCGGGCCCGGGCGAAATCCGCGACATCCCGACCGAAGCGATCCAGCGCGTCGAGATCCTGCCCGAGGAGGTGGCCCTCAAGTACGGCTACACCGCCGACCAGAAAGTCGTGAACATCGTGCTGCGCCAGCGCTTCCGGGCCCAGACCGTGGACGCCACGGTCGGCGGCTCTACCGAAGGCGGCCAGGCGACCGAGCAGCTGAACTGGAGCCAGCTGCGCCTGAACCGCGACGGCCGTACCAACCTCGCCATCAAGATCCAGAACGCCGACGAGCTGCTGGAAAGCGACCGCGATCTGGTCAGCCGCAGCAACAGCGGCCTCTACGACTTCACCGGCAATATCTCGCCCGCGTCTGGCGGCTCTCTGACGGCGCTGAGCGCCCTCGCCGGCTCGCCGGTAACCGTCGCGGGCGTCCCCGCCTCGGCCGCCGGCGCCGCTCAGCCCCTGTCCGCCTTCCTGCCGGGCGCGAACCGCGCCAACGCCAGCGACATCACCGATGATCGCACCCTGCTGCCGCGCAATCGGCAGGTATCGATCAACAGCGTCACCAACCGCTACATCCTCGACAACGTCTCGGCGACGCTGAACCTGGGCCTGACGGCGTCGCAGAGCGACTCCCTGCTGGGCCCCGCCCGCGCGCGCCTGGTGATCCCCGCCGCCGATCCCTTCTCGCCCTTCGGCCAGGACGTCGCCCTCTACCGCTATCTCGGCGACCAGGACGCCCTGGGTCAGACCAACCGCAATCTGGCGGGCCACGCCGGCTTCACCCTCAACCGCGACACCGAGACCCTGCGGCTGTCGCTGACCGGCAATTACGACCACGCGGTCAGCAAGACCGAGACCGATCGCAGCGTCGATGTGACCGGCGCGCAGGCGCGTCTGACCGCGCTGGACCCGACGTTCAATCCGTTCGCGCCGCTGACGGGCCTTTCCGTCAACGCTGACCGCGCTCGCTCGACCACCGACAGCGGCGACCTGCAGTTCGTCGCCAACGGCGCCCTGGCGAAACTCCGCGCCGGCGACCTGTCGACGACCCTGAAGCTGGGGGTCACCGGCTCGCGCCTGACGGCCACCTCGCGCCGCTCGGGCGTGGAGAGCGACAGCGAACTGTCGCGCGGCGACGCCAACGCCCAGGTCAGCTTCGACCTGCCGCTGGCCAGCCGCCGCAAGGGCGTGCGGGCCGGGATCGGCGACCTGTCGACCAACCTGAACCTGGCCATCCGCTCGGTTTCGGACTTCGGAAGCCTGACCACGATCGGCGGCGGGGTGAACTGGTCCCCCATCAAGCCGGTCAGCTTCATCGTCTCGGCCACCCGCCAGGAGAACGCCCCCAGCATCAGCCAGCTGGGCAATCCGCTGATCACCACGCCGAACAGCCAGATCTTCGACTATGTGCGCGGCCAGAGCGTCGACGTCACCCGGATCAGCGGCGGCAACGCCGACCTGCGGGCCGAGACCCGAAACGTCCTGCGCCTGGGCGCGACCTACAAGCCCGACCAGATCCAAGGCCTGTCCCTGACCGCCAACTACAGCCGCGTGCGGGTCGACAACCCGGTCGCCAGCTTCCCGGCCGCCACGGCGGCGGTGGAAGCGGCCTTCCCCGACCGCTTCACGCGCGACGCGAGCGGCGTGCTGACGCGCATCGACACCCGGCCCGTCAACTTCGCCAAGCGCGAGAGCGAGCAGTTCCGCTGGGGCTTCAACTTCTCGCGCCAGATCGGCAAGGCGCCAGCGCCTCAGCCGGGCGACGCCCGTCCGCGCTTCGGCGCCGGGCAGGCCGCGCCGTCGGGCGGCGACACGGCGGATCGTCCGCAGACGCCGGCGACCGAGACCCCGTCCGATCCCAACGCCCAGCAGCAGGCCCAGGCCCCAGCGGTTGGCGACACCGTCCCGCGCACGGGCTTCGACGGCGGCGGACGCGGCGACGGCGCGCGCGGCCCTGGCGGCGGGTTCGGCGGCGGCTTCGGCGGTCGGGGGGGCGGCGGCGGCAACCCGCGCGCCACGCGCCTGCAATTGGCGCTGTTCCACACCGTCCACCTGAAGGAGCGCGTGACGATCGCCGACGGGATTCCGGTCCTCGACCTCCTGAACGGCGACGTGATCGGCTCGGGCGGCGGCCAGGCGCGCAACGAGGTCGAGGCCCAGGCGGGGATCACCCGCTATGGCCTGGGCGCGCGCGTGACGGCCAACTGGAAGAGCGGCACGCACGTCGACAGCGGCGCCGGCGGCGCCACGACGGATCTCGACTTCTCCAGCCTGGCGACGGTCAACCTGCGCCTGTTCGCCAATCTCGGCGTCCGGCGGGACCTCGTTCAGAAATATCCGCTCCTGCGTGGGACCCGCCTGACCCTGGCCGTCAACAACCTGTTCGACGAGAAGCAGACCGTCCGCGACGCTAACGGCGTCATCCCCGTGACCTACCAGCCGGACTACCTGGATCCGCGCGGCCGGGTGGTGCAGTTCAGCGTGCGGAAGTTGCTGTTCTAAGACCCTCGTCCGGCCCCTCACATCCCCCGCACAAACCCGTGAGCTTCAGCGTTCGCGGGATCGAACCTCGCTGTTCGGCGTTCTTGGCGCATGTTGCTTACAGATGAGGGGGTTCTCGTCATGACCGCGGCTACGCCGGTCGTGCGGGCGGAGTCCGTGGATCTCTCGCCCCCGCCGCTCAATCTCGCCCGCCGTACGGCGCTGTTCCTGGATCTTGACGGCACCCTGGCGCCAATCATGCCGCGCCCTGACGACGTCGGGCCAGACGCCCGCCGCGCGCGGGTGATCGCGCGGCTGCGCGATCGGTTCGAGGACCGCGTGGCCGTGGTCAGCGGGCGCTCGCTGCCGGACCTCGACCACATCCTGGGCGGCGGCGTCGCGGCGATCGGCGCCATCCACGGCCTTGTGCGCCGCACCGCCGGCGGCGGCGTGGTCGAGCTGAAACCGCACGACGGCCTGGACGACGCCCGCCGCATCCTGGGCGAGCTGGCCGACTGCGAGCGCGGTCTGCTGTTCGAGGACAAGGGCCTCAGCGTCGCCCTGCACTATCGCAACGCGCCGACCTGCGCCGAGGCGGTGATCGAGGCCGCCGAGCGGCTCTCGCAATCCACGGGCCTTGTCCTGCAATTGGGCGACATGGTCGCCGAGCTGCGCACGCCCGGAGCGGACAAGGGCTCGGCCGTGGCCGCGTTCCTGAACGAGGCGCCGTTCGTCGGCGCGACCCCGATCTTCGTGGGCGACGATCTCACCGACGAGGACGGCTTCGCCGCCGCGCGCCGCCTGGGCGGCTTCGGCGTGCTGGCCGGTCCGCCGCGCCCCACCGAGGCGCGCCACCATTTGAGCGGTCCAGACGCCGTCCTCGACTGGCTGGAGCGCCTGACGGAAACGGCGGGGGTCCACGCATGAGCCGCCTGATCGTCGTCTCCAACCGCGTCAACCCGCCCAACCCCGCCGAGGGCGGCGAAAGCAGCGTCGGGGGCCTGGCCATGGCCCTGGCCGCCGCGCTGCGGGAATATTCCGGCATCTGGTTCGGCTGGAGCGGCAAGACCATTCCGGAGTTCACCGGCCAGCTGAACATGCAGCGTATCGAGGGCGTCACGGTCGCCACCGTCGATCTCGAGGAGACCGACTACCAGGAGTACTACAACGGCTACGCCAACAAGACGCTGTGGCCGCTGTTCCACTATCGCGTGGACCTGACGGCCTATGACCGCTCGTTCGGCGAAGGCTACGACCGGGTCAATCGGCGGTTCGCCGAGACCCTGGCGCCGCTGATCGAGCCCGACGATATCGTCTGGGTGCACGACTATCACCTGATCCCGGTGGCCCGCGAGCTGCGGCGGATGGGGATCACCAACCGCATCGGCTTCTTCCTGCACATCCCCTGGCCGGCCCACCAGCTGGTCGTCACCCTGCCCCGCCATCGCCAGCTGGTGGAGGCCCTGTTCGACTACGACCTGATCGGCTTCCAGACCGAGGAGTCGCTGCAGGCCTTCGAGGGCTACGTGTTCTCGGAGGTGCAGGGCTCGAAGAACGCGCGCGGCGAATTGGTCGCCTTCGGACGACGGACCCGCGCCGAGGCCTTCCCGATCGGCGTGGACGCCCAGGATTTCGCCGAGATCGTCAACAGCGAGAACGCCCGGAAGACCTACGACCGGATGATGGCCCACAGCGTCTTCCGCAAGATGATCGTGGGCGTCGACCGGCTGGACTATTCCAAGGGGTTGGAGGAGCGGCTGGTCGGCTACGAGCGGTTCCTGCACGACCATCCGGAGATGCGGCGCGAGGTGATGCTGCTGCAGATCGCCCCGATCTCGCGCGATCAGGTCGAGGCCTATCAGGACCTGCGCGGCCGGCTGGACGGCCTGATCGGCCGCATCAACGGCGCCTATGCCGAGATGGACTTCACGCCGATCCGCTATGTAAACCGCTCCTACCGGCGCGACGAGTTGGCGGGGGTCTATCGCGCGGCCAAGGCGGCCTTGGTCACGCCGCTGCGCGACGGCATGAACCTGGTGGCCAAGGAATATGTCGCGGCCCAGAACCCGGACGATCCCGGCGTGCTGATCCTGTCGCGCTTCGCCGGCGCGGCGCGGCAGATGAAGGACGCGTTGATCATCAATCCGAACAGCCCCGAGGAGATCTCCGACGCCCTGGAGCGCGCCCTGTCGATGAGCCTGGAAGAGCGCAAGAGGCGCTGGGAGTCCCTGTTCGACAACGTGCGGCGCGAGGACGTCACCGCCTGGCGCGACGACTTCGTGGCGGCGCTAAGAGAGCGGCCGGGTCCGGACGACGACGGCGACGAAGTTCCCGAGCCGCCGGTGCGCACGCTGGACGTCGCGGCCAAGGCTCTGAGAGCCCAGGGTCCGGAAGCGACGGCGGTGCGCGCCTAAGGCTCTAGCAGACTGGCGCCGCGGAACGCCCGCGGCGTCACGCCGACCACCGCCTTGAACGCCCTGTTGAACGGCCCGATCGAGCCGAAGCCGCAATCCAGGGCGATCAACAGGATCGGCCGGCCGCGCAGCGCCGGGTCAGCCAGCATCCGCCGGGCGCGCGCGATCCGGTGGGCGTTGATCATCTGGTTGAAGTTGGCGAATCCCAGGGTCGCGGTGATGCAGCGCGTGACCTTGTAGTCCGGCTCGCCCAGCCGGCGCGCCAGATCGGCGACCTTCAGATTGGGCGCGGCGTGGATCTCCTCCTCGCGAAGCAGCCATGTGATGCGGCGGGCCAAGTCGGCGTCCTCGGCGCCCTGACCTATCCGCGCCGTTCGTCGCGCGCCTGGCGCGGTCAGGGGGTGACGGGCGCGGAACCACGCCGCCGCACCGCAGAACAGCAAGGCCGCCGATGCGCAGATCGTCTTGACCAGCTCGGCCAGCTCGCGGTCCGCCGCGCCCGCGCCGGGCTGATTGACGGCCAGAACGGAGCTGCCCATCAGCGCGGCGTAGACGGCGACGAAGGCGATGCGGAACCGCTTCTCGGCGCCCGGCAGGTCGCGACGGTAGCCCGTGAAGGGTTCGACGAAGGTCAGCATCAGGACCGTCGAGCTACCAAGCGCGTGCGTGTTCTGGATCACCCGCAGGATCGGCGTCGCCAGGCCATCGCCCAGGACCACCGCAACGCCCGTCAGGAAGACGACAAGCACCACGATCCGGGACCAGCGGGCGTCATGCGGCGCCGGATCGAAAACCGCCCGCGTGAACAGCCAGGAAAACCCGCAACTGGCCGCGCCGCCGATGGCCAGCGGCGTCGTCCAGACGCCGGCGTGCGTTCCAAGCAGTTGGCCCAGGATGAAGCAGGCGAGCGAGACGGTGGTCAGGGCCCAGTGGGCGCGCAGCCGTCCGGGCGGCTTCGGCGCGACGTTGGCGGCGGTGTCCGCGGTCAAGGAGGTGAGCGTCAGGTCCATGCGCCATTCAGCCGGTTCGCGTCGCATCATCGCGCAGCTTAGCCCGTCGCTGTCCAGCGCGCGGACCCGGAATCTTTGGCCGATTTCCAAATCGGCGAGACGGCCGATCGCCCGCCGCCCCATCGACCTGCGACGACCGGCGCGTCGCCGGAGTCGAAGGAGGTCACATGTCGAGCACCGAAGTTTCAGCGCGCGCAAACAGCTTGGACGCCGCAAGCGTCCTGGGTTGGGCGGCCCGGCTCTGGTTCGTCGTCGCGGCGCTGGGCCAGGCCGCGTTCATCTATTTCATCGTCGCGTTCTACGGGACCCGGACGGCGTCCGGAAGCTTCGCCGCCTGGAACGACAAGCCGCTGATCACCGGCTACGTGAAAGGCGACGCCGCCGGCAACGCGATGTTCGCCGCCCACGTCCTGTTGGCCGCGGTGGTGACCCTGGCGGGCCTGGCCCAGCTTGTCCCAGCCCTTCGGCGCGCCGCTCCCGCCCTGCACCGATGGACGGGTCGTGTCTTTTTGGCCGTCGCCTGCTTCCTGGCGCTGGGCGGCGTCTGGATGACGATCGCGCGCGGGAGCTATCTCTCGGCGATCTCCGCCGTCGCCATCTTGCTGGACGCCGCCCTGATCCTGGCCTTCGCCGTCCTGGCCTGGCGCGCGGCCCTGGCGAGGCGTTTCGACCAGCATAGACGCTGGGCGATGCGGACGTTCATGGTGGTCAGCGGCGTCTGGTTCCTGCGCGTCGGCCTGATGGGCTGGATCGTCGTGAACGGGCGACCGATCGGCATGACCAAACGGATGGACGGCCCGGCGGACATCGTGCTGGCGTTCGGCAGCTACCTCATCCCGCTGGCGATCCTGGAGCTGTACTTCGCGGCCGAACGCGACGCGAGGCCCGCGATGAAGCTGGCCGTCGGCGCGTTGATCCTCGCCTCGACCGCCTATGTGGCGGCGGGCGTGTTTGGCGCGATCATGATGATGTGGGGGCCGTATCTGTAGGAGGACTAGCGCTCTTCCAGCCCTTCGATCAGCTTCTTCAGCTTGGCCACCTCGTCCGCCTTCAGCGGGCGATGCTGGGCGAAGTGGCTGATCAGCGGGGCCAACTGCCCCTCGAACAGGCGGTCCAGAAGGCCCTGGCTCTCGGCCTGGACATAGGCGCTGCGGTCGACCAGCGGCCGGTAGCCGTGGCGGCCCTCGGCGCGCTCGGACTTGATCGCCTTCTTCTTCAGCAGGCGGTTGATCAGCGTCTTGACGGTGGCTTCGCCCCAGTTCTGCGCGCCGCCGACCTCGGCGACCAACTCGTCGGCCGACAGGGGCGCGCGGCGCCAGAGCGCTTCCATGACATGGGCTTCGGCGGCGGTGATGTGCATGGCGCTTACGTCCGTAATTCTCAGCGACGCTATACGCGCTGTCGCTGGTGTCAAGCGGCCGGAACCCCGTACAATCCCGCCGCGACGGGTTCACCCCCTCATTGTCAATGACACCGGTTTCCACTAGAGACTCGGGCAAACCCGCCAAGCCGGGCTTGAGCCGAATTCTAGGGAGGATCCGCGGCGTGACCGTTTCTGAGGCCCATAGCGAGGCGTTCGCGCCCGAGGCCATTGCTCCCCAGTTCGTCAAGGCTCGCCAGGAAGGTGTTTGCGTCCCCGGCTATCCGGGCGGCGTGATTCCCGCGACCATGGCCGACGGCTACGCGGTTCAGGACATCGCCATCGATCTTTGGCCCGACGAGCTGGTCGGCTGGAAGGTGGGCCTTGTGCCGCCGCAGCACCGCGAGCGCCTGGGCGCCGAGCGCCTGGCCGGCTGCATCTTCAAGTCCAAGGTCCAGCAGGCCAACACCGACGGCCAGCCGAACAGGTTCCGCGCCATCGAAGGCGGCTTCTGCGCCGTCGAGGCCGAGTTCATCATTCGCCTGGGCAAGGACGCCCCGGCCGGCAAGACCCAGTGGACCGCCGAGGAAGCCGCCGAGTACGTGGGCGAGCTGCTGGTCGGCGTCGAGATCGCCGGCAGCCCGCTGAAGACCATCAACGCCCTGGGCCCGACGGTCGTGGCCTCGGACTTCGGCAACAACGATGGTCAGATCATTGGTCAGGCCATTTCCAACTGGCGCGACATCGCCTGGGAGGATATGCCCGTCGAGACCCTCATCAACGGCAAGTCGGTGGGCAAGGCCACCGCGGCGACCATTCCGGGCTCGCCGCTGGCGGCCCTGGCCTTCCTGCTGGGCGCGGTCGCCGCGCGCGGCAAGCCGTTGAAGAAGGACATGATCGTCACGACCGGCGCGACCACGGGCATTCACGACGTGGTGGCGGGAGACGTGGCCCACGTGGATTTCGGCCCGTTCGGAACCGTGGACTGCGTCGCCGTCCCGGCGAAATAAAAGAACACTAAGGGAAGGAAGGCCAAGGTTCATGGACGTTTCGAAGCCGCCCGAGCCATCCGAGAAGATCGGTCGCTATCGCTGGATCGTCGTCAGCCTGCTGTTCGCGGCGATGGTGATCAACTACGTCGATCGCCAGACGATCGGCCTTTTGAAGGCGGACCTCTCCAAGGAATTCGGCTGGGACGAGACCCACTACGCCGACCTCGTCTTCTACTTCCAGCTGGCCTACGCCATCGCCTACCTGGCGTGGGGCAAGATCATGGACAAGATCGGGGCCCGCTGGGGCTTCGGCATCGCCTTCCTGATCTGGCAGGTCGCCCACATCGCCCACGCCGGCGCCAGCCACATCACCGGCTTCATCGCCGCGCGCATGGGCCTAGGGATCGGCGAAGCCGGCGGCTTCCCGGGCGGCATCAAGGCCGTGGCCGAGTGGTTCCCCAAGAAGGAGCGCGCCTTCGCCACGGGCCTGTTCAACGCCGGCACCAATATCGGCGCCATCGTCACCCCGCTGGTCGTGCCGGGCATCGTGCTGGCCTTCGGCTGGCAGATGGCCTTCATCGTCACCGGCGTCGCGGGCCTGGTCTGGCTGCCGATCTGGTTGATCGTCTACCGCCGCCCGCGCGAGGCCAAGGGCCTGTCCGCCGGCGAGCTGGCCTATATCGAGCAGGACCCCGCCGACCCGGTCGAGAAGATCGCCTGGACCAAGCTGCTGACCAAGCGCGAGACCTGGGCCTACGCCCTGGGCAAGTTCCTGATCGACCCGATCTGGTGGATGTTCCTGTTCTGGCTGCCGGACTTCCTGGGCAAGCGCTATGGCCTGGATCTCAAGACCTTCGGCCCGCCGCTGATCGCCATCTACCTGCTGTCGGACGTCGGCAGCGTGGCCGGCGGCTGGATGTCCTCGACCCTGATGAAGAACGGCGCGACCATCAACAAGGCCCGGAAGCTGACCATGCTGGTCTGCGCCCTGCTGGCCGTGCCGGTGATCTTCGCCTCGTACGCCAGCTCGGTCTGGCTGGCCGTTCTGATCATCGGCGTCGCCACCGCGGCCCACCAGGGCTTCTCGGCCAACCTCTACACCCTGCCCTCGGACGTCTTCCCGCGCGGCGCGGTCGGTTCGGTCGTCGGCATCGGCGGCATGCTGGGCGCGTTCGGCGGCATGGTGTTCTCCAAGTACATCGGCAAGGTGCTGGACAGCATCGGCACCTACGCCCCGATCTTCCTGGTCGCCGGCAGCGCCTATCTGATCGCCCTGCTGGTGGTGCACCTGCTGACGCCCAAGATGGAGCCGGTGAAGATCTAACCACCGCGCTTCACGCGATCGCGATCCGGGCCGGGGAGCAATCCCCGGCCCTTTTCGTTTACAGCTTCGCCATGCCCCACTCTCGCATCCTGAACGTCGCCCTGGTCGGCTTCGGCTATGTCGGCAAGACCTTCCACGCCCCGCTGATCGCCGCCACGCCGGGGCTCAAGCTGGCGACCGTGGTCTCCAGCGATCCGGCCAAGGTCGCCGCCGACCATCCGGACGTCCGCGTCGTCGCCGATCTGGACGCCGCCCTCGCCGATCCCGCGATCGAGCTCGTGGTCATCGCCACGCCCAACGCCCTGCACGCCCCGCAAGCGATCGCGGCGCTGGAAGCCGGCAAGCATGTCGTCGTCGACAAACCCTTCGCCCTGACCGCCGCCGAGGCCCGCATGATGGCCGACGCGGCCCAGCGCGCGGGAACCCGGCTGACGGTGTTCCACAATCGCCGCTGGGACAGCGATTTCCTGACCCTTCAACGGCTGATCCGCGACGGCGTTCTGGGCGAGATCGTCCAGTACGAGAGCCACTTCGACCGCTTCCGCCCCGTGGTCCGCGACCGCTGGCGCGAGCGGGCCGGTCCGGGCGCCGGCGCCTGGATGGACCTGGGGCCGCACCTGCTGGACCAGGCCCTTCTGCTGTTCGGCGAACCGCTGGCGGTTTCGGCCGACATCGGCGTCCAGCGCCCTGGCGCGGAGGCCGACGACTACTTCCACGTGGTCCTGCGCTATCCGACCCTGCGCGTCATTCTGCACGGCAGCCTGCTGACCGCCGCCAGCGACCTCCGCCTGGCCGTCCACGGGACCGGCGGCAGCTTCGTCAAGCACGGCCTCGACCCGCAGGAGGCCCAGCTGAAGGCCGGCATGGTCCCCGGCGCGCCCAGCTATGGCCGCGACACCCGCCACGGCGTGCTGACCACCGTCGAGGACGATGCCCCCGTCCGCGCCGACGTCAGCCCCGAGCCCGCCGACTACCGCGCCTTCTACGCCGGGGTCCGCGAAGCCATCGTTGTGGGCGCGCGCCCTCCCGTGCCGCTGGACGAGGCGCTGCGGGTGATGGAGCTGCTGGAGCTGGCGCGGACGGCGAGCGACGCGCGGCGGGAGGTGGCGTTGTGAGCGAGCTTCCTAAAACCTCAACCGCCTAGCCCCCTGCCCCGAAACCATCCTAAGCTCCCGTCATGCGCTCATCCCTGCTCACCGCCTCCGCCGCCCTCGCCGTCGCGCTCGTCGCCTGCGGCCCCGCGCCCGCTCAGCCCGGCCAAGCCGGCGCGCCGGTCGAGACTCGGCCGCCCAATGCGCCCGAGCAGAAGCCGGCCTTCCCGAACCAGACCCGCGCGCCGGGCCTGAGCTCGGGCGTCATCGGCCAGTACCAGGTGCTGGCGAGCGGCCTGGATCACCCGTGGGGCATGACCTTCCTGCCGTCGGGCGAGCTGCTGGTCACCGAGCGCGCGGGCCGCCTGCGGGTGCTCTCCAAGGACGGCAAGCTATCGCCCGCCGTCGCCGGCCTGCCGGCGGTGTTCGCATCGGGCCAGGGCGGCCTGTTGGACGTGGCGCTGGACCCCGCCTACGCGACCAATAACCTCGTCTACTGGAGCTACGCCGAGGCCGAAGGCGGCGTGAACGGCACGGCCGTGGCGCGCGGCAAGCTGGTCCTTGGCGCCGCGCCGAAGCTTGAGAACGTCCAGGTCATCTGGCGCCAGGCGCCGAAGATGGACAGCGCCCTGCACTTTGGCGGCCGTCTTGTCTTCGCCCGCGACGGCAAGCTGTTCATCACCACCGGCGAGCGCTCGATCCTGCCGGGCCGCGTCCAGGCCCAGAACCTGGACGCCACCCTGGGCAAGGTCATCCGCATCAACGCCGACGGCTCGATCCCCGCCGACAACCCGTTCGTGAAGACGCCGGGGGCCAAGCCGGAGATCTGGTCGCTGGGCCACCGCAACATCCAGGCCGCCGCCCTCGATCCCATGGGCCGCCTCTGGACCGTCGAGCACGGCGCGCGCGGCGGCGACGAGCTGAACCATCCCGAGCCTGGCAAGAACTACGGCTGGGCCGTGATCACCTATGGCGAGGAATATTCCGGCAAGCCGATCGGCGACGGGATCACCCAGAAGGACGGCTTCGAACAGCCGGTCTACTACTGGGATCCTGTCATCGCCCCCTCGGGCATGACCTTCTACGAAGCGAACCTGTTCCCCGCCTTGAAGGGCAGCCTTCTGATCGGTTCGCTGCGGGAGCAGCACGTCGATCGCCTGGTCCTCAAGGACGGCAAGGTCGTCGGCGAAGAGCGCCTGTTCACCGACATCGGCGGCCGCGTCCGCGACGTGAAGGTTGGCCCCGACGGCGCGATCTACGTCGTGACCGATGACGACGACGGCAAGGTGATCCGCATCACGCCGAAGCCGTAGGCGCCGCGCCTCAGCCCATCGGCTTGTCCAGCGACGGCGGCGGCTGGCTGAACCAGCGCGGCCCCTGCTGGGTCAGGTAGATGCAGTCCTCCAGCCGGACGCCGAATTCGCCAGGGATGTAGATGCCTGGCTCGTCCGAAAAGCACATGCCCGGCGCCAGCTTCGTGGTCTCCGACATCACGAAGTTGACCGGCTCGTGTCCGTCCATGCCGATGCCGTGGCCAGTCCGGTGCGACAGGCCCGGCAGCTTGTAGCGCGGCCCCCAGCCCAGGCTCTCGTAATAGGCCCGAACCGCGCGATCGACCGACCCGGCCTCGACGCCGATCTGGGCGGCCTCGAAGGCGACCTGCTGGCCGCGCTGGACGTCGGTCCACACCTTGCGCTGGCGGGCGGTGGGTTCGCCGAACACGAAGGTGCGCGAGATGTCCGACTCATAGCCGCCGACATTGCAGCCGCAATCCATCAGCACGACCTGGCCTTCGCTCAGCACCTGCGGCTGGCGCGAGCCGTGCGGATAGGCGCTGGCCTCGCCGATCAGGATCAGGTTGAAGCTGACCCGTCCGCCCAGCGCCGTCGTCCGCTCGGCCATCAAGGCGGCGATGTCGCGCGGCCCCATGCCGGCCCGCACATTGGCGTGCGTGTGGCGCAGCGCCGCGACGGTGATGTCGGACGCGGCCTGCATCAGGGCGATCTCGGCCGGGGTCTTGATCATCCGGCAGCCGCGGAACACCGCCGCGCCCGGGACGATCTGGGCGTCCGGCAAGGCCCCGGCCAGGCCCTGGACGATAAAGTCCCGGATCGTCTCCTCGACGCCGATCTTGCCCTTGGCCAGCTTGCGGTCCGCCAGCAGGCCGGCGGCGATGGCGTAAGGGCTCTCGTCCTCCTCCCAGGTGCGCACCTCGGCGGGGACCGACAGGCTCTGGCGGATCGAGCCTTCCTCGAACTTCGGCATCACCATGCCGACCTGCCCCTCGCGGGGGAGGATCGCCAAGGTCGGCCGCTCGCTACGGCTCCATTGGGCGCCGGTGAAATAGTCCATCGACGAGCCGGCCTCGGTGATCACGGCCGAAAGACCCAGCTGCGCCATCAGCGCCTGGGCGCGCACGAGACGGGCCTGCCGTTCGGCGGGCCCGATCATGGCCAGACCGTCGGTCAGCTTCTTCAGAGGCGCCTGGCGCGCCCAAGCCTGACCGCCCGTGGCGACCGCGCTCGCGGCGACGCCGGCCAGAAAGCCCCGTCGACCAAGTCTATCCAACGCACCCATACGCTTTCCCCCAAACACCGCGAGCCGACGCCGATGCGGACTCAAGGCGGATGGTCTTGTCCGCCATCGGTCCGGATCCTGACAAGTCCAATGACGGGTCGCCTTGTTCGATAGGGGTGCCCGCGCCGCCGAAAGCCTCTCTCCGCCCAAGAACTCTGCTATCTATCAACCCATGAAGCGCGGACGCAGCATCCTGATCGTGGGCGGCGGGACAGCCGGGTGGCTGACGGCCGCCTATCTGGCCAAGGCCCTGCGGATCGCCGAGCAGACGCATCTGTCGATCACCGTGCTGGAGTCGCCCGAGATCGGCGCCATCGGCGTGGGCGAGGCTACGTTCCCCACCATCCGCGGCACCCTGCAATTCCTGGGGATCGACGAGGCGCGGTTCATCCGCCAGACCTCGGCGACCTTCAAGCAGGGCATCCGCTTCGTGGACTGGGGCGACGCCCCCGCCGAAGGCCGCCGTCACAGCTTCTTCCACCCGTTCGAGGCGCCGTTCTCGACCGATGGCGTCAGCCTCGCGCCCTACTGGCTGCTGCAGGACGAGGCCGCGCGCGCGCCGTTCGCCGAGGCTGTCACCATCCAGGCGCGCGTCGCCGACGCGGCCCGCGCGCCCAAGCGGCCGCACGAGAGCGACTTCTCGGGGCCGCTGAACTACGCCTACCACTTCGACGCCGCCAAGCTGGCCGAGGTGTTGGCCGAACGCGCGCGGGAACTGGGCGTTCGCCACTTGCAAGGCCATGTCGGCGAAGTCGCCCTCGACGACGCTGGGGCGATCGCCCGCATCGCCTCGCCCGAACACGGCGACCTCACGGCCGACCTCTACATCGACTGCAGCGGCTTCCGCGCCGAACTGATCGGCAAGGCGCTGAACGCCCCGTTCAAGTCGGCCCGGCCGGTGCTGTTCGCCGACCGCGCCGTGGCCTGCCGCGCGCCCTACGCGCGCCCCGACGCGCCGATCCAGAGCTACACCATCGCGACCGCCCACGAGGCCGGCTGGCTGTGGGACATTGGCCTGTCGGGCGCGCGCGGCGTCGGCTGCGTCTATTCGAGCAACCACATCGACGACGCCCGCGCCGAGGCGATCTTGCGCGACTATGTCGGGGCCGAGGTCGAAACCCGCCGCATCGCCTTCGAGGCCGGCTATCGCGAGAAGCAGTGGATCGGCAACTGCGTGGCCGTGGGCCTGTCGGCCGGCTTCCTGGAGCCGCTGGAGTCGACGGGCGTCGTGCTGATCGAAGCGGCCGTGGCGATGATCGCCGAGCTCTTCCCGCACACCGGGCCGGTCAGCGCCCCGGCCCGCCGCTTCAACGAGCTGATGGCGGCGCGCTACGAAAACATCATCGTGTTCCTGAAGCTGCACTACGCCCTGAGCCGCCGGCCCGAGCGGTTCTGGCGCGAGAACACCGATCCGGCCACGATCCCCGAACGGCTCCAGGAGCTCCTGGAGCAATGGCGTCACCGGCCGCCGGCGCGGTTCGACTTCATCCTCGATCTGGAGACCTTCGCCTTCTTCAACTACCAGTACATCTTGTACGGCATGGGCTTCGCCACCGACCTGGCCGACGGCGCGGACGAGTTTCCGGACACGGCCGGCGCGGCCAAGCTGTTCGCCAAGATCCGCGGCTTCGCCGATCGCGCCACCCAGGACCTGCCCAGCCACCGCGACCTGATCGCCCAGATCAACCGCTTCGGCTTCGAGGAACGGGCGCTGGCCTAAGCTGGGATCGTTTGCGGCTCCGCTCGCGTTCTAGGGCGCGACACACCCAAGCTTCGGAGCGCTATCCATGACCCATCGCCTTCTCCTCCCCCTGACGCTGGCCTTCGCCGTGGCGGGCCTGGCCGCCTGCGACAAGGAGGCCGGCCGCAAGCAGGAGACCGTCGGCAAGATCGAGTCCGGCGCGGGCAAGATCGTCGGCGACAAGGACCTCAAGTCCGAGGGCAAGAAGGACCAGGTCGCCGGCAATGTGAAGCAGGGCGAACTGAAGGACGCGGTGAAAGAGGCGAAGAAGTAGACGCGGGGCTACGCCCCAACGCCTTCCGGGACCGCGCCCAGTTTACCGCTGGCGCGGGCCTTCCTGCCGTAGACGACCTCGAACAGCGGGCTGGCCATCACCGTGGTGACGATCGCCATCAGCACCAGCATCGAGAACAGCGTCGGGCCGATGATGCCCTTCTGCAGGCCGATGTTGATGATGATCAGCTCCATCAGGCCGCGCGAGTTCATCAGGGCGCCGATGCCCATGGCGGTGTCGTGGCTCTCGCCGGTCAGGCGCGCGGCGGCGTAGCACGCGCCCCACTTGGCCAGCACCGAGGCGGCCAGGATCCCCAGGGCGATCAGCAGCAGTTCCAGTGAGTTGACCATGTCCATCCGGGTGTTCAGGCCCGAATAGGTGAAGAACATCGGCAGCAGCAGCACCACCGCGATCGGCTCGACCTTCTTCTTCAGCTCCTCGACGAACAGGCCGCGCGGCATGAAGACGCCCAGCAGGAAGCCGCCGAAGATGGCGTGGATGCCGACGGCGTCCATCAGGAAGGCCGAGAGACAGAAGGCCATCAGGGTCAGGGCCAGGACGGTGAAGCTCATCTCGCCGTCGCGCTCGACCATGCGGCCCAGCGGCGCCAGGATGCGCTTGCCGAACAGGACCATGAAGACGAGGTAGGCCAGGCCGCCGCCGATGGCGAGGATCGCCACCCCCGGCCCGCCGCCGAACGTCGCCAGCACCAGCGCCAGCACGCACCACGACACCGCGTCGTCGAAGGCGCCGGCGGTCAGCGACAGCGTGCCCAGGGAGGTCTTGGCCAGGCCTCGCTCGTTGATGATCCGCGCCAGCATCGGAAAGGCCGTCAGGGCGATGCAGGCGCCCATGAACAGGGTGGCGTTGGCCTGGCTGATGCTGGACGCGAACAGGCCCGGGACCTTCAGCAGGAAGGGCGTGATGATCGCGGAGATCACGAACGGCGCGGCGATGCCGGCGAACGAGACGCTCATCGCGCTCTTGGCCTTGGACCGGAAGTGGCCCGCCTGGAAGCTGGTGCCGACGATGAACATGTAGAGGCCAACGCCCAGCTGCGAGCCGACATAGAGGACGTTCCGCGTCTCCTTGGGGAACAGCGCGGCCTGGAAGTCGGGGAACAGGAGGCCCAGCAGCGACGGGCCCAGAATCACGCCGGCGATCATCTCGCCCACCACCTGCGGCTGGGCCAGCAGCTTCTTGCCCAGCCAGCCGACCACGCGGCAGGCCAGCAGGATCACGGCCAGCTGGAGGAAGAAATGGATGGAGAAATCGCCCGGCGCGTAGCTGTGGGCGGCGGCTTTCGTGGCCGGACCGTGCGGAGACAGGATTTCGGACGCGGTTTTCAGCGTGTCGGCAAGCAGGTCGGACAACGGATAGGCCCCCTAACGGATCGTCTTGGCTTTGCGCCTTGTCGCCATGCCGACCAGAGAAGCCGCTCCGGCGCAATCCCCGGACGGCGTTTTTGACACGCCCGTCAGCAGATTGTTTTTGCTGGCGAATTTTCTGTTGCTGGAAGAGCACTATGTAGTAACGTACCTACAGACAGCCCTGTCATTCCCTCCCTAGAGAGCGCGCGATGAAGGTCCTCACCAGCCGCGAGTTCAATCAAGACGTCAGCCAGGCCAAGCGCGCGGCGCGCCTTGAGCCGGTGTTCGTCACCGACCGCGGCAAGCCCACGCACGTGCTGATGAGCATCGAGACCTATCGCCGGCTCAGCGGCCAGACCGAGTCGATCGTCGACCTCTTGGCCATGCCCTCGCCCCTGCCCCCGCTCGATCTGCAAACCGCCCGCGCGCCCGAGACCTGGGAGCGCTGATGCACCTGCTGGACACCGAGGTCGTCTACGCCCTGCGCGAGGCCAAGGGCGGCCGGGCCGACGCGGCGCTGACGGCCTGGGCGTCAGGCGCGGCGCGGACAGCCCTGTTCGTCTCGGCCCTGACCCTTTTTGAGTTGGAGACCGCCGTCGCCCGCGTCGAGCGCAAGGACAAGGCGGGGGGCGCGGGGCTGCGCGACTGGCTCGACAACCGCGTCGCCCGCGCCTTCGAAGGCCGCATCCTGCCGATCGACGCCGCCGTGGTCCGCCGCCGCGCGAGCTTGGCGCTCGCCGACGGCCGCGACGCGCTGCTGGCCGCCACGGCCCTTGAGCACGGCCTGACCCTGGCGACCCGAGACCAGGCCGCCTTCGCCAAGGTCCCGCGCCTGAAGCTGTTCAACCCCTGGACCTACAAGCCCGAGGCCGTCGACGAGGACGAGGACTGGGGCCAGGCCGCCAAGGCCGGCGCCCAGTGGCTGCGCAACATCTTCGTGCGGGGCTGAGGCCCTACTGCACGCCCGAAGTGTCGCCCGCCGCCGCCACGATGGTCGTGAAGGGAGCGATGGGCGAGGAGACCAGAACCGGCGGCGCGGCCGGCGCGGCCGCGACGTGAACCGGGACGGCCTCGGCGGCGACCAGCGGCGGCTTCGGCGCGGCCTTGGCAGAGACATAGACCGTCCGCTCGCCCTGGCAGGTCCCGGCGTTCATCAGGCCCTTCAGATAGGCGCGGCGCACGAAGCCGGCCTTGATCGCCTCGCGCACCTGCTGGTCGTGGCGCTCGGCGCAGGTCAGGCGACGGACCCAGCCGCGCATCGGGATCACGTCGGTGATCGTGCTGGCCACGACGCTGAGCACGGGCCTGGAGACACTCTCGTCGTCGTTGTCGTCCTTGGGGTCGTCGTAGTCGTCGCCCAGCACCTCATCCAGCTGCGCGATCTCGGCCTTGAGCGGCGCGCAGCCCGTCTTGGGCGGGGCGTAGGGATCGACGATGGCCTTCTTCAGGAGGTCAGGAATCTCGGAGCGGACAACATTGATGTCGCGCAGCGGGGCCACCACCGCCGAGCCCAGGTTGTCGCTATTGGCTTCGGCCGATGTCTGAGGGGCCTTCTGCCGCTTTCCCGCCTGCGCCGCGTCGGCCGCCCCCATCCCCACACACAGCGCCAGGACGGCCACGCCGCAGCGCTTCAGCGCGCTGACGGAAGGCTTTTGAACTGGCGACGTCATCGTCGTGAACTCGCACGGTTGATCCATGCGGGTTCAACCCCGGAGCGGTTCAGCCTGTTCCGTCGCGCGCGTCTTCGTGATCTCTAGAGCCTCGGCAGCCCGTCCATGATCGCCGTCAGCGCCAGCACCGTCTGACCCTCCATGGCGCTGTGGCCGGCGTCGGTGATGACATAGGTCGCCGGCGGCGTTCCGGCCCGCTCAAGCGCCGCGACCAGCCGCGAGGCCTGGGTCAGCGGGCAGACCTGGTCGAAGCGGCCGTGGACGATGTGGACCGGAACGTCCTTCAACACGCCGACGCCGTCGGTGATCTCATCGGGCTTCAGGAACAGATCGTTGGCGAAGAAGTGGGCCTCGATCTGGGCGAAGCTGAGCGCGAACGCGGCCTCGCCGAACTTGCCCGGGTCGCTGGCGGCCGGGATCATGTTCGAGATCGTCCCCTCCCAGACCGACCAGGCCAGGGCCGCGCGCAGTTGCAGGTCGCGCTCGGCGTCGGTCGTCGGGACCATGTCGAAGATCGCCTTGTAGGCGCCCATCATGTCGCCGCGCTTCTCGGCTGGAATGACCTCGACGAAGGCCTTCCACTCGTCCGGATAGGCGATGTAGGCGCCCGGCTCGGTCAGGCCGTAGGGCTCTTCGGCGAAGGTCGCCGCGTTGCCCTGGTACATGTAGAGCAGGTCCTCCTTGGACCCTAGGAAGATGCCGCGCAGGATCAGCGAGGCGACCTTATCCGGATGGCGGATGGCGTAGACGAGCGCCAGCGTGCTGCCCCAACTGCCGCCGAAGACGTGCATCTTGCCGGTGATCCCCAGCGCGTCGCGCAGGGCGTTGATGTCGTCGACGAGATAATCGGTGGTGTTGTGCGCCAGAGCCTTCTCCGGCCCGTCGGCGGCCACGGTCGGGCGGCTCTTGCCGCAGCCGCGCTGGTCGAACAGGATCACGCGATAGCGGTCGGGATCGAAGAAGCGCGACATCACCGGCGCGCAGGCCCCGCCCGGCCCGCCGTGCAGGAACATCACCGGCTCGCCGTCGGCCCGGCCATATTCCTCCCAATAGAGCTCGTGGTCCGGCGCGGTGTCGACCCGCAGCCAGCCGGTGCGCAGGGGCTCGCCTTGCGGATAGGTCCACTCGTTGGTGACCTTGCTGGTCGTGCGAAGCCGCGAGAAGTCCATCGTCGAATCCTGTCGAAAGAGGCCGCCATAGTCTCTAGAGGAAATGCGGCCTCAATCCGAGCGAGCGACATGACCATAGAGATCGAAGACCGCCACGCGGCCGCCGCCTTCCGCCGCCTGGTCGAGCACCTGCAGATGCGCGCCGACGCCCAGAACATCGACCTGATGGGCCTGGCCGGCTTCTGCCGCAACTGCCTGGGCGACTGGGTCAGCGAGGCCTCAGAGGGCGCGATCAGCAAGGAATCCGCCCGCGCGGCTGTCCACGGCATGCCCGCCGCCGAGTGGAAGGCCAAGCACCAGACGCCCGCCACGCCCGAACAGTTGGCGCGGATGGAGGCGAGCCTGGCGCTGAACGAGAAGCTGCGCGCCGAACGCTCGTAAAGGGACGGGAATAGAACCCCTCTCCCACGGGGAGAGGGCGGGGCCCGCGCCGTCAGGCGTGGGAGGGTGAGGGTTTGGCGAAGCCGCCCTCCAGGCCGCGCAAGCGCCTGATTGAATTAAGCTTTATTCGGCGAGCGGGACATCCCTCACCCTCCCGCGCGATGCGCGGGTCCCTCCCTCTCCCCGGGGGAGAGGGTGATGTCTCCGACGAGCATTCCCGCCTTCTCATCCACCCCCTCCGAAACCGCCTTATCCTGTCTCCACCTCGAAGCACTGGGGAGGGCGCGCGGCCAGCGACCTTCGCGGCTTTGGGGGGCGGTCGAGCGGGGCCAGGTTCGAGGGGGATACTCGAACGGTCCGGGGATCTGGTTGCTGGCCAGACCCGCGCCGTTGGCGTGGTTGAAGGCAAAAGGGCGTGTCTGGCTGTAAGCCCGTCCTCTTCGACCGCTGGGGCTTCCGGAAACGGAGCGCCCCGGGTCCCGGTAAGGCCTGAACAGGGCCACCCGACGGGACGCTGGCGGATAACGATCGCGCGAGGCGTCGGGCTTCGTCGAAACGGTACTTACTACTCACACTCCGGACGGATGTCCGGCGCCTCGCATCCCTCCCCGCTCCTGGCGTTTCCGCGTCAGGCTGATTTCGCGCGCCCTCCCCCTTGATGGGGGAAGGGAGCCCTTGGGAGATCCGTCATGCCTCTGCCTCGAAAGCCAAACCTCAAGCGCGTAGCCAACGGCACCCGCGCCAGCCGCCGCAACACCCGTGACAAGAAGCGCCTGACCGCCATGCTCATGGCCCGGTTCATCGCGCTCCATGACCAGATCGAACGGCGCAAGCAATACACCTATCGCGGTGCTTACGGCGCGATCAGCTACTTCAAGCCCGGAGAGCCCATTCCGCCGGGCTACCAAAAGGTCGAGTACGACGAGAACGGCAACGAGACGCCGCCCTACGTCAAAGAAAAAGTCCCCGGCCTTGCGACCGAGGACTTCTCCTTGTTCTTCAAAGAGCGAGAGGTTTAGCGGATGACCCGCGCGCCCTTGCCCTTCATCACGGCCTCGACCTCGGCCGCGCGCACCATCGAGGTGTCGCCCGGGGTGGTCATGGCGAGCGCGCCGTGAGCCGCGCCGTATTCAACGGCGGCCTGCGGGCCCTTGCCTTCCATGAAGCCGTAGGCCAGGCCCGAGGCGAAGCCGTCGCCGCCGCCGACGCGGTCGTAGATCTCCAGGTTCTCGCGCATCATCGAGGCGTAGAACTGGCCGCCGGCGTACAGGATCGCCGACCAGTCGTTGACCGAGGCGGTCTTGGCGTTGCGCAGGGTGGTCGCGGCGACCTTGAAGTTCGGGAACTCCTTCACGGCCGTCTCGATCATCTTCTTGAAGTTGGCCGGGTCGATCGAGCTGATGTGCTCGTCCAGGCCTTCCACTTCGAAGCCGAGGCAGGCGGTGAAGTCTTCCTCGTTGCCGATCATCACATCGACGTACTTGGCGATGTGGCGGTTGATCTTCTGGGCGCCTTCCTTGCCGCCCTGCGACTTCCACAGCGAGGCGCGGTAGTTCAGGTCGTAGGAGACGATCGTGCCGTACTTGCGGGCCACTTCCACGGCCTCGATCACGGCTTCGGCGGTGTTGCTGGCCAGGGCCGCGAAGATGCCGCCGGTGTGGAACCAGCGCACGCCTTCCTCGCCGAACAGCTTTTCCCAGTTCACTTCACCGGGGCGGATCTGCGAGGCGGCCGAGTGACCACGGTCACTACAGCCCAAAGCGGGGCGCACGCCGAAGCCCTTTTCGGTGAAGTTCAGGCCGACGCGGGTGTTGCGACCCAGGCCGTCGAACTCGCGCCAGATGACGTGGGACATGTCCACGCCGCCCTGCATGATCAGGTCCTCGACCAGCCAGCCCAGGTCGTTGTTCGGCAGGGCCGTGACGACAGTCGAGCGCTTGCCCCAGCACTTACGGAACGCGCGGGCGACGTTGTACTCGCCGCCGCCTTCCCAGACGTTGAACTGGCGGGCGTTGCGGACCCGGCCAAAGCCCGGGTCGAAACGCAGCATCACTTCGCCGAAGCTGGCGCAATCCCACTTCGTCTCCGAAGCCGGGCGGATGTTCAGGATGTTGTCGGTCATTTGGTCTTAGGCCTTCCCACGAACCTTCTTGATCAGATCGACGGTCTCGCGGACCTTCTTGGAGATGCCCGCGTAGTCCTTGGCGTCCAGCAGCTCTTGCGTGATCAGCTTGGAGCCCATGCCGGCGGCGACGATGCCCGCGCCGAACCACTTCTTCACCGAGGCCTCGTCCGGATCGACGCCGCCCGTCGGCATGATGCGGGTCCAGGGCATCGGGCCCAGCACCGCCTTGACGAAATCGGGGCCGCCGACCGACGAGCCCGGGAACACCTTGACGATCTCGCAGCCCAGCTCTTCGGCGTACGAGATTTCCGAGGCCGAGCCGCAGCCCGGCGAGTACGGGATCTTGCGGCGGTTGCAGACCTTGGCGACGTCGGCGTTCAGGATCGGGCCGACGACGAACTTGGCGCCGTTGGCGATGTAGATGCCGGCGGTGGGCGCGTCGACGATCGAGCCCACGCCCATGATCACGCGCGGATCGGCCTTATCGAAATGGCGGGTGACTTCGTAGAAGACGTGGCTGGCGAAATCGCCGCGGTTGGTGAACTCGATGCAGGGCGCGCCGCCGTCGGCGCAGGCCTGGATCACGTTCTTACAGACCTCGACGTCGGGGTGGTAGAACACCGGGATCACGCCCTGGTCCATCAGGGCGGTCAGCACCGCCATACGGTCTTTCACCATCTCAAACTCCTTCCCGAAGGCTCGTTCTTGCGCGGCGCGCCGGAAAGACGTCCGCGTGAGCAAAATTTCGCCGATGCCGGCTCAGGCCGTTCCCTTAGACCGCGTTGCGGACACACGCCAGAACTGGCTTGCCGCTACGTCAAACTAAAGGGCGGAACGCGGGGCCGAGCCGCCGGGCTCGCGATCCGCGTGAAAGACACTGGTCCTCGTTTCCTTCCCCAAACCTTTTGCATCGCCTCCCCTCGCCCGCCCGCCGGCGCAAAAGTGAGGGCGCCGGCATGACCGACGCCCCGGAGTTTGCGCAGGAGCGAGCTCAAAGAGCCGCAAACGAGACGGACCGACCACGACGCCGAACCGAAACGTTGATGACACCGGTGTCACTCGAGAGAGGCGTGAAGTGGCCAGGCCACTTCGCCACCGGTGTCATGCGCAGATAAACAGAAAGCGCCGGAGAGCGCAAGCGGCGCGAAGCTCAGATTCTCAAACAAGCAAAGGATTGAAAACGAAAGACTTTGAACCAATGAAAGAACGACGGTCGGCCGCCGTTCTCCCCGCCCCTCGAAATCAACCGGTATTACGCAGGCCCGCCGCGATGCCGGCCACGGTCAGCTGGATCGCCAGACGCAGCTCCTCGTCCTGGTCCCCCGCCCGACGGCGCGACAGCAGCTCCAGTTGCAGATGGTTCAGCGGATCGACGACCCGGCCGGCCAGCGCCACGGATTCGGCGAGGTCGGGCTGGTTGTCGAGCAGACTGGAGCCGCCGCGGATGGCCAGGGCCAGCTCGGCCGCCCGCTCGTGCTCGCGCCGGATGGTCGCGAAGATGCGCTGGGCGTTCGCCTTGTCCGGCGACAGTTCGACGTAGCGCGAGGCGATCGGCATGTGGCTCTGGGCCAGGGCCAGCTCCATGTTCGACAGCAGCGAGGCGAAGAAGTCGAAGTTACCGGCCAGGTCGCGCAGCTGCTCGACCGACAGGCCCGCCCGATCGACGCCCGAGGCGAAGCCGTACCAGCCGGGCAGCATGAAGCGGGCCTGCGACCAGCTGAACACCCACGGGATAGCCCGCAGGTCCTCGATCTTGCGGCTGGCGGTGCGGCTGGCCGGGCGGCTGCCGATATTGAGGCCGACGATCTCGCTGATCGGCGTGACCGACCAGAAGAAGTCCTCGAAGGCCGGATCGTCGTACACCAGGGCGCGGAAGCCGTGGAACGAGGCGTCGGCCAGGGCGGTCATGGCCGCGTCGATCTTGGGATCGGGCGCGTGGACCGGACGCTCGCTGGCGATCAGCACGGCGGCGGCCAGGCCGTCGAGGTTGCGACGGGCCGTGGGCTGGTCGCCGAAGCGGCGGGCGATCATCTCGCCCTGCTCGGTCATGCGGATGCGGCCCTGGACGGTGCCGGCCGGCTGGGCCAGCACGGCCTCGGCGGCCGGCCCCCCGCCCCGCCCGACGCTGCCGCCGCGGCCGTGGAACAGCTGCAGGCCCACGCCCATCCGGTCGGCCTCGCGCGCCAGGGCCGAGGCCCCGACCGCGACGCCGCGCCGGCTGGCGACATAGCCGCCGTCCTTATTGCTGTCGGAGTAGCCGAGCATGATCTCCTGCACCGGACGGTCGCCCAGGATCGAGCGAGCCAGCGGCAGCTCCAGCCACTGGCGCAGGACGGCCGGACCGTTCTCGAGGTCGCCGATGGTCTCGAACAGCGGCGCGACCTTGACCGAGGCGCGCGGCGCGGCGCCGCCCCAGACCAGGCCGACCTGCTTGAGCAGAACCAGCGGCTCGAGGATGTCGGACAGGGTCGCCGACTTGGAGATGATGTACGCCCCGAGGCACCCGTGACCATAGTCCCGAACCGCCTGGGCGGCGGCGGTCATGGTGGCCAGCTCCTTGGTCGTCTCCTCGCTATAGGCGGTGAAGGGCGAAACCAGCGGCCGCTGGTGCGACAGCTCTTCGATCAGCAGCTTGCAGCGGGCGTCCTCGTCGAGCTTCAGGTACTCGACGCCCGAGCCGGCCCGCTCATAGAGCTCGTGGACGGTGCGCTCATGAACGTCGGCGTTCTGGCGCAAATCGAGGCTCATCAGGTGAAAGCCGCAAGCCTTGGCGACCTCGACCAGGGTGCGCAGGGCCGAGCCGACCAGGCGCTCTCCGCCGTTGCGCTCCAGGCTATCGATGATCACCGACAGGTCGGCGATGAAGGCGTCCGGATGGCCGTAGGGCTCGACGCTGGTCACGCCCGTGGCGAAGGCGACCGGCTGGCCGGTCAGCTTCTGGGACACGGCCGTCAGGCGGTCGAAGATCAGCTCCAGCGCCAGGCGATAGGGCTCGTCCAGGCGATGGACCGAGGGGTCGCGGGTCTGGGCGGCCAGGGCCAGCAGCTCTTCCGAAACCGGCGCATAGGCCGTGGAGACGGCGAGGTTCGACCACAGCTTGCGGACCTCGCCGGCGTACCAGTCGAGGATCACGCGCGACTGGCTGGCGAAGGCCAACTTCAGGGTCTCGCCATTGACGCCCGGGTGGCCGTCGCGATCGCCACCCAGCCACGAGCCCAGCTTCAAGAGCGGCGCCAGATGGCCGTGCGTGCCGATCTTGCCGGTCCAGTCGCCATAGAGGTCGATGATCGCCGGCAGGATCGAGGTGCGGACGATCGACAGGGCGTTGCGAATTTCGTCCTTCACGGTGATCCGCTCGGGACGATAGAGCCGGGTGCGCCACATCAGGGCGATCTCACGGAACAGGCTCTCGCGGATCTCGGCCTCGAGGTCCGGCGGCAGGTGGTGGCGGCGCAGGGCCATCAGGCGCGAGATCTCGGTCTCGCGGTCGACCATGCTGCGACGGCGCACCTCGGTCGGGTGCGCGGTCAGCACCGGCACGACGTTCATCGCGCCGAAGGTCTTGGCGAGCTCTTCGTCGGTCTTGCCCTGGCTCTTCAGCAGCTTGACGGCGTCCACAAGCGTGCGGGGACGCTCGTCGCCCGGCTGGGCGTCGGCCTCGGCGTGGCGGCGGCGGCCGGCGACGTCCTCGCCGATGTTGGCGAGCAGCGAATGGCTGGCGAAGGCGCGGGCCAGGAACACGGCCTCGTCGGTCGAAAGGTCGGAGAACAGGTGGTCCAGCACCGGGGCGTCGCCGTTGGCGACATCCTCGTGCGAAGCGACCCGGCGCGCCCGAGCCACCAGGGCGGCCGCCTCCTCGCCTTCCAGATAGGCGATCGCCTCGACCAGCAGATCGCTCAGAAGATTGGCGTTCTTGCGGACGTGTTGGCTGGTCGGACGATCGACGTCGATCGACAGGGCCGGGTTGCGCATGCGCGGACTCCGAGGACCCCGAGCGACAGGGTCCCATGCAGACAGAGGGTTCGAGGGCGCGTCGCGGCGGGGAGACCTGACGCTACGGCGCCCTCTAGCCTTGTTCACCAGCCGAGAAAACCCGCCCGGCACGATGGTTGCGCTACCATCGGCCGATTGCGTGTTTTTATTTCGTCAGCGGGCCAGCCAGCCGCCATCCACGGGCAGAGTAATCCCCTGGACGTAGTCCGAGGCCGACGAGGCCAGGAACACGGCGGCGCCGCCGATGTCCTCCGGACGGCCCCAGCGGCCGGCCGGAATGCGCGCCAGGATCGCGGCGTTGCGGTCCTGGTCGGCGCGCAGGGCCTCGGTGTTATTGGTGTCGAAATAGCCGGGCGCGATGGCGTTGACGTTGATCCCCTTGGTCGCCCACTCGTTGGCGAGGATCTTGGTCAGGCCGGCCAGGCCCGACTTGGCGGCGGTGTACGACGGCACGCGGATGCCGCCCTGGAACGAGAGCAAGGACGCGATATTGATCACCTTGCCGCCACCTTGCTTGAGCGCCTGCTTGGCGAAGGCCTGGGTCAGGAAGAAGACGACCTTCAGGTTGGTGTCCATCACCGCGTCCCAATCGGCCTCGCTGAACTCGATCGAGTCCGCGCGGCGGATGATGCCGGCGTTATTGACCAGGATATCGGCCTTGCCGAAGGCGGCCACGGTCTCGTCGACCACGCGCTGGACGGGCTCGGTCGAGCTGAAGTCGGCCTTGATCGACAGGAACTTGCGGCCCAGGGCCTCGACGGCGGCTTGCGTTTCGGTCGGCTCGCTGCGGCCCGCGGCGGCGATGTCCGCGCCGGCGGCGGCCAGGGCGATGGCGATCCCCTGCCCGATCCCGGTGTTGGCGCCGGTGACGAGCGCGACCTTGCCTTCGAGGCTGAACGGATTGGCCATGGTTCTGATTTCCTGATCCCAAAATCGTGTCATCCTGGAAGCCTTGCAGAGGCTATCCGGGACCCAGGGGCGACCGCTCTGCGCGTGGCCCTGGGTCCCGGGTCTTCGCTGCGCTTCGCCCGGGATGACACGGGAAAAGCGCCTGGCCTTTCGGCCCTACTTCAGCTGGCAGATGTCCAGCACGTTCATGTCGGTGTAGTCGAGGTTCTCGCCGCCCATCGCCCAGATGAAAGTGTAGTTGGCGGTGCCCGAGCCCATGTGGATCGACCACGGCGGGCTCATCACGGCTTCCTCGTTGGCGATCACGATGTGACGCATCTCGTCCGGCTCGCCCATGTAGTGGAAGACCCGGTCGTTCTCACCCAGGCCGAAGTAGAAATAGGCTTCCGAGCGGCGGTCGTGCAGGTGGGGCGGCATGGTGTTCCAGACGCTGCCCGGCTTCAGCACGGTCATGCCCAGCAGCAGCTGAGCCGATTTGCAGGTGGTCGGCACGATGTACTGGTAGATGGTGCGCTCGTTGGAGGTCTCCAGCGCGCCGCGCTCCAGCGGGATCGCGTCGGCGAAGGCCAGCTTCTTGGTCTCGAACGCGGCGTGGGCCGGCAGGCTGACCAGGTAGAAACGCGCGGCGCCGTCGACGCCTTCGAAGGTCACGTCCTTGGCGCCCATGGTGACGTACAGGCCGTCACGCGGAACGATCTCGTAGACGACGCCGTCGACCGTGACCTTGCCCGTCGTCTCGCCGACGTTGATCAGGCCCAGCTCGCGACGCTCCAGAAACGGGTGGCCGGCGGCCGAGGCGGGCTCGGTCTGGTCAGGCAGCTTGATCGGGCTAGTGGCCACGACGCCGCCGACGACGAAGCGTTCGGCGTGGTTGTAGGTCAGGACGATCTGGCCGTCCTGGAACAGGCCCTGCATCAGGTAGCGGTCGCGCAGGTCGTCATTGCTGACCGCGAACATCATGTCCGGATGGGTGGCGTGATAGGTCTTGGCGAACATCGAGAAGTCTCCGGAAAGGGTGTTCTATTCGGCGGCGGCGCGCAGCGCGGCGGGACGAGCCCAGTCCGGACGCTGGTCCAACTTGTAGGCCTTCTTAGGCAGGTTGTACGTCAGATCGACGATCAGCTCCTCGGCCTCGACGAGGTCCATGCGGTGCTCGGCGACCATGCGGGCCAGGAAGGCGCTGTCGACGCGGCGGGCCACGTCGTGGCGGGCCGGGATCGACAGGAAGGCGCGGGTGTCGTCATTGAAGCCGACGGTGTTGTAGAAGCCGGCGGTCTCGGTGACCTGCTCGCGGAAGCGCATCATGCCTTCCGGGCTGTCGTGGAACCACCAGGACGGACCCAGCTTCAGCACCGGATAGTGCCCGGCCAGCGGAGCCAGCTCGCGGCTGTAGGTCGTCTCGTCCAGCGTGAAGAGGATGATCGACAGGCGCGGATCGTTGCCCATGCGGGTCAACAGGGGCTTGAGCGCATCGACGTACTCGGTGCGCATCGGGATATCGGCGCCCTTGTCGCGGCCGTGCGAGTTCAGCAGGCCGACATTGTGGTTGCGGTGCGAGCCGGGATGGATCTGCATGACCAGCCCGTCGTCCAGGCTCATCTTGGCCATCTCGGTCAACATCTGGGCGCGGAAGAGCTCGGCCTTCTGGGGTGTCACATCGCCCTTCACCAGATCGGCGAACAGGGCCTCGGCCTCGGCGTCGCTGAGATCGGCCGTCGCCGCGGTCGGGTGACCGTGGTCGGACGAGGTAGCGCCGGCTTCGATGAAGGCCTGGCGGCGCAGGCGGTGCGCCTCAAGGTAGGACTTCCAGCTATAGACGTCCTGGCCGGACACCTCGGCGAAGCGCTCGAACGCGCGCGGGCTGCGCTCGTCCTCGAAGTCGATGACAGCGTCGGGGCGGTAGGCGGTGATGACATGGCCGCCCCACCCGCTCTCGCGGATCGCCTTGTGGTGCGCGAGGCTCTCGTGCGGACCTTCGGTGGTCGCCAAGGTCTCGATGTTGAAGCGGTCGAACAGGGCGCGGGGGCGATAGGCCTCGGTCGCCAGGGCCTCGGTGATGCGGTCGTAGTAAGCGTCCGAGTTCGAGGCTTCGAGGAACTCGGTGAAGCCGAACACCTGGCTGAACACATGGTTCAGCCACACCCACGAAGGCGTGCCGCGGAACAGATGGAAGTGGCTGGCGAAGACGCGCCAGGCTTCGCGCGGATCGGTGTCGGGAACGCCCGCCTTGGAGCGAACCTTCAGCGCGTCCAGCTTGACGCCCTGGCTGTAGAGCATCCGGAACAGATAGTGGTCCGGCGCCAGCAGCAGGTCGGTGGCGTCCTGGAACGGCGCGTTGGTCGCGAACCAGCTGGGATCGGTGTGGCCATGCGGACTGATGATCGGCAGGTCCTTGACCAGGCCGTACAGTCCCCGCGCGTAGGACCGCGTGGTCGCATCGGCCGGAAACAGCCGGTCATCATGGAAATTCAGAGGCCTGGGCATGGCTTAACGTCTGCTCCCTGTCTGACCGGCGACTTCGCGAGGGGCCGCTTCGGGCCGCTTGGTAACCGGTGTCATGTTCCTATGCAAGCCGCAGGCGGCCGCGAGCGCTCAGGCCGGAGCCGGCCCGGAGGACTCGCGCACCACAAGGCTCGGCTCGGTCGTGGTGAGATCGCGCGGCTCGGGGCGTTCGACGCCCAACAGCTTCTCGGCGGCCATCCGGCCGATCGCGCGCGTCGGCGTGCGCACCGTCGTCAGCGGCGGCCACACGGCCTGGGCGATCTGGAAGTCGTCAAAGCCGACGACGGTCACGTCCTTCGGCACCGACAGCCCCGCCTTGCGCGCGGACTGCAGCACGCCCGCCGCCATTTCGTCATTGCCGCAGAAGATCGCGGTCGGGCGCGGGTTGCGCGCCAAGAGAACGTCCCCGCAAGCCACGCCAGACTCGAAGGTGTAGCCGCCCTGGACGATGTCCTCGGGCGCGAGTTTCAAGCCTGCCTTGGCCAAGGCGTCCTCGAAGCCCCCTCTCCGCTCGTGCGACGAGCGGAAGGTCGCGGGACCGGAAATGAACGCGATCCGGCGATGCCCCAGGGAAAGAATATGCTCAGCGGCCTGAAAACCGCCCAGACGGTCGTGACCGACAATCATGTGCTCGGGCTTGTCCAGCTCGACCGAGGCGATGCGGATGTACGAGCACCCAATCTCGTTGAGCAGCTTGGCGACCCGGTCGTCCTCGGAAACCGACGGCGGCAGCACCACGCCAAACAGCTTCTGACGCTCCACGAAGGCGCGGATATCGGCCAGGAAGGTCGGGCTGGAGCGATCGCAGGGGTGCACCACCAGCTCGAAGCCGGAACCGCGCAAGCCATCCAGAAGGCCCAACTGCATGTTCACGACATACTGCGGATTGGGGTTGTCGTAGATCATGCCGATCAGGAACGACCGCCGGAACGCCAGACCTCGCGCCTGGGGATCAGGCGCATAGCCCCACTCGGCGATGACCGCCTCGATCCGCTCGCGCGTCTCGTCGCGAACGAAAGGCGACTGATTGATGACGCGCGAGACGGTCTTCTTCGAAACCCCGGCCAGACGCGCGATATCGTTGATCGTCGCTCGGCGGCGTCCGCCCTCGACGCCGGTCTCACTTTCTTCCGGATTCGAGGAAGGCGTATTCGAAGCAGTCACGGCGTTTCCAACGGCTTTGTTTATTTAGGCTTGTCATACTCTAGCGACGCGGTGATCGCCACCTACGACGAAACATCGACTTGCCGCCAATCTGACACCGGTTACCATGTCACTGATCTTTTCTTTTGGCGATCCCCGCCCCGAGGGCGAGACTTCACGATGACTGATGCGCTCCAGCCGCAACGCGAATCGATCCACCCGGTCGACCCGCGTGACCATGTCGCCACGGCCCTGCGCGACATCGCGCGCGGCGAGGCTGTGGACCTGCACGGCCAGACCATCACCGCGCGCGCCGACATCCCCAAGGGCCACAAGATCGCCATCCGCGCCGCCAAGGCCGGCGAGGACGTGCTGAAGTACGGCTGGCCGATCGGGCGAGCGCTGGCGGACATCACCGTCGGCGATCACGTCCACGTCCACAACGTCGCCACGCGCCTGGAGGGCGTCGAGGACTTCGCCTGGACGCCCTCCCCGCCCGAACCCCGGCGGGAGGCAAGGCCGCGCACTTTCCAAGGCTATCGTCGCAAGAACGGCCGGGCTGGCACCCGCAACGAAATCTGGGTGCTGTGCACCGTCGGCTGTGTCGCCAACACCGCCCGCCGGATCGCCGAGAAAGCCAACCAGCGCTTCGCCGGACGCGTCGATGGCGTCTTCGCCTTCCCCCACCCGTTCGGCTGCTCTCAGCTGGGCGACGACCTGACCCACACCCGCAAGCTGATCGCGGCCTTGGCCAGCCACCCAAACGCTGGCGGCGTGCTGCTGCTGGGCCTGGGCTGCGAGAACAATCAGCTCAAGGCCCTGCTGGAGAGCGCGCCGGAGATCGACCGCGAGCGCTTGCGCAGCTTCACGACCCAGATGGTCGAGGATGAGCTCGAAGACGGCCTCGCCGCCGTCGAGGCGCTGGTCGAGATCGCCGAACGGGACCGCCGCGAGCCGATCCCGGTCTCGGAGCTGGTCGTCGGCCTCAAGTGCGGCGGCTCGGACGGCTTCTCGGGCGTCACCGCCAATCCGCTGGTGGGCCGTATCGCCGACAAGGTCGCCGACGCCGGCGGCACGCCGGTGCTGACCGAGATCCCCGAGGTGTTCGGCGCCGAGGGCATACTGCTGGCGCGCGCCGCCAGCCGCGAGGTCTTCGACCAGGCCGTCCGCGTGATCGACGACTTCAAGCGCTACTTCATCGACAACAACCAGCCGATCTATGAGAACCCCTCCCCCGGCAACATCGCCGGCGGCATCACCACGCTGGAGGAGAAGTCCCTCGGCGCCGTGCAGAAGGGCGGCCGCGCGCCTCTGGTCGAGGTGCTGCGCTATGGCGAGCGGGTCGGACCGCACGGCCTGACCCTGCTGGAGGCGCCGGGCAATGACGCGGTCTCGTCGACAGCCCTGACCGCGGCCGGCGCGACGGTGATCCTGTTCACGACCGGACGCGGCACCCCCCTCGGCTTCCCCGCCCCGACCCTGAAGATCGCCTCGAATTCGGGCCTGGCCCAACGCAAGCCAGGCTGGATCGATTTCGACGCTGGCCAGGTGCTGGCGGGGGTCTCGATGGAGCAGGCCGCGGACGCGCTGATGGACCTCGTGATCGAAACCGCCTCCGGCCAGCCGACCAAGGCCGAGCTGAACGGCGAGCGCGAGATCGCCATCTGGAAGTCCGGCGTAACCCTCTAGAAATTGGTCAAGCCAATTGTCACCGAGGCCAGACTACAGCATGTAGGCGGCCTGAACATTCCTTCGATCCCTAGGCGCTTCCCTTGACGGCTTCTTCCGAGACCTCCTCCGCCCTGCGTCTGAGCGCCACCAGCTATCCCGGCGCGATCCCGGGCGTCGCCCTGCCGCCCTACGACCGCGACAAGGTCCAGATCGGCGTCGTGCACTTCGGTCCCGGCGCCTTCCACCGCGCCCACCAGGCCTTCTATTTCGACCAGCTTCTGGCGACCGACCCGCGCTGGGGGATTTGCGCCGTCTCGCTGAAGAGCCCTGGCGTCCGCGACGCCCTAGAGCCGCAGGACGGCCTCTACACCCTGGCCCAGCTGGACGCAGAGACGACCTTCCGCGTCATCGGCTCCATCCAGGAAGTGCTGGTCGCGCCCGAGGATCCGCCGTCGGTCTTCGCCCGCCTCGCCGCGCCGACCACCCGCATGGTCACCCTGACCGTGACCGAGAAGGGCTACACCCTGTCGGCCGAGGGCGGGCTGGACGAAAGCCACCCCGACATCGTCCACGATCTGGCCAACCCGCGCGAACCCAAGAGCGCCGTCGGCTACATCGTCGAGGGCCTGCGCCGGCGCCACGCGGCGGGGCTCGCGCCCTACGCCGTGGTGGCCTGCGACAACCTCGCCGACAATGGCTGGCGCCTGAAGGCGGCCGTGGCGGCCTTCGCCGCCAAGCTGGACGCCGAGCTCGCCGCCTGGATCGAGCGCGAGGGCAGCTTCCCGCGCACCATGGTCGACAGCATCACGCCCGCCACCGACGACGCCTTGCGCGCCCGTGTCCTCGCCGCGACCGGTCTGGAAGACGCCTGGCCGATCCAGCGCGAGGCCTTCACCCAGTGGGTGGTCGAGGATGTGCTGCCGGCTGACGCCGCCGACCTCGCCAGCGTCGGCGTCATCCTGACCGACGACGTCCGTGGCTTCGAGCGGGCCAAGCTGCGCCTGCTGAACGGCGTCCACTCGACCCTCGCCTATGCCGGCATCCTGCGCGGCCATGAGACGGTGTTCGAGGCGGTCAGCGATCCCACGCTGGAGACCCTGGCGCGCGACATGATGACCAAGGACATCATCCCGACCCTGACCGCGCCGCGCGGCCTCGATCTGGCCCAATACGCCGAAGCCATCCTGGCCCGCTTCCGCAACCCCGAGATCCGCCACTATCTGTCGCAGATCGCCTGGGACGGCTCGCAGAAGCTGCCGTTCCGCATCCTCGGCACCTTGACGGAAACCTTGGAAGCGGGCCGTTCGATCGAGCGCCTGGCGATCCCTCTGGCGGCGTGGATGCGGTTCGTCGCCCTCCGCGCCAAGGCCGGCGAGGCGATCACCGATCCCCTGGCGGACAAGCTGACGGCGCTGGGCGCCGCGGCGACCGGAGACGCCAAGACCGACGTCGCTGCGTTCCTGGCGCTGGACACCGTCTTCCCGGCGGCTCTGACGTCCAATCCGACCTTTGTCGCCGCTCTGGAAAAGGCCTACGCCGACCTCGGCTAGCGGGTAACGCCCTTGGCCGTCAGCACCGGAACGACGGTGCTGGCAAGGATCTTCAGGTCGAACAGGAACGAGCGCCGACGCAGATACTCGGCGTCCAGCGCCACCTTGTCGGGAATGGCCAGCTCGTCCCGGCCATTGATCTGCGCCCAGCCGGTCACGCCGGGCCGCAGCACATCGACCCCGGCGGCCTTGCGCGCCGCGATCAGGTCGTCCTGATTGAACAGCGCGGGGCGCGGACCGACCAGGCTCATGTGCCCGACCAGCACGCTCCACAGCTGGGGCAGCTCGTCCAGGCTCAGCTTGCGCATCATCGGCCCGACGGGCGTCAGCCATTGGTCCGGATCGGCCAGCAGATGGGTCGCGACCTCGGGCGTGTCGATCCGCATGGTGCGGAACTTCGGCATCGGAAAGAGCGTCGAGCCCTTGCCCACCCGCTGCGACCAGTAGAGGCCAGGACCAGGCGAAGTCAGCCGCACCAGCAGCCACAGCGCCAGCATCGGCGCGGCCAGCACGATCAGGCCGACCGCCGAGGCCAGCAGGTCAAAGGCGCGCTTCAAGTCGAACGTCCGAAATTAGCCGAGGTCGCCGCTGGCGGCGTCGAGCAGCAGATAGGCCCGCCCGGCGTCGGAGGACAACAGCGCCGCCATCAGGAAGCCTTCGCGGTCCTGCCCGGCCGCTTCCTCGACCATGCCGGCATAGCGCTTGATGAAGCGCTCGGCGTTGCCCTTCAGGGTCGAGTCGGAGAACAGGCGGCGGACCAGGCGACGGATGGCGGCCGGCGCCAGGCGCTTGACCACCTCGCGAGCGCCGCCGGCGTCGCCCGTCTGCAGAGCCGCGGCGATCTCGTCGATGCGCGGACGCGGCAGCAGGGCGTGCGGATCGATGCCCATGGCGGTGATCTCAGCCGCCAGCTTCTCGCCCAGGGCGGCGTCGCCCGGCGAGCTGTTCTCGATGCCCGACAAAAGGTTGCGCCAGCTCCAGCCGCCCTGCCCCTCATCTTCGCCCGCGGGCGGCGCGGCCTTGCGGCTGCTGGCCTTCTCGAAGACCGAGCGGAATTCCTCGTCCGTCGCGGTCGGCGTCAGGCGAAGACGGCGGCGATCCCCCGACGGCTCGGCGTCGTCGTCGAATTCCGCCATCGGCAGGGGTTGAGGTTGGGAGGCCTTCGCAGCGGGCGCGGCTGGCGGCGGCGGAGCGGCTCGGCCCTTGGCCGCAGACGACGAAGCCGCCCGGGCCGCGACCGTGGACACGCCCGCAGCGGTCACGGCGCCAGCCGCCTCGCTGAGCATCTCGTAATTCCGGCGCACGCGCTCCTGGAACGCCTGGTCGATCGCCGCGGTCTCGTCGGCGGTGCGCCGCACGGCGTTCATCAGCTGCTCGACGCCCTGCTCGATCGAGACGCGAACCTCGGCGGCCTTCAGCAGAGCCTCGGACGGCAGCTCGGCGGTGCGCTTGCCGATCTCGGACAGCATCGCCTCCAGTTCGTCCAGCGTGCCGCGCGCGGCTTGCACCGAGTCCGCCAGCTTCTGGGAGGTCCGCGCGCCGGCCTGTTCGACCATCTGGGCGGAGTGCTCGATGATGTCGCGCGCCTCCTCCATGCGAGCCTCGAACACCGCGTCGGCCTTCTGGCCGGCCGCGAAGGCGATTTCGTTGAGCTGATCGACGCGGCTGCGGGCGGCCTCGACGCGGGCTTCGACGCCCTGAGCGGCCTTCAGCGCGGCGTCGGCCATGGCCTCCATCGCCGCCTTCAGCTCTTCCTCCAGCAGCGTCCGCTGGTTCTCGGCGACGTCGCCGATCATCTCGAGCGTCTTCTTGGTCTCTTCGGCCAGGGCGTCCTGACGCGCCTTGGCGCTATCGGCCATCTCGCGGAACTGGTCGGCGGCGGAACTGATCAGTCCACGCAGGATCTCGGCGCCCATCGCGGCCTGGTCGGAAAGCTCCGTGGCCCCCACACGGGTATAGGCCACGAACTCGGTGAGTTGGGCGGTGCGCGTCTCGGCCTCGGCGGCGAAGTCCTCCTGCTCGGAGCGCAGCGCCTGGCTGACTTCGAGCAGCGCCGCGCGCTGGGCGGCCAGGGTCTTTTCGACCACCGCGACCTGATCGCTGACGCCCAGGCCGGCGCTCTCCAGGCGAGCGACCTGACGCGACAGGTCCTCGGCCCCGACGCGGGCGGCGTCGGAAGCTTCAGCGGCGGCGGCGGCCAGGTCGGCGGCGCGGGCGGCCAGAGCCGCCTCGGCTTCGCGCAGCTGGGTTTCCGCCAGGTCGGAGGCTTCTGCGACCATGCGGGCCTGGCTGCCGATGGCGTCGACCACCGCGGTGGAACGCGCGTCCAGCGACTGCGACAGGGTCTCCATCGCCGTGCGCTCGTGACCGAGCCCCTGAGCGAGTTGATTGGCCATCCGGGCCGACTCCGCGGCCGCCTCGGCAAGGCGCGCGGTCTCTTCCGCCAGGGCCTCGCGGAGGGAGATGATGTGCTCACGGGCGCGCTCGGCGGCGGCGGCGGCCTCATCGACGCCTTGGCGCATGGCGTCCACGGCGCTGGAGGCGCCGACGGCGGCCAGGGCGGCGGGCGTCAGGATGCGGTCCGTCGCGGTCCGCGTCCGGCGCAGCTCGTCGGAGATCCCCGTCGCCTGCCGCAGCAGATAGGCGCCCAGCAAGGTCATCAGAGCCGGGCCGATGGCCAGACTGGCGAAGACCGTGAAGGCGAAGCCCTCAACCTGGAAAGCCGGCACGCCCCTGGCGTAACCGAACGCGAACGCGATCGGCGCCAAAGCCCAGAGGGCGGCGATCGCCGAGGCCAGGGTCCAGAACAGCGCGCCGGACATGCGCCTCGGCGAATCTTCAGTCTCAAGCGCCACCGGCGTCGAGCCCGGCGGCAGGCGGAGATCGAGAGCGGCGTCGCGCTTCTCCGCCTTGGCGGGCGCGGCGCGCTCGGGCTCGGGGATCGGCGCCAAGGGCTGAGACACCGACAGCGAAGGCGCGGGCTTCAATTCCGGTTCGGCGAAGCTCTTGGGCTGTCCGGGCTCGGCGTCCCGACGGCGTCGCGACCGCACGGTCGGCGGCGGAACATCCAGGTCGTCGTTCAGGGTCAGAGGTTCGGCGGAGGCCGGTTCGATCGCGGGATCGGAAAACGACGCCGATTCGGGAAGCTCAGGCGCGACGCTGCTGTCCTCCACGGGAGGAGTCGTCGGCGTCGCGGAGAAATCGAACGGTTGTCGCTTCTTAGGCTTCATACACAGCCGGAGTCCCAGGGCGTCGGCGGGGGGCGCTGAGACAGCCTTCGCGCGCCGGCCCCTCCTTCGCGTGTCGGATGAACCTAACGGTGAAAAGCCTTTACGAAAAGCGGCTTTGGTTGCGTTCGCACAGGTGCGACGCCTAATCGCGGCTTAAGCGGCCTTGGGTGTGACCGAGGGCGCGGCGGTCGGGACCTGCCGCGGCTTGGCGGCTTCCGCGCGCGGCGAGCGCGCCACGGTCTTCACGGCATGAGCATGGCCGGCCTTGTGGGCGCGCGTCTCCGTCGCCACGCCAAACTGGCACAGCGCGAAAGAGGACAGCCAAACGACCGCCACCGCCAACATCTCAGCCAAGAAGGCCATAGCCCGCCTCAGGAACCGATAGCGGCGTTATGCGAGAGTCTCGCCCGTCGCGCGAGTGAAAATTCCGTCATGAACGCCGAAGCTTGCGGAGTGTGGCCCCATTCCAACTGACAGCGCCTCCAGATTTCCGGCGTTGCCGCCGCCGCTCGCCGGGCCTAGGTCGCACCACAGGTTCGACGTCTTTCCCATCCAGGAAGGCGTACGGACATTTTCCCTTTGCGGAACCTCGCCTTGGCCCTTACCGAATTCGCACCCACAGCGCTTCCGCCGGAACCGATGACGACGAC